>CALMUA010000228.1 GCA_937872775.1 uncultured Ruminococcus sp.
CTTCCTACATCCCATGAAGAAAAGGTTAAAGTTCAGGTAAGTGAAATAGATTCATGTGACAGTGTGTCAATTTTTATTCCGGATGATAATTAAGAGAAAGGATTGTTTTATGAATAAAAATATTCTTATAAAGAACATTTCAATCGTAGATGAACAATATGATATTGATAAACATTATGATGTCCTTATATCTGATGGAATTATTCAAAATGTCGGAATCGATCTGAAAGACAGTACTGCCAAAGTTATTGATGGTACAGGTCTTACAGCGTTTCCGTCATTTTTTGATATGCATGTGCATTTTCGTGATCCGGGATTTACTCACAAAGAGGATATTATTACTGGATCAAAAGCTGCTGCAGCTGGCGGTGTAACAGGAGTACTATGTATGCCAAACACCAATCCTCCTGTAGATAATAAAGAGACAATCAACTATATTTTATCCAAAGCTGCACAAACTGATATAGATGTTTATCAGTCAGCATGCATAACATCTGAAATGAAAGGAAATCAGCTTGCTGATTTTGAGATGTACAAGTCTCTTGGAATAAAAGCCGTTTCAGATGATGGCAGGCCTGTCAAAAATGCAGAAATTCTGCGGCAGGCAATGATAAAAGCATATGATAAGGATATTATTCTTATATCTCACTGCGAAGATATGGACATAATCGGCAAAGGTATAATCAACAGGGGTTCTGTTTCTGAAAAACTTGGCATTGAAGGTATGGACCGTGCATCGGAGGATTATATAACAGCACGTGAAATTGCACTTGCTGGTACTACCGGTACAGCAGTTCATATTGCTCATGTAAGTACAGAAGGAAGTATCGGTTTTATTAAAGATGCAAAGGCAAGAGGAATAAAAGTAACATGTGAAACATGTCCTCATTATTTTGCATTTACCGACGAAAAACTTATGTCTCTGGATGCAGATTTCAGAATGAATCCACCGCTGCGTGATAGCCGTGATGTAGATGCAATAACAGAAGCTGTGATTGATGGAACGGTAGACTGTATTGTAACCGATCATGCTCCGCATGCAGCATCTGAAAAGGCTGATTTCAAAAAAGCACCTAATGGTGTTGTAGGACTTGAAACATCACTGGCAGCAACCCTCACATATCTTTACCATACAAAGAAAATTACACTCCAGAGAATAGCAGAGCTTATGTCATTGAATCCAAGAAAGCTCCTTGGTATTGAACCTGTATATATAAGGAAAGGTCAGAAAGCAGATATATGCATAGCTGATATTAACCGTGAATGGATTGTTAATCCTGATAATCTTCACTCAAAATCACATAATACAGTGTTCAAGGGAACAAAGCTTAAAGGTAAGCCTGTTATGACAATCTTAAATGGAAAAATAGTATATTCTGATTTAAATATCTGAGAAAAGAGGTTCAAAAATGTCATTTGACAGATTAATCAAAAAAATCATTGAAACTAAAAATCCGACTGTTGTAGGTCTTGATCCGATGATTGACTATGTTCCTGAATATATCAGAAACAAATATTTTATCAAGGATGGAGAAACATTCAAAGCTGCTTCAAAGGCGGTTCTTGCATTTAATAAAGCTATTATTGATGAAATTTATGATATTGTTCCTGCCATAAAACCGCAGGCTGCATATTACGAAATGATGGGACATTATGGAGTAAAAACTCTTGAACAAACTATCAGATATGCAAAAAGCAAAGGCATGTTTGTAATTACAGACGGAAAGAGAAATGATATCGGAGCTACCATGACAGCATATGCATCAGCTCATCTGGGAAATACAATTATAGGCGGAAGCAGTCTTGAAGCATTTGCATCTGATGCACTTACTGTAAATGGATATCTTGGTACAGATGGTATTGAGCCATTACTTGATATTTGTCAGAAGAAGGACAAAGGAATATTTGTTCTTGTAAAGACATCGAATAAATCAAGCGGTGAACTTCAGGACAAAAAAATTGATGGAGTTCCGATTTATGCTGTAATGGGAGATATGTGTGAAAACTGGGGCAGCTCACAGATAGGTGAATATGGTTATTCATCTGTGGGTGCCGTTGTAGGAGCTACATATCCGGAGCAGCTAACCGAACTTCGTCAGAGACTTCCTCATACAATGTTTCTCGTACCCGGTTATGGTGCTCAGGGGGGAGGAGCTGCAGGACTTACAGGAGCTTTTGATGAAAATGGCTTAGGTGCTATTGTAAATTCATCAAGATCTGTTATGTGTGCCTACAAAAAAGAAGGCTGTGATGAGAGGGATTTTGCAAAGGCTGCAAGACGTGAAGTAATAAGAATGCGTGATGATATTACATCTGCAATAACCAAGTAAAAAATATTTTATATTTACATGCTATGAAGGGATTGATATGATGGCATTATTTTACACAAGTGAAAAGGCATATTTGCTTTTAGCTGATGGTACTGTATTTGAAGGAAAATCATTTGGTGTAAAGGGAACTACCATAGGCGAGGTTGTTTTTACAACAGGAATGACGGCTTATCAGGAAACACTGACTGATCCGAGTTATTACGGACAGATTGTAACTCAGACATTTCCGCTTATAGGAAATTACGGAGTAAATTATGAGGACTATGAATCAAACAAATCATTCTTAAGCGGATATATTGTCAGAGAATGGTGCAATACACCTTCAAATTTCCGTTGCCAGGGCAATATTGATGATTTCCTTAAAAAACAGAATATAATAGGCATTCATTCAATAGACACAAGAAGTCTTACAAGAAAAATAAGAGAATTCGGAGTAATGAATGGTGCAATTACAACTGAGGATGTATATGCAAAAAAAGCGGAGCTTCTTGAAAAAATAAATTCTTACAAGATAGTAAATGCAGTAAATACAGTAAGTATTCCGGAGATATGCAGCTATAAAGCAGAGAACGGAAAACGTACAGTTGTACTTATTGATCTTGGATATAAAAGAAATATCCGTAATGAACTCCTTAGAAGAGAATGCAATGTAATAGTAGTACCTGACAGAACAAGTGCAGAAGAAATAAAGAAACTGAATCCTGACGGAATCATGCTGTCAAACGGTCCTGGAGATCCTGAAGAAAATGTTGAGGTAATAAAAAATATCGCTGAAATATCAAAACTTGGAATTCCGATATTCGGAATATGTATGGGGCACCAGCTTATGGCTCTTGCACATGGCGCAAGAACAGAAAAGCTTAAATATGGACACAGAGGCGGAAATCAGCCTGTAATTGATCTGAAACTTGGCAAAACATTTGTTACAAGTCAAAATCATGGATATGCTGTTGTAGGTGAGAGTGTTAATACTGATATTGCTGAGGTTTCACATATTAATGCAAATGACAGGACATGTGAGGGTGTAAGATACAAAAATATTAAAGCGTTTACAGTTCAGTTCCATCCGGAAGCTCGTGGGGGTCCACTTGATACATCTTACTTATTTGATGAATTTATGAAGTTAATGGAGGAAAAATAGAATGCCGTTAAGAGAAGACATTAAAAAAGTATTAGTAATCGGCTCAGGTCCAATTATAATCGGACAGGCAGCAGAATTCGACTATGCTGGAACACAGGCGTGCCGTGCGTTAAAGCAGGAGGGCCTTGAGGTAGTACTTATAAACTCAAACCCTGCAACAATTATGACTGATAAAGCCATGGCTGATAAAATCTATATTGAACCACTTACACTTGATGTTGTAAAAAGAGTCATTAAGATAGAAAAACCAGACAGTCTTCTTTCTACACTTGGAGGACAGACAGGACTTACTCTTTCAATGCAGCTTGCAGAAGAGGGATTTCTTGACGAAAACAATGTAAAACTTCTCGGTGCAAATCCTCTTACAATTCATAAAGCAGAGGACAGACAGGCGTTTAAAGATACAATGGAGAAGATTGGTGAACCATGTATTCCTTCAAAGGTTGTAGAAAATATAGAGGATGCAGTAAATTTTGCTGAGGAAATCACTTATCCTGTTATTGTTCGTCCGGCATTTACAATGGGCGGTACAGGCGGCGGAATAGCAGCTGATGAAGAAGAACTCAGAGATATTGCAAAGAACGGATTGAGACTTTCACCTATCACACAGATATTGGTTGAGAAATGTATAAGCGGATGGAAAGAAATTGAGTTTGAAGTTATCAGAGACAGCAAGGGTAATGTTATTACAGTATGCTCTATGGAAAACTTTGACCCTGTCGGAGTCCATACAGGTGACAGTATCGTTATTGCTCCTGCAGTAACTCTTACTGACAGAGAATATCAGATGCTACGTACAGCTGCGCTCAATATTATTTCAGAACTTAAGGTAGAGGGTGGATGCAACTGTCAGTTTGCACTTCATCCAACAACATATGATTATGCTGTAATTGAAGTAAATCCTAGAGTTTCACGTTCATCAGCACTTGCTTCAAAGGCAACAGGCTATCCTATAGCTAAGGTTGCAACAAAAATTGCTGTAGGTTATTCGCTTGATGAAATTATTAATCAGGTAACGGGAAAAACATATGCATGCTTTGAACCTTCTATTGATTATGTTGTAATTAAATTTCCTAAATGGGCTTTTGATAAATTTGTATATGCAAAGAGAACACTGGGTACACAGATGAAGGCTACCGGTGAGGTAATGGCCATAGGAACAAGCTTTGAACAGGCTCTGATGAAAGCTGTAAGATCTATTGAGCTTGGCATAGATTCTATGAATCTTAAAAAGCTTGAGAAGATTTCAACAGAAGAAATACTCAAAAAGCTTGAAACTGTTGATGATGAGCGTTCTTTCCAGGTTTACGAAGCAATTAAGAGAGGAATTTCAGTTGACAAGCTTCATGAAATTACTATGATTGATAATTGGTTCCTCAACAAGCTTAAGAATCTGGTTGATCTTGAAAAATGGCTTGCAGACGGTGAGCTTACAAAGGAAAAATATCTTACTGCAAAAAATTACGGATATCTTGACAGTACAATCGAAAGAATGTCAGGTCAGAAATGTCCGATGAAGAAAACTGCAGTTTTCAAAATGGTTGATACATGTGCAGGTGAATTTCAGGCAGAAACACCATATTTCTATTCCACATTTGATGAAGAGAATGAAGCAAAGCAGTTTATTGAAAGAACGGATAAAGGTAAAAAGAAAATTATCGTTTTTGGTTCAGGCCCTATAAGAATCGGTCAGGGTATAGAATTTGACTATTGTTCTGTTCATTGTGTTTGGACTCTTAAAGAGCAGGGTTATGAAGCAGTAATATGTAACAACAATCCCGAAACAGTTTCAACTGACTTTGATACCGGCGACAGACTTTATTTTGATCCGCTTACAAAGGAAGACGTTGAAGCCATCATTGATACTGAAAACCCATACGGCGTAGTTGTTCAGTTTGGTGGACAGACTGCAATCAAGCTTACAAAGCATCTTTCAGATATGGGCGTTAATATTCTTGGTACTTCTGCAGACAGCATTGATGCAGCAGAGGACAGAGAGAGATTTGATGAAATACTTGAAAAATGTGAAATACCACGTCCTGAAGGACTTACAGTAATGACATCAGAAGAAGCTGTAATAGCTGCTGACAAGCTTGGTTATCCGGTTCTTATGAGACCTTCGTATGTTCTTGGCGGACAGAACATGATAATTGCACATTCAGAAAAAGATATTATTGAATATATGGAAATCATCACAAGAACGATGCTTGAAAACCCTGTTCTTATTGATAAATATATGATGGGTACAGAGGTAGAGGTTGACGCAATATGTGACGGAACCGATTATCTGATTCCGGGAATTATGGAGCATATTGAGCGTGCCGGCGTTCATTCAGGTGACTCAATTTCAGTTTATCCTGCACAGACTCTTTCACCAAGAATAAGACAGACAATAATTGATTATACAAAGCGTCTTGCTCTTGAACTCAATATTATAGGACTTGTTAATATTCAGTATGTTGTATATAACAATGAAGTATATGTAATAGAAGTAAACCCACGTTCTTCAAGAACAGTTCCTTATATAAGCAAGGTTACCGGAATTCCGATGGTTGATATAGCAACAAAAATTATGCTTGGTGCAACACTTAAGGATCTTGGTTATGAAAGTGGTTTATATCCTGAAGGAGATTATGTTGCTGTAAAGGTTCCTGTATTCAGCTTTGAAAAACTTCATGATGTTGATACAATGCTCGGACCTGAAATGAAATCAACAGGTGAATGTCTTGGTATCGCAAAAACATTTGAAGATGCATTACTTAAAGGACTTGTTGCTGCAGGCTTTGATCTTAAGAAAGAAGGCGGTGTGATGATTTCTGTACGTGATACTGATAAGCCGGAAATAATAGCTATAGCCGATAAATTCTCACAGATGGGGTTTGAACTGTACGGAACAATGGGAACTGCTAGCATGCTTAATCGAAATATGATTGCCACAAATCTTGTCGGAAGGGTAGCAGAAGATGAACCGAATGTAATCTCACTTCTTGAAAGCGGAAAGGTTCATTATGTAATTTCAACTTCAGAAAAAGGAAGACTGCCTGCAAGAGACAGTGTAAAAATGAGACGTAAATCCGTAGAAAGATCAATTTGCTCACTTACAGCTATTGATACAGCAAGAGCATTAGCAAATGTTCTTATGACAAACAGAACAATTGATGATGTTGATCTGGTTGATATTACAAAAATTTAAATAAATTAAAAGAACGGGTTGTCACAGGCTAGCATTATATGCGGCAGTCCGTTCTTGTGCTTAATAATATAAGGAGAAAAAAGTTATATGATGAAATATACACAAGGTAAATATATTCTCTTAAAAAAAATAACTCTGGCAAAGCAGATATATGATTTTACAATATTGTGTCCGGATATAGCACAGTCAGCGTCTGAAGGACAATTTGTTCATATTTTGCCGGAACATTTTTCTCTGAGAAGACCAATTTCAATTTGTGGAATTGACAAGGAAAACGGTACACTGAGAATAGTATTTGAGGCAAAGGGTGACGGAACAAACGTTATTGCAGATACGAAACAGGGCGGAAATATTGATATGGTAGGTCCTCTTGGTCATGGATTTACGCTGACAGAAAAAAAAGAAAAAGCAGTTATTGTAGGCGGCGGAATAGGTGTTCCTCCTCTTCTTCCGCTTGCAAAGCATTACGGAAAAAATGCTGTTGTAATACTTGGATTCAGAAGTGCCGATGCAGTGATACTCAAAAAAGATTTTGAGCAGACCGGTGCAAAAGTAATAATCTGCACTGATGACGGAACAGCAGGCATCCATGGATTTGTAACAGAACCATTAAAAGATCAGGCAGCTTCTGCAGATATAATAATGTCATGCGGACCAATGCCGATGCTCAAAGCAATTTCATTAATTGCAGAAAGTAATAATGTTGATTGTCAGGTTTCTCTCGAAGAAAGAATGGGCTGTGGAGTAGGTGCTTGTCTTGTATGTGCATGTAAAGTAAAAAAGAACGGAAGCGAACATTTCGGTCATGTATGCAAGGATGGACCTGTATTTAATTCTAAGGAGGTAATCTGGTAATGGCAGATTTATCAGTAAAAATAGCAGGAGTTGAATTTAAAAATCCTGTTATTCCTGCATCCGGCGTATTCGGATATGGTCGTGAATATGAAGAATTTTATCCACTTTCAAAGCTTGGAGGAATAGCTACAAAAGGAACAACCGGACAGCTGAGAACGGGAAATCTTTCACCGAGAATTGCTGAAACTCCGATGGGAATGCTCAATTCTGTAGGACTTCAGAATCCGGGAATAGATAGATTTATAGAATATGAACTTCCTAATCTTATGAAAAAAGATACTGTTATAATTGCAAATATTGCGGGTTCAACACCTGAAGAATGTGCAGAGGTTGCATCAAAGCTTGATAAAACTGATGTGCATATGATAGAGCTTAATATATCATGCCCTAATGTAAAACAGGGCGGAGCAGCATTTGGAGTTTCATGTCAGGGAGCGGCTTCTGTAACATCACTTGTAAGAAAGGCTACAAAAAAGCCTCTTATAGTAAAGCTTTCACCAAACGTTACGGATATAACAACAATAGCAAAATCAGTAGAAGCTGAAGGAGCTGATGCTGTTTCACTTATAAACACTCTCCTCGG
This sequence comes from uncultured Ruminococcus sp., assembly GCA_937872775.1. Lineage (GTDB taxonomy): Bacteria > Bacillota > Clostridia > Oscillospirales > Ruminococcaceae > HUN007. The sequence continues at coordinate 8,103 of CALMUA010000228.1, forward strand.
AATGAGAATTGATATAAAGAGCAGAAGACCTGTTCTTCATAACAATTGTGGTGGCTTGTCAGGTCCGGCTGTTTTTCCTGTTGCAGTAAGAATGGTATGGCAGACAGCAAATGCAGTCAATATTCCTGTTATAGGTATGGGCGGAATATCATCCGGAAAGGATGCAATTGAAATGATGATGGCAGGTGCGTCAGCAGTACAGGTAGGTGCAGCAATTATTACGGATCCTTTTGCACCAGTAAAAATAATAGATGAGATGAATGAATTTCTTGATAGTAACGGTATATTATCAGTAGATGATATAGTTGGCAGTGTAAAACCATGGCAATAATAAAGGAGGAGTCAGATGAAGATAATGGCTGTTGACTTTGGCGATGCAAGAACGGGGCTTGCCATCTGTGATCCTACAGAATTTCTTGCTTCTCCTGTCGGAGTAATAGAGGAGAGAAATTTTGAAAGGTGCATAGAAAAGGTAGGATGTGCAGTAAAAGAGCATGATGCTAAAGAAGTAGTTGTTGGATACCCGAAAAATATGAATGGAACAATCGGTGAAAGAGCTGAAAAATGTGATTTGTTCTCAAAAAAACTCGCAGAGCTTGTTGATGTTCCGGTAAAGCTTTGGGATGAAAGAAATACAACTGTATCAGCTCATAATTATTTAAATCAGACCAATACAAGAGGAAAGAAAAGAAAAGCAGTTGTTGATGCAGTAGCAGCAACAATAATTCTAGAAAGTTATTTGCAATTCAAAAAAAACAGTGAGGTGTAATTATGAAAAAAATATGTGCATTTATTTCTGCATTAGCATTGTGCTTTTCATCATTTGCATTATGTGGCAGCAATTATTATCACAATATATATGCAGATGATAACACAGACAATTCAGAAGAGGCAGATAGTGAAAAAATAGACGAAACAAAGTGGCATATAAATCTTCATGAAGCAGCTGATGCAGAATTCACAGATGATGGAGATACATTTACAATGCTTATCAAAAACCCTGGTGGTGAGCCTAATGGCGGAGCAGACAAATGGGACGTTCAGTTAAGATGCAGAGGCGTTGAAATTAAGGCAGGCCACAGATATGGTATTGAATATCAGATATCATCAAGCGAAAACGGATATTATTATACAAAGATAGGAAACCTTGATGCCCAGACTGTAGGCAGTGCTACGGCAGGTGAAGTATGGCATAATCAATATGGAGTTTCGACTGTTGAGAGCTACGTAAATGGAACTATATGCAGAAACTACAATAAAGATTATGGCTCTGGATGGAATATGCAGGAGATATCAGCAGGAGATACAATTACTGCTTCAAGTACATTTGAATCAGATGTTGATATTCCGGTAGCTGAGTGGGTATTTTTCCTTGGCGGCAAAGGCCCGAATACTCCTACCGGATGTTTTGAAGCAGGAACAGTTCTTGAATTTGCAAATATGAGGCTCGTTGATTATACTGAAAAAAAAGAAATTATAAGCTATGGAGAAAAAAATAAAAATATAGTATACGGTGATATTGATAATAACGGAAAAGTTGAAATAAGTGATCTTACAACGATTTCCCTTTATCTGCTTAAAGATATTACCCTGACAGAAGGTCAGATTCAAAGAGCTGATGTATCTTTTGATGGAAAAATAAATATGGCAGATATAGCACAGCTGATGCAGTATATTAAAGGTGACGACATAATTTTAGGATGTAAATAATAGTGGTATAAGCATATTTTCTGTATTGAACATAATGTCTGTTTTGTCTAAATGTATAAAATTACAAATTAATTATGACAAACTATTGAAATTATTATAAAATACTGTTATAATAGATGAAAACGGACATTGGCATTAAATAGAATTGTTCAAAAGGCAGAAAGGATGTTTATATGAGAGATGATGTTATCACTGTTGATGCTCAGAAATGCATTGGATGCAATAAATGCATAAGAGTTTGTCCTGTTAATGTAGCTAACATAATTAAATTGAAAGAAGGTACCATTGATCAATTTGTAGCTTCAGTAGATATGGAAAAATGTATTAACTGTGGAGAATGTGTAAAGGCGTGTAAACATGGTGCAAGAAAATTCAATGACAGCATTGATGAATTAATAGAAGCGCTTGATGCCGGACAGGAAATTGTTATTATTGTTGCTCCTTCAATAAAAACTGCATTCAGGGATAATACATGGAAGAATATTCTTTATTGGATAAAATCACATGGGAATGTCAGAATATATGATGTTTCATTTGGAGCTGATATTTGTACATGGGCACATAATAAGGCTATAAAAACAGGTATGATAAAAAAGTGTATAAGTCAGCCTTGTCCTGCAGTAGTAAATTATATTGAAAAATACAAACCGGATTTGTTAAACATTTTGTCTCCTGTACATAGTCCCGCATCATGTGAGGCAATATTTCTTAGATATTACGGAAAGATCAAAGCACCTATATTTCTTTTATCTCCCTGTATAGCAAAAAGTTCAGAGTCTGTACAGTGGAATAAATTCAATTATAATGTTACATTCAGAAATATTGAAAAATATTTTATTGAACATGATATTCCATATGACATCAAACAAACAGCAGACTTTGAGTTTGATTATCAGCAGGGAGTACTTGGACAGCTTTATCCGAGACCGGGAGGATTAAAGGACAATCTTCTTGCATTTGACAGTAGTCTTGTAATAAGAACTTCTGAAGGCCCTCATGCAGTATATCAGAGAATTGACAGATATACTGATGTGGAAAATGATTTAAGACCTGATGTACTGGATGTTCTTAATTGCGAATATGGATGCAATATTGGTACCGCTACCACAACAAACAATACAATAGCACATGTAGAGGGAGCAATGGATGCACTGGAACTTGAGGCACAGAAATCAAGAAGCTGGTGGCTGGGAAAAGATAAGAAATTTAAAGAGTTTGATAAAAAATTAAATCTGAATGATTTTATATGTAAATATGAAAATAAATATAAACCAATGAAAGAAATGACATATGAGGACAGTGAAAAAATTTTTTCATCAATGTCCAAGGATACGAAAACTTCACGGGAAATAAACTGCACAAGCTGTGGTTATCAGACCTGCTACCAGATGTGTGAGTCAATTTATCATGGACTTAATGTAAAAGAAAACTGTATCCACTATATGCAGAATTATATCAAGCTTGACTATGAGAGAATAAATAACCTCTATACATCTATGAATTATGAGATTTCACACCTTAAGAAAATAATCGGTGATATTTCTAAAATCGTCAACAGCATGCAGGATAAAATGAAAACTGTTTATGAAAATACAGACTCATCTTCAGAAATAAGCGCAAGTATGATAAATATACTTAATGGATTTTCAGAATATTTTTCAGGTATTACCGTTGAACATATAACTGAGATTGATATTGAAAATGTAATTAAATTTACTGATAAGGTAAAAGTCCTCCTGGAAAATTTCAAGTCAAAACTTCTTGATAATAAGGCAGAGAGTTCACAGGCAAGAACTGAACTGCTGAAAATGACCGAACAGATTATTAATCTGAAAAATTTTTCTAAAGTCATACAGGAAAAAATAAAAAAATAACAACAAAGGCATTGTATATTATCCTGATACAATGCCTTTGCTGTGTTTAAAATAAAAGTGAGGAAGTTTTATCAATATTGTTTAAAAATAAGAGCCATTTTTCAGGTTGCAATTTATAAAAAAAATTGATATAATATTAAAGGTTGTATTTTGTCATAAGGGTGGTGAAAAATATGAATGAAAAAACAATTATACTTGAAGGTGTAGTTGAGGATGTTCTGTTCAGAAACAGAAATAACGGATATGTTGTTTTTGAAGTAGATTCCGGTGGTGAACTGATAACTGCAGTAGGAGAAATAGGTGATGTTGAAGAAGGCGAAAAGTTAAAACTTGAAGGCCGTTATGTAAATCATGTAAAATTCGGACAGCAGTTTAATGTTGAATACTGTGAACGTATGCTTCCTAATACAGCTATTCATATTCAGAAGTATTTATCATCCGGAGTAATAAAAGGCATTGGCCCTTCACTGGCAAAAAAAATTGTATCAGAGTTTGGTGACAGAACACTTGAAATTATGGAAAACTGGCCTGAAAAAATGCTTGTAGTAAAAGGAATTTCACCGACAAAGTGTGAGAATATTGCAAATGAAGTAAAACAGATATTTAATTTACGCAGGCTTATGACATATCTTTCACAGTTTGAAATAAAGGCAAAATATGCGATGAAGGCGTTTAAAAAATGGGGATATCAGAGCATGGATGTAATAAAGAGCAATCCTTATCAGCTATGTTCGTATGGTGTTGCACTTGAATTTGAAAAAGCTGAAGAGGTTGCTGTTGCTCTTAATGTAGGTTCAGATTCTCCGATGAGAATAAAAGCAGGTATAACGTTTATTCTGCTTGAAAATTCAAATAGTGGTCATACATGTCTGCCTCTTGACAGGCTGCAGAGAAAAGTATGTGAATATCTTAAGATAAATGAAAAAGATTTTTTCATTGCTTACAATCAAGAATTGCAGGATGAAAATCTTGTTGAGTATATTAAAAATGAACGTGAATTTGTTTATCTTGCCGATTTTTATAAAGCTGAGAGTTATATATCAGGTAGACTCGGAGTTATTAAAGCATTTACATCACCTGATACATATGATTATCAAAAGCTTATTGATGAAAATGAAATAAAAACCGGAATCAGATATGAAACACTTCAGAGACGTGCAATTTCTGAAGCTTTGTCAAAAGGTCTCCTGATACTTACGGGAGGACCTGGTACAGGTAAAACTACAACGCTTAATGCTATTATTTCGATGTATGAGAAAAAAGGTGATACGGTAATGATCTCAGCTCCAACGGGACGGGCTGCCAAGCGAATTGCTGATCTTACCGGATATGATGCAAAAACAATACACCGTTTGCTTGAAGTTGAATATGATATGGACGGAAAACTAAGCTTCAAGCATGATGAAAATAACCCCCTTGCATGTGATGTTCTTATTATTGATGAAATGTCAATGGTTGACTCACTATTATTTGAAAGCGTTTTAAGAGCACTGAGAATAACTTGCCGTCTTATTATGGTTGGAGACAGCGATCAGCTTCCGTCGGTAGGTGCCGGAAATGTATTAAAGGATATGATAGACAGCAAGAGTCTTCCTGTTGTTGAGTTAAAGGAAATATTCAGGCAGGCTCAGAAAAGCTGTATAGTAACAAATGCTCATAAAATATTAAACGGAGAATATCCGGAGCTTTCAAAAAAAGATAATGATTTTTTCTTTTTTCAGAGACTGGGTTCAGATAAGGCTTCAGAGTCTGTAGTTGATCTTTGCTGCAGAAGGCTGCCTAAAGCATATGGATATTCATCTGTTGATGATATTCAGATATTGTGTCCCTCACGCAAAGGGTTACTTGGAGTTATAGAGCTTAATAAAAAACTTCAGTTGGTTTTAAATCCTCCGAAAAAAGAAAAAAGTGAAATAAGATCACTTATTTATACGTTCCGTATCGGTGATAAGGTTATGCAGACAAAAAATAATTATGATATTATATGGAAGCGTGAAAATGATGAAGGAACAGGTATATTCAATGGTGATATCGGAAAGATAATTTCAATAAATAAGCTTGACAGTGAAGTAATAATTGATTTTGATGGCCGCAAATGTTCATATACGTTTGATCTGCTTGAACAGCTGGAGCTTGCTTATGCAATAACAGTTCATAAAAGCCAGGGCAGTGAGTTTGATGTTGTTATTCTGCCACTGCTTGGCGGATTTGAGAGACTATATTACAGAAATCTTCTGTATACAGCTGTTACAAGAGCCAAAAAGCTTCTTATCATTATAGGTTCACAGAGTAAGATTTTTCAGATGGTCGATAACGACAGAAGAACACTCAGGTACACATGTTTAAAGGCGATGATTGCTGATGAAATCCAAAAAGAATACGGCACTTAAATTCATTCTTGATATTTTTTATCCTAACCGTTGTCCGTGCTGCGGAAGTTTTATAAAATGGGATAAGCTCATATGCAGCAAATGCCATAAAGCTATTAACATTGTTTACGACAAAACATGTAAAATATGCGGCAAGGAGATATGTATATGTTCTGAGGGTATATTTTATAATGGTGCAGTTATACCGTTAAGATATGGTGATTTATGCAGACAGGGGATATTATCACTTAAGAAAGGAAATAATAAGAATTTCGGAGAATATACCGGAAAGCTTATTTCTTCAATAATGCTTAAGGAACATAATGATGAGAAATTTGATTTTATTATTCCTGTGCCCATGTCCCGGACATCCATGCGGTCAAGGGGATATAATCAGGCAGAGGTAATCTCAGCTGAAATTTCAGATGCTTTGAATATTCCGGTACGTAATGATATTCTTTATAAAAAAGATACATCTTCTTCACAACACTTCCTTGGAAGAGCGGCACGTTTTAAAAATATATCCGCTATAAAAATTAATGATATAAATCTTTCTGGCAAATCAATAATAATCTGCGATGATGTTATAACAACAGGAAGTACGGTAAACAGATGTGCCGGACTTTTAAAATCGGCAGGAGCTGAAAAGGTTTTTCTGGCTGCGTCAGCACAGTCGAAAATGAAATAAAGGGGGACATCAATATGGACATTGGTATAGACTTGGGAACTGCGAATATGGTTGTATCAATGAATAAAAAGGGTATTATACTCAACGAACCTTCTGTTGTTGCATATCACCGGTATAAAAAAGAGGTAATTGCTGTTGGTATGGATGCCTATAAAATGATCGGCAGAACCCCTGATTACATTACTATCGTGCGTCCGCTTGCAGACGGTGTTATTTCTGATGATGGAATGGCTGAAGTTATGATAAAGGAACTTATACTTAAGGTACTTGGAAATCAGCAGATAAGGCCAAGAATAGTATTGTGCATACCATCATTTATTACAGATGTGGAAAGCCGCGCAGTAATTGAAGCTGCAATGGGAGCCGGTTCAAGAAAGGTTTATCTTATTCAGGAACCTATAGCGGCAATGCTTGGTGCTGATATTGATGTTTCAAAGCCGGTTGGAAATATGGTTGTAGATATCGGAGGAGGTACGACAGATATTGCTGTTGTATCACTTAACGGAGTTGTTGTATCAAATTCTGTTACGACTGCTGGAAATAAATTTGATCAGTCAATTCTCAAATATGTTTCGAACAGGTACAAGATGCTTATCGGTGAACGTACTGCCGAGTATATTAAGATGAATATTGCAAATGTATTTAACCCGGGAGTTAAAAAGAAATTAAAAATAGGCGGCAAAAATCTTTATACCGGAATGCCTCAGACAATGGAAATAAGTGAACTTGACGTTCATCTTGCGATAGAAGAGCATGTAACAGTAATAATAGATGCAATCCGTTCTGTTCTTGAACAGACTCCTCCTGAACTTATACGTGATATTTATGATAACGGAATTGTTCTTACAGGTGGAGGAGCACTTCTGGGAAAGCTTGATGTTCTGATAAATACAGAGCTCGGACTCAAGTGCAGGATAGCCGGAGATTCTGTTACATGTGTTGCAAAAGGAACGGCAATTGTTTATGATAAAATGGACTCAATGCTTGATGGTTTTGAGCATATTTCAGTCTATAAATAATATATGTAAATTATTTTGAAGGGAATTTGATATTTAATGAGTAATGAAGAAGAGTTAAAGCATCAGCATCATGACACAATCAGGATTACACTGGAGGATGATACTGAAATGGAGTGCAGGGTACTGACCGTTTTTGAATGTAACGGAAAGGAATATCTTGCTCTTGTACCTCAGAAGCCTGAAACAGAGGGTGATGTATATCTTTACGGATTTATCGAGCATAAAGAAAATGAGATTGAACTTATTAATATTGAAGATAAGAATGAACTTGATGCGGTAATGGATGCATTCGATAAATGGTGTGATGAGCAGGATGAAGGACTTGTTCCTGTTGATATTTATTCGGGATTTCTTGGAGCCGGAAAAACAACACTTATTAAAAAGATGATTAAAGAAGCTTATGCCGGAGAAAAGGTCGTACTCATTGAAAATGAATTCGGTGAAATAAACATTGACGGCGGATTTCTAAAGGAAAGCGGAGTAGAAATAACTGAAATGAATTCAGGTTGCATCTGCTGTTCACTTGTGGGAGATTTTGGAGAGTCATTAAGAAAAGTAGTTGCAGATTATACACCTGACCGTATAATAATAGAGCCTTCCGGAGTAGGAAAGCTTTCTGATGTTATAAAAGCTGTTGAAGGAGTTGCAGATGATACACCAATAGTATTGAATTCTTATACAGCAGTTGTTGATGTGAAAAAATATTTTAAATATATGAAGCTTTTCGGAGAGTTCTTTATAGATCAGGTTCAGAGTGCAGGTGTAATTGTTCTCAGCCGTATTCAGAATGCAACGGATGAAGAACTTGAAAAATGTACAGATGCTCTCAATGAAATAAATCCAAGTGCTCTGATTATCACAACTGAATGGGATCAGATAAACGGTAAGCAGATTCTCAATGTTATGGAGAGCGGTTTTGATCTTGATTTTGATGATGAGTATATAGAAGAATTTGATGACAATGATGACGACGAAGAATGTGAATGCGGACATCATCACCATGACCACGACGAAGAATGTGAATGTGGACATCATCACCATGACCACGACGAAGAATGTGAATGCGGACATCATCACCATGACCATGACGGAGAATGCAGTTGCGAACATCATCATGCAGATGAAGTATTTACAAGCTGGGGAACAGAAACAGTAAAGAAATATTCTGAAAAAGAAATTAAAGAAATGCTTGATAAGCTTTCAGATTCACAAAAATACGGTACAGTTCTTCGTGCAAAGGGTATTGTTAAGTCAAGTGACGGAAAATGGATCCATTTTGATTATGTTCCTGATGAGTCAGATATCCGTTTTGGTGAGTCTGATGTAACAGGAAGACTCTGTGTTATAGGAACAGACCTTAACGAAGAAAATTTAGCTAAGTTATTAAAAAAGTAATTTATCCGAGAGAGGTAATTAAAAATGGAAACAACACCCGTGTTTGTGTTTACCGGATTTGTTGAGAGCGGTAAAACTACGATGATACAGCGATGGCTTACACAGCAGTTTTTTATTGAACAGAAAAAAATTGTACTTATTGTATGCGAAGATGGTTTTACCGAGTATGATGAGGATAAACTCAAAAATGATGGAATTGAGCTGTTCATGCTCAATAAAAAAGAGGAATTCAATTCAGGTCTTCTTGGAGATATTGAAAAAAATCATACACCTACAGCTGTAATGATAGAAAGTAACTGTATGACACCTCTTGATGAAGTTCTTGATATTGACTGGCCTGAAAATTGGGATCTAATAGAGATCACTGCAATGATAGACGCTTCTACCTTTGATTCACAGATGAAAAATATGAGACCTATTATGCTTGAACAGTTTAAATATGCAAGCGTTGTTGTATTTAACAGATGTGATGAAAACACAAAGAAGCTTCAGTTAAGAGGCAGCATAAAAGCAGTCAATCCTGAAGCTTCAGTGATGTTTATAAATAAAAATGGCCAGGTGGACGAAGAACTTGACGAATTGCCTTTTGATCTTAAGGCACCTGTAGTTAAAATAGAGGACATTGATTTCGGCCTCTGGTTTGTTGATGTATTTGAAAACTGCGGAAGATATGATGGAAAGACAGTTCAGTTTAAGGGAATGGTAGCAAGACCTGCAGGATATCCTGAAAATTCGTTCCTTGCCGGAAGAAATGCCATGACATGCTGTGCAGATGATATTGCATTTCTTAAATTGCTTTGCGTGACTGAGAAGGGAACATCACTTAAAAATGGTGAATGGGTAACTGTTACTGCAAAAATACAGATTTGCCAGCCTGAGGGTATGGATGAACCTTCACCTGTGTTTTATGTAACCAAAATTGAAAATGCACAGCAGCCTGAATCAGAATATGTTTATTTTAACTGAGTTATTTATGATATAAGGTCATAAATAACATTATGAAGTCTTTCCGGCATTACACAGTCAGTTGATATTACTTTTATCATGCATAATGCAATATCCTTTACTGTTGTAATATCCGGAACATAAACGGTATCAGAAATATTTTCTATGCATATACCATATGTATTTATTATTTTTCCTTCTGAAACTTTTTGTTTTGTGAATACAGAATATGAATTTCCACCGTTTAATATAGTATATATATATTCCATTTATTTTACACCTCTTTTATTTTATATGATAGTATTATTATAGCACATATAAAATGTAAAAAATGTCAATTTAGAAAATTGATAATATTTTTTGAAAGGAAATCAGACTATGGGAACATTCAGAAATGCGGATATCCTGCTGCCAAAAAATACAGATATGGAGAAATGGGCCGTCGTCGCCTGCGACCAGTATACGAGCGAGCCTGACTACTGGAATGAAACATTAAAAAATACAGATGCTTTGCCATCTACTCTCAATTATATTCTTCCTGAAATATATCTTGAAAATGATGATGTCAAAGAACGCATTAGTAAAATTCACGATTCAATGAAAAAAGGCATTGCAGACAATGTTTTTGAAGAATATAAAAATGCAATGATTTATATTGAAAGAACCCAGAATGATGGAGAAGTAAGAGCCGGCATAGTAGGATGTATAGATCTTGAAGCCTATGACTACAGAAAAGGATCAAAATCACCTGTAAGAGCAACCGAAGCAACTGTAATTGAGAGAATACCTCCAAGAATAGCAGTAAGAAGAGGAGCTGAGCTTGAACTTCCTCACATTATGATCCTTATTGATGATGAAAAAAAGACAGTTGTAGAACCACTTGCATCAGTTTCTTCAAATCTTAAAAAGGTTTATGATTTTAAGCTTATGCAAAAGGGAGGCAGCATTAAGGGCTGGCTTCTGGGAGAAAAAGAGCAGGAGCAAGTTGGGAAAGCTATTTCAGTACTTGAGGATATAGACTCATTTAACAACAAATATAACATGAGTGAAACATCACCTCTTGTATTTGCTATGGGAGACGGAAATCACTCACTTGCTACAGCTAAGGAATTTTACGAAGAGCTTAAAAAAGAAAATCCGGGCAAGGATATGAGTAACCATCCTGCAAGATATGCACTTGTTGAAATAGTAAATCTTCATTCACCTGCATTGAAATTTGAAGCTATTCACAGAATTGTAACTGATGTTGATACTCAGAATCTTATATCTGAAATGACTGAGAATCTCGGCCTTGATGAAAAATCTTCTGAATGTGAACAGAGTTTTGAATATGTGATAAACGGAGTCAGAACATCTGTAGGAATTACAAAGCCTTCATCAAAGCTTACAGTCGGCAGCCTCCAGCAGTTCCTTGACGGATATATCAAGGAAAATGGCGGTAAGATAGATTATATTCATGGCACTGAGGTCATTGATAAACTGTCAATGAATAAAGGCAGTATAGGATTTATTCTTCCTGATATGGCAAAGTCAGAACTTTTCCCTACAGTAATATGTGATGGGGCACTTCCTAGAAAGACATTTTCCATGGGTCATGCGTGGGATAAGAGATACTATGTTGAATGCAGAAAAATAACAGATTAATTATATAAAAGGAATGATAATTTTTATGAAAAAAGAATTGCAGAAGGTATACGATCCGGGTAGTGTTGAGGATAAGATATATGAATACTGGACCAGGAATGAATGCTTCAAGGCAAAAGCAGACAGGAGTAAAAAACCGTACACAATAGTAATTCCTCCTCCGAACATAACAGGACAGCTTCATATGGGCCATGCTCTTGATGAAACATTGCAGGATATACTTATCAGATATAAGAGAATGTCAGGTTATGCAACATTATGGCTTCCTGGTACAGACCATGCTTCTATTGCAACAGAGGCAAAAATCGTTGAAGCAATGAGAAAAGAAGGTATCAAAAAGGAAAACATAGGACGAGAAGGATTTCTTGAACGTGCATGGAAATGGAAGGAACAGTACGGTGGAAGAATAGTTGAACAGCTTAAAAAGCTCGGTTCATCATGTGACTGGTCAAGAGAACGCTTTACAATGGATGAAGGCTGCAACAAAGCGGTAAATGAAGTATTTGTAAAACTGTATGAAAAAGGACTTATTTACAGAGGCGAAAGAATAATCAACTGGTGTCCTAAATGTAAGACATCAATTTCAGATGCTGAGGTTGAGTATGAGGATCAGGCAGGACATTTCTGGCATCTGCGTTACAAGCTTACTGACGGTTCAGGATATCTTGAACTTGCTACAACACGTCCTGAAACACTCCTGGGTGATACAGCAGTAGCAGTAAATCCTAATGATGAAAGATACAAGGATCTTGTAGGCAAAACAGTAATACTTCCTATTGTACACAGAGAAATTCCTGTAATAGCAGATGATTACGTTGAAATGGATTTTGGTACAGGTGTTGTTAAAATAACTCCGGCTCATGACCCTAACGATTTTGAAGTAGGACTCCGTCATAATCTTCCTGTAATAAATGTTATGACAGATGACGCTAAGATCACAGATGATTATCCTAAATATGCCGGCATGGACAGATATGATGCAAGAAAGGCAATCGTAGAAGATCTTGAGGCTGAGGGTGCACTTGTAAAAATTGAAGACTACAGTCATAATGTAGGAACATGCTACAGATGCGGAACTACTGTTGAACCAAAGGTATCAAAACAGTGGTTTGTAAAAATGGAACCTCTTGCAAAGCCTGCAATAGATGCAGTAAAAACTGGTGAGACAAAATTTGTTCCTGAAAGATTCAATAAAATATACTTCCACTGGCTTGAAAATATAAAGGACTGGTGTATATCCCGTCAGCTATGGTGGGGACATCAGATACCTGCATTTTACTGCGATGAGTGCGGAAAAATGACAGTAACAAAAGAAAAATCAGCAGTATGCCCTACATGCGGAAAACCAATGCGTCAGGATCCTGATACTCTTGATACATGGTTCAGCTCAGCTTTATGGCCTTTCTCAACACTCGGATGGCCAGACAAGACAGATGATCTTGATTTCTTCTATCCAACAAATACTCTTGTAACAGGTTACGATATCATATTCTTCTGGGTAGTAAGAATGATGTTCTCCGGAATTGAACATATGGGTAAGGTTCCGTTTGACACTGTACTTATTCATGGACTGGTACGTGACTCACAGGGAAGAAAGATGTCCAAATCACTTGGAAATGGTATAGATCCTCTTGAAGTAATTGCTCAATACGGAGCAGATGCACTGAGATTTACACTTGCAACAGGTAACTCACCGGGAAATGATATGCGTTACATGGAGGAAAAGGTAAAGGCATCAAGAAACTTTGCAAATAAGATATGGAATGCTTCACGTTTTGTAATGATGAACCTTCCTGATGATTTCAAATTTACAGGACTTCCGGAAAATCTTAATATAGAAGACAAATGGATCATAAGCAAATTCAACGATCTCGCAGCGGCAGTAAATGAGAATCTCAATAACTTCGAGCTGGGTATTGCTGTATCAAAGCTTTATGATTTTATCTGGGATGTATACTGCGACTGGTATATTGAGCTTACAAAGCCAAGAATCATGGCAGGCGGACAAACAATGTCATCAGCACAGGATGTTCTTGTATTTATCATGCAGGGTATGCTTAAGCTTCTTCATCCGTTCATGCCATATATAACTGAGGAAATCTGGCAGACACTTACCGACGGTACTATACCTCTTATGCTTGAAAAATTCCCTGTATATGAAGAATCACTTTCATATAAGGATGATGCAGCGGCATTTGAAAAGGTAATCGCAGTTATAAAGGAAATCAGAAACAGAAGAACAGAAATGAATATTCCGCCGTCAGTTAAGGCAAAAGTATTTATTGAAACAGAACTTTCAGATCTGTTCACAAGCTGCTCAATGTTCTTTGAAAAAATGGCATTTGCATCATCAGTAGAGGTAGCAGATAAATTTGAAATTGACGATGCTGTTACAGCAGTTACGGACAGTGCAAGAGCATTTATTCCGATGAATGAACTTGTTGACAAGGACAAGGAAATAGAACGTCTTAACAAGGAAAAGGAAAAGGTACAGAAGGATATCGACTTCCTTTCAGGAAAATTAAATAACCAGGGATTTATAGCAAAGGCTCCTGAAAAGCTTATTGAAGCTGAAAAGGCTAAGCTTGCAACTGCAGAAGAAAAAATGCAGAAAATAAATCAGTCTATCGAAAGTTTTAAATAATTAAAATAAGGGATGTCATAAAAGTGGCATCCCTTATTTAACGATTTATGATTGATATGGAGGTCATAAAATTGGATTATACAGAGTCAATGAAATTTATAAATAAATATACAAAATCAGGTGGACGCGTAAAGGATTTAAGCCGTGCCCAAAGACTTATGCAGCAACTCGGAAATCCTCAGAATACACTCAGATTTGTACACATTGCAGGAACAAACGGAAAAGGTTCTGTTCTTGAACTGACTTCACAGTCACTTATTAATGCAGGTTATAAAACCGGACAATTCACATCACCGTTTATAAAATGCTATGAGGACAGGATAAGGATCAACGGCAATAATATTTCACATGATGATATTGCACAGTTATGTACGAAAGTTTCTGAATCTGCAGGTGATGATGAATATTCACAGTTTGAAATTACAATGGCGATAGCATTGTTGTATTTTGCAAAAGAAAAATGTGATATAGTATTTATGGAAACAGGAATAGGTGGTATATTTGACTGTACAAATATTATTGAAAATCCGCTTGTATCTGTAATTACATCTGTTTCACTCGACCACACTGCTATTCTCGGTAAAACAGTACAGGAGATAGCAATTCAGAAGGCGGGAATAATTAAAAGGGACAGGCCTGCAGTCGTATCATGGAACAATACAAGTGTAATCAACATATTTCAGAAGGAATGTATTTTAAAAAACTCTACGCTTATAATTCCTGACCAATCAGAATTTGAGGAATGCTCATCAGATGAATCAGGCGGAAGCTTTATATATAATGAAGAAAAATACTATATAAAAATGCATGGCAGCCATCAGATAATAAATGCTGCAACAGCTATCAAAACAATTGAAGTACTAAGAAATGAAGGCTTTAATATTTCATCAGATAATGTAAGAGAAGCATTCAGTACAGTTCAGGTGCTGTCAAGAGTGGAAGTAATACACGGAGATCCTGAAATAATAATAGACGGAGGCCACAATCCTGCCGGAGTAAGTGCAATGATATCAACGCTTATTTCAATGAATATTAAAAACCCCGTTTTAATATTCGGAA
The DNA here is from genome assembly GCA_937872775.1 of uncultured Ruminococcus sp. GTDB lineage: Bacteria > Bacillota > Clostridia > Oscillospirales > Ruminococcaceae > HUN007. The sequence goes on from CALMUA010000228.1 coordinate 23,450, forward strand.
TGGTAGACACAAAGGACATTGAGACATCATCTGAATTGTTGTCCACTTTTGCACATTCAGTAATATGTGTTGACGGATTTGCCTCGAATGCAATCGATAGAACAACGCTTGCAGGGTACTTTAAAGGGAAATCATATGTTGCGGAAACGGATGAGGCATTCTACCTTGCCAAAAGGATTGCAAAGAAAAATAACTCCACAATTGTAATATGCGGATCACTTTACCTTACAGAAACGTTTAGAAAATTTATTGGAAATTGAAAATTAAAAAATGAAATGAACTTCAAGAAAACGAGAGAAACAGCGTAATCAAGCGAGAAAACGAGAGATACAGGGGTGCAAATTAAAAAATCGCCGAATTTCGGCTTTTTTTCTCTTGACAAATGGTTTTAATATCTGTATAATATTAAATGTTGTGTTGCGATAGTACTGAATGATTGCCTGTTTAGGCTATCTTGCGAATGTTTAGTATATCAGCATATTTAAAATATTATGACACTAAATATAAATGGAGGAATGAAATATGTCAACTTTTATGGCTAAGCCAGAAGAAATAAGCCGCAAGTGGTATGTTTTAGATGCATCAGGAAAGCCGTTAGGCCGTGTTGCTGCTAAGGCTGCACTTATTTTAAGAGGTAAACACAAACCAACATATACACCACATGTAGACTGTGGAGATCACGTAATCATCATCAACTGTGAAAAAGCAATCCTTACAGGAAAAAAGCTTGAACAGAAGAAATTTTACTGGCATACAGGCTGGATCGGCGGTCTTAAATCAGAAAGCTACAAGGATATGATGGCTAACAAAGCTGATAAGGCTATGATGATCGCAGTAAACGGAATGCTTCCTAACAATACACTTGGCAGAGCAGCATTAACACGTTTAAGAGTATACAAAGATGCAAATCACAAGCAAGAGGCTCAGAAGCCTGAAGTTTGCGAATTTTAAGAAAGGAGCAATATAACATGTACGAATCAAAACAGAAATACTACTATGGAACAGGAAGAAGAAAGAATTCCGTTGCAAGAGTAAGAGTATATAACGGAACAGGAAAAATCACAATCAATGACAGAGACATTGATGATTATTTCGGACTTGAAACACTTAAATTAATCGTTCGTCAGCCAATGCAGATCACAGATACATTAGGCAAGTTCGATATTGTCTGCACAGTAGCAGGCGGCGGTGTAACTGGCCAGGCTGGTGCTATCAGACATGGTCTGTCACGTGCATTACTCCTTTTCAACCCAGAGCTTCGTGCTACATTAAAGGCAGCTGGCTTCCTCACTCGTGACCCAAGAATGAAGGAAAGAAAGAAGTACGGCTTAAAGGCAGCTCGTCGTGCTCCACAGTTCTCAAAGAGATAATTACTCATTTCTTACAAAACACCAAAACACCAAAACCCCGAAACCATCAAGATTTTCGGGGTTTTCTTTATACCTTAAAATATGTTTTGGTGCAAATTAATTCATTTATTTCTTCTTGGAAGGCTCGGTTGCTTTCACTTCCTTTATTGAATATGTTTTATTACACTTGTTGCAACGAAAAGCCGTTCTTATAAATTTGATATTGCCTATCAAAAAACCATCGCCATCTGCACTCGAAAAATCAAAGTTTTTTGCTTCTTTGGAATTTGAATTGACAATCGTTTCTATTTTGATTTTATTTAATAGTTCATTACAATGGGGGCAATAATGTTTTTTTAGACAAAAAATAGGATTAGACCATTCCCGTTTTACTCCTTGAACTTTCATAGCACCCTCCTGCCTGATTACGATAAATCATAGATTGTGTATTTTTTTCGTTAATAAGTTCTTGTAATTGGTGAAACCGTGATGCTTTTGAGCCAGATAACAGGTGATTTTTAAAAGTATTTAAAACGTAAAAACTCTTAAAAACAATTTTGGTTTTCATTCCACTTGTGTATAAAAGAAAGAAATAGTTGTCTATTTTTCTTTCACCGACATAATTACCCGAATACAATGTATTTTTAGCTTGAAAATTTTCTGCACATGACTTAAGGTCAATTTTGTGTAATTTACAGTCTTTATCACGATATATAATACTATTGTCCAAATTATCAGCTGTTCCCCGATTTATCGCAATTATGTTTGTATCAGGAACAATAACAACAGAATTCATAAATTAACACTCCAAGTCTTTTTTATAATTATATCATAAAAAATCAAAAAATGCAATGTTGCCCAATCTTCATAAGCCTTGATGATTACTAAATCATTAAGACTCATTTTGTTTACATAAGACTATTATTAATCATGGTTATATAAGCATTATGACTCTTTATCTTTAACAGGAGAGTCATTTGGGTTATCAAGATTAAAAAAAAGTAAGAGCATCCTTTAGATTTTTTTAAAGAGATATAAACTTTATGCAACGATATTCAATCACCACTAAACAAAATCTCACAATACCAACGATATTAAATGATATAAAGTAAGCGCCTAATAATACACCACCCCTAAAAAAATACATCCGACTCATTTTGAATCGGATGCAGATGCACATATTTTTTTAACTTTTTCATTCCAGGGAAGAATTTCACCTAAAATATCAGAATTGCTTATGGATTTCATATTTGGAAGCACCATTAGGAGTAATTCAAGGTACTTAAATACATCCAGTCCATTTGCTTTTGCTGTTTCAACTATACTGTAGGTGTTTGCACTGGCCTTAGCACCGTTTGGCGTATCTGAGAAAAGCCAGTTCTTTCTTCCAACAGTAAAGGGACGAATAGAATTCTCTGCAATATTATTGGAGATAGAACATCTTCCATCAAGAAAATAGTTTCCGAACTCCGTACGACGTTTGAAAGCATATTCAAAAGCTTTGTTAATCTTTGATTTTGGTATTGTTGTAGGTGCAACTTTTTCAGCCCATGACCAGAAAGCCTCAAACACTGGTTTTTCTCGTGTAAGACGCTCATTGTAACGTTCTTCGGTTGTCATGCTTTCAAGTTCGCTTTCAATCTGAAATAACTTGTCGCAGTAATCTCTTGCTGTTTTCGCTATTATGTCTGCCTCGTCGACAAGAATTGCTTCATGGAATTTCCTTCTCAGATGAGCAAAACAATAGCAGTGGGTCACATTGGATAATTTATTGTAACCAGCATATCCGTCTGTATGGAAGTATCCTTTGTATTCTCCTATGAATTTTTTTGGAACTTCTCCGGAACGTGATTTGTTGTAGTCATAAATGACCACAGGATGCTGCGAATACTTTCCGTTTCGGTATACCCACATATACTGCTTGCTTTCTGATGAAACTTCCTGTTCCTTAAGAACTTTCAGATATGTTTCGTCGCAATGCATCACACCGTCACTTAGCATTTCAATCTTTAACCGATTAACAAATGCTGAAAGATAATACTCACTGCATTGAATAACCCAGTTCGCCATAGTAGATCTGGTTAAAGCATATCCAAGACGTTCCCATTCTTTCTCCTGCCGGTATAAAGGCATGGCATTTACGTACTTCTGATACATAACCCAGGCAACGGTTGAAGCTGATGCAAGAGAGTGTGGCAATAATGGTGCCGGAACAAATCCGTGAAGAAAAACAGGTTTGTTCTGTTTCTCACATTTTTTGCAGACATAAGTTGTGCTGTAGTATTTCTTTACGATAAGCTTAGCCGGTATATATTCTACTTCTTCACGAACGTATTTTTTACCTGCAGATTTCATTTCTGAACCACAGCTCGGACAGAACTGCTCTTTATCCGGAAGATCACATGATATTATTTCAGTTTCAATGTTTTTTATGAGTTCATCTCTCTTGGTTTTAGGATTTTTTCTGGTGTAACCTTTTACTTCCTTTGATACTGGCTCTTCAGATTTTTCTGTATATTCATATTCAGCTTCATTAAAAAAGTTCAACTGACCACTAACTGTAGTTTGTTCACTTGATGATCCGTAGATTTTTCTTTTGCAGAGAATCAACGCTTCGATATAAATGTGATTGTCTTTCTCAAGGCATGCTACTTTTACCGTCAATGCTTCTTTTTCTTTTTCAAGTTTTTTCTTTTCATCATTAGCTTTTTTTAGTTGACTCTGCAATGCATTAATGTATTCAGCATCAGTCATGTTACCTCTTTCAAGCACAGTGCTCACCTCCGAAAAACAATCATAATCTATACATTAATTATACAGCAAAACGCCCAAAAAATCCAGTAATTACGGGACTTTCGGGCATAGAATATTAGCTCGTATTTACGTTGTTTTCAGGTGTTTTGACATCAGCATATTGTTCCTGTTCTTGCAGGTTTTATCGCAGATTTTTGTTCTATTGTCAATCCTTCAAGAAGCCATCTGAACTCTTGCTGTGTTATTTGTTTTGCTTCCTGAGAATCACGAGGCCATTTGTATCTGCCATTCTCAAGTCGTTTATACATGAGAACAAATCCATCTGTTTCCCAAAGTAATACTTTTATTCTGTCGCATCGTTTACCACAGAACAGAAATAGACTTCCGGAAAACACATCTAATTTAAAATTATGCTGAACTATTGCTGCTAATCCATCGATAGCTTTACGCATATCAGTATATCCGCAAACGATATATATTCGTTCCGCTTTACTAATATCGCCTAGCATAGAATAATTTCCATGACACGCTTTAACGTATCATTTTTAAAATTGTCAGGTAAGCTGATTTTTACGTTCCCGCAGATTAATTCAATATGTTCAGATGAATCATTCGTTTCAGGAACAGATGAAAGAGGAACTATATCCTGTGATTCCATTACTTCTACTGTGGCTTTTCGAAGACACTTCAGACGATAGTAATATGTTTTTGGATTAATACCATTTTCAGCACACCAGTCTACAACGGTCATACCGCTTGCACATCTGCTTTGGATCATCTCAGACCATTGCCTGTATTTTACTTCATTTCTGATGGTTGTTATTTCATTCATGATTATCTTTTACTCCTTTTTTGACTAATTTCTTATACATCTAGTGTACTGACATATCCATATATAAACTAAAAGTTATCCAAATCAGGATATAATGAAATCAATTTAACACG
>CALMUA010000229.1 GCA_937872775.1 uncultured Ruminococcus sp.
AGTTTTATAATTATTTATAGATATATAATTAATACTATCTGATTTTTATAAAATTATATATTTCTATTGTATTTTACACTTACTGTATGTTATAATTATTTAATAAACATAATACCCATATTAGGAGGAAATTTATGAGAAACAGTAAATTAAACATTGGCTTGTATGTCAGCGACTTTAACGATAATTTTACATGCTCCGTGTGTAAAGGTGCCGTTGCAGCTGCTGCTGATATTAATGCAAATCTTATAATTTTCCCTGGAATGTATCTCAACGCAAATTATAATGATTTAATGCAGTCCCCTTATTATTATCAATATAATACAGTATATGATATAGGGAGCTATAAAAATCTTGATGTTCTTATTATCATGACAGGAAATATCGGAAACACCCTTACTGAAGATGAAATTGTGGTATTCTTAAAAAAATTCCCAAACATCCCAATCATAACAATGTCTTCCGAATATGAAAATTATCATTCAATTAAATTTGACAACAAAACAGGCCTGAATAAAGCAATTAACCACATTATACATAAACATAACTGCCGTAAAATCGGATTTGTAAGCGGTTCAAAGTTAAATTTTGATGCTGTAGAACGACTAAATGTTTACTTTCAGACGCTTCTTGACAACAATCTTCCGATTGATCACAATCTCATTGTATACGGAAACTTTTCTGAATTCTGTGAATTAGAGGTGCAGCAGCTTATTAATGAAAACCCTGACCTTGATGCTATCTGCTTTGCGAATGACGAAATGGCAAAGGGAGGATACAATATCCTTTCCAAAAGTAAGTATACTGTCGGAAAAAACATTGCTGTAATAGGTTTTGACAATACTCATACAGCTATTGATCTTTCCCCTGCCCTTACAACTGTAAAAGCCGACAGTTTTGACCTTGGATATCAGTCCGTGAAATTTGCATCAACTATAAAAGGAAAAACTGAAGTTCAGCGTATAACTGTTCCTACAACACTTATAATCAGAAATTCATGCGGATGTAAAAATACATCATCTGAAAAACTAAGTTATATATTTGCAGATTCAAAAATTCATAAAAATCAGGTTGGCTCTCTCACAATTGATGATTATATGATGTATCTTTTTGGAAGTGATGACTATCCTCTTTTATCACATTACTTTACCAAGGACGCATATAACAGTATCAAAGTGTGTTTCAGAAACTTTTTTGAAGCACTTTTAAACTACACAAATTCTGTAAAATCAAAACAGGCAAAAAAAGCTATTATTTCAGCACTTTCGGATGTTATTCAAACAGGTGCACTTAAAATAATCTCTTATGATACGATTTTTAATATTATTGATGCCATCTGCTGTAAAATCTCTATTGAAAGCAATGGTGAAGCGGGAATCATTTTCTCTCAGATTTACAGAGAGATTTCCACATATTACAAAGCGAATGACTCTCATTTATTAAAACAAATACATAATAAGGACTCAATAATAAACTCAATTGTAAACGACGTAATTATTACGGGAGAAACAAATGACAAGGCGTTTTATCCTGTAATGAAGAGGCTTTCCTCAATCGGCTTTAAAAGAAGCTATCTTCTGTTATTTGAAAGTCCTGTTATGCACAATGACAATAGTCCATGGACTCCGCCTGATACAATTTACCTTAAATTCTCTCAGACAAATGATAATATAAAATATTATACACATAATCCACGTATTCAGATAAGCGATCTGTTCAGAAGCAATTATATTTCAGCTCCGGACTCATCATCACTTGTAATAAATCCGCTTTTCTCAAACGAAGAATTATATGGAATCCTTATCTGTGATATTACACCTGAACTTTATAAATTCATGGACAAAGCTGCTGTGCAGGTAAGTACGGCAATAAAATACAGTAATCTTCTCAACAAATGGCATACCATGCTTATATCAGAAAAAGAAAACAATAAAAATCTTGAACAGATATCAAAGCATGATGAACTTACAGGAGTATATAACAGACGAGGTTATTTTGACAATGCTCAGTCAATAATAAGCAATCCTGCAAATGCCGGAAAAAATGCTGTCGTCGTGTTTGCAGATATGGATAATCTGAAAGTAATAAATGATAAGTTCGGACATGATGACGGAGATTATTCACTTAAAACCATAGCAAACATACTTCTGCGTTCATTCCGAACTACTGATATAGTAGGACGAATCGGCGGAGATGAATTTGCTGTATTTGCACTTCTGGGAAATGCAGAAAATCTTAATCTTATTACAAACCGAATAAATATGACAACGGAAAACTTCAACAACGCTTGTGACAAGCCATACTATATTAATATGAGTCTTGGTATTTATCCTTTTGTATGCGATCAAAGCATTCAGTTAAGTGATATTCTAGAAAATGCTGATATGTTGCTTTATAAACAAAAAAAAAATAAAAGAAAAAATGTTTTAAAAACATAAAAAATATGTCTGATACATAAAAATGCATCAGACATATTTTTCTTATTTAAGATACTGAAGCAGGTCATCACGGTCAGCTGAACATCGTATTGCTGACTCACGTGTTATTGTTCCGCTTCCACAAAGTTTTACAAGAATGCTGTTAAGTGTATGCATTCCAAGCGCAGAACTTGTCTGCATAATATTTGTTATTGCTGTTCTTTTCTCCTGACGCAGAACATTAGCTATTGCATCATTGCAGATCATAACTTCGTTTACAATAACAGTTGAAGTTCCGTCTGCAGAAGGTACAAGCTTCTGAGTTATCATGGATCTTATTACATTTGAAAATCTTATTCTGAATCTTTCTTGTCTCTGAGTAGGACACAGTTCTTCAAGTGAATCAAGAGCATGAATAATGCTGTTTGCATTATAGCATGCTATTACTGCATGTCCACTTTCAGCAGCTTTTACAGCCGCATTAAGCGTATCAAAATCACGTATATCTGAAATAAAAATTATATCCGTATCTTCCTTTGATGCATATTCACAAGCTTTGCTGAATGAATCAATATCAGTTCCTATCTGTCTCTGATGTACTGTTGACTTTGTGCTTCTGAACACATATTCAATAGGTTCTTCCAAAGTAATTATGTGCATAGGATTTGTGTTGCAAATCTGCTGAATAAGTGAAGCTGCTGTAGTTGTTTTTCCGTTTCCTGCAGGTCCGGTAATAAATGTTATTCCTGACGGACGAAGAAGCTCAGTAATAACTGATTCAGGTATATTGAGTTCTTCTATCGGAATTGTCGAATGCGGCAACAGCCGTATAGATGCTGCCAGTTTACCCATCTGCTTGTAAATACATACTCTCTGCCTGAATGGCTGTGGTTTAGGCATCTCAAACGTTGTAATGACATCTTTGCTCTCATTTATCAGATTCTTTTGTTCTTCGTCGACTATAGACATTATCATTTTTTTTATGTCTTCATTGTTTGCTTCAAAATTAGTTTTTATCAATTCGCCCATTTTTCTCAGTACCACAGGGTGATCCATCGAAATATGTATGTCCGTACAATTCATCTGACGGGCAAATCCAACTAAACTAATTATTTTATCATCAGTTACAATCATTTTTTCAGCCTCCAAGCATAAAAATTAATAATCAGTACTACTAAATTATATCATTTTGGTACATTAAAGGTCAATACATTCAGTATAAAATTTAATTTAGTTTTTATCCTGTATT
>CALMUA010000230.1 GCA_937872775.1 uncultured Ruminococcus sp.
TTAGGAATCTGTGCTTCAATCCTGTCATTTATTTTTTTAAATATCTTATATCCTAATGTAAGGAATACAGCCATAATAAGGAGACCTATAGTTATTCCGCAGAATGCAGGGTTTGAGAACAGCTTCTGTATAAAATTCTGATTTTTAAATGTAAATGTAAATTTCGTTTCTCCTGTTTCATTTCCCTTTACATCTGTTGCATTGATAAGCAGTGCATAATCTCCGTCCTTGTAGCCCTTGTTGCTAAGCATCTGAAAGTCTATGGTATATGGACTTTCAGTGTCAAGAATATCTATCTTTTCTCCGTCAGGCGTTCTCAGATATGCACTCTTTATGTAGTCAGGCGTTTCATCACCTATTGCCATATCAGAAAGTGAAATCTTAAACATTGTTTCAGACTTGAATGTTTTGCCCTGATCAAGTAATGTAAGCATTTTCTTTGAATGATCTTCCTCTACTATAATTTTCGGCTCCATTCCGTCTATAAGCAATGTATAGATTATTTCTGATGACTGATTTCCTGCAAAATCCTTTACCTGAAGTGATATTATTTTCTTTCCGTCCGTCATTATCGGTTTTTTTATGTTCCATGGATATATACCTGTTACATCATCAATGATACAGTCTATTGTCTGGATATTATTCTCATCTATAGTAAATAAGTCAGCCAGTACTATTCCTTTTTCAAACACTCGTGGTGTTGAAACTACTCGTCCTTCTTTTATTATAATATCCTCAAGATTTATTTTTACTTTCGGACTTAATTTATCTATTGTTACACCTGATGCCGGATTTTTTATACATTGGTTCCCGGCTTTATCTTTCGCTGTTGCTGAAACGGTGAATGATTTTTCTGTTTTGTCCGGAGTGTCAACTGTGATATCCTTTGAATATGTATTCACACCATTTCTTATCATCTGTCGGTCATCGTCATTTATCTGTTCCTCACCGTTGATTATAAACGATACTGTATCAGCATCAAGATTCACGTCAGAAAATGTTACTGTATACTTTACTTCCTTGCTCATAAACCCACTCATTTTAGGCATCAGCGTTACATCAGGAAGTGACTTGTCATATACTACTCCACTTTCAGCAGTTTTGACTCTTTCTATTACATTTCCGGCAACATCTGCAATACTGTAGTCAAATGTAACGTTTCCCTCCTGAAGCTCGTTTTCATTTAACGGTATTACTATGTTTGCACTCAGGCCTGATGTATTGTTTCCGTTTGTTGATGCTGTTCTTGAAAATATCTGAGATGATGTGAAAAATGCCTCATGATTTGTATTTACAGACACTGTTACTGTATCACCATTTCTGATAAATTTCTTATTTTTGCCGCTTCCGGATATAACTGTTTTTTGCGTCAGAGGTGCATAATATCTTATTACCCCCTGTGCATTATAATCAGTATTAATTACCGGATCGTTTCCTGCAATGTCATCAGCTCTGAAGTTAAACGTTACATCACTCTGATCTATGCAGTCACCGTTATTGAGTCTGTATGTAATAGTATGTATTTCCTTTATTCCGTCATTATATGAACTTATATCTGCCGGTTTTCCGGAAACAAGAACACCTGAAGTCTGCACATCATGATTTGATGTAAAGTTTACGGTAATTGTATCACCGTCCTTTGCATATGCATTCCCATTCTTAGCGTTATCTGATGAGAATGTAACATCACTGATTACTATAGGTGCATAATAAATTATATCACGGTTTTCATTTGACTCTACGTCTGCATTTCCGGCATCATCACCTGTTACGAAATAAAGCTTTATTTTATCATTATCAGCCGTATCACCGTCACTCACTGTATAAGATACTGTCCAGTGCATTCTGTCATTGTTTTCTGATGAAAATTCAGCTTTTTTGCCAGCTATTTTCATTTCTCTTATATTTACCGGATGGGTTGTCTGGAACTGTAATGTTATATTGTTTCCGTTTCTTGCAACATATTGACCTGATACCTGGTTATCGGAAATCATCTGAAGAGTTTTTATTTCTATAGGTGCATAATATGTAACCTTTGACATTGTATTGGTATTGTCTTTTTTAAATGTATATTCGTTATTACTGCTGACTCCGTTTCCGGATTCATCGGAAATAAACATTTCAAATGGGATAGCCGTATTATCCGGAATATCATTATTATTTATCCTGTATGAAATTGTCCAGTGCATTCTGTCATTGTCTTCAGATGATATCTGAGCATTTTTCCCTGCAATTTTTACATTGTGAAGATCAACAGGGTGACCTGCTGTAAAGTTTACAGTGACAATATCATTATTTTTAACCAGATTGCTCTTTATATTATCAGATTTAATAGAAATATTGGTTATACTTGTCTGCAAAGGAGCATAATAAATTACCTGGCTTACCTCATCAAGGTCCGTGTCATACGAATGTTCATTTTTCTGACAGCTCTTATTTCCAGCATCGTCATCAAGCTTTATATCAAATGATATTATTTGATTATCGTCGCTGAATACATACGAATCAGAATCATTTTTTATTATATATTTAACACTGTAACTGTATTTTCCGTTATCGTACACATAATTGGAAATAACAGTGTTTTCTGAAATGCCATTTATTTTTGCTTCGCTTATATTTATCGGATGAGTTGTTGTAAAGCTTACTGTAAGCGTATCACCGTTTCTTGCAAGATTATTAACTTTATTATCAGACTCGAATCTGAAATCATCAAACACGTTTTCTATAGGTGCATAGTATGTTATTGAATCTTTATCATCAATATTATCATCTGAGAGATCATATTCGATATTTCCGGCCTCATCACAAAGAACAAATCTGAACTCTACCTTGCTGTTATCTTTTATTTTTTCATCACCCATAACAACATAATCAATGTTCCATTTATCTATAAAGACTGATTTGTCAGTGTTTACGCTTTCGCCTGCTACTTCAAGCTTTTTTATATTTACCTTATGTGAAGCATTCAGTGACAGAGTCAGAACATCACTGTTCTTTACAAGTCCCGCTTTTTCATTGTCACTGATAAAGCTTAAACTTTTACAGCTTTCCTTAAGAGGTGCATAGTAAATTATCTGGTTTGATGAATTCTTCTGAGTTTTTGAAATTTCTTCGTTTCCGGCTTCGTCAAACAATGTAAATGTAAAATCAATATCACTGTTATCCTTAATGTCCTGATTTTCATCAATTTTACATGAGAAACCCCATTCTGTTGAATATCCATCTACATGTATATCGTTTCCTGCCAGCTTTACATTTTTGATACCTACAGGGTGTGTGGTGCTGAATGAAACATTAAGTGTATTTCCGTCAATGGCATATTTAAAAGGTGAGGCATTATCTGAACTAAAGATTAATGTATCCTTTTCAAAAGCTTTTTCAAGTGGTGCATAATATACGGATGAAACATTACCTGTGTAAGAATTACCCTTGTTTCCAACCTTGTCCGAGGCATAGATATCAGTTATTTTTATTTCCTCGTTGTCACTTTTGATTGAATATATCGGAGTGTTTTCATCTTTTCCGTATATCTCAGCAAGACCGTCTTTTTCTTTGACTGTAAGCTCACATGTACATACTCCGTTATTATCATTCCAGTTTACCTTGTCGCCTGATATCTGCGTTGCGTTCATGGTAAAATTTATGCTGTTTGTATCTATTCCCGAACCTCTGTTTTCTGTTGTATTTAATGTAAGGGTTAGTTTATCGTTGTTTTTAAAGGTTGAGGAAGATATTTGTGCTTGTTGTATTTGAGGAGCTTCATTGTCGATTTTAAT
>CALMUA010000231.1 GCA_937872775.1 uncultured Ruminococcus sp.
TCTGAACACTCTTTCCCTACACGACGCTCTTCCGATCTATGAATTCTGTTTAAAATATGCTATAATAATAAAAAAACAAAGGAGTGAACCGTTATGAATATTGAGGATATGCTGCACAGTGAACGAATTTACCACCCAGGTAACGAAAAAATTGTTGAAGATCAGCTTAAATATCTGGATCTGCTTTTTAAATACAATTCATTGCCTCCTGGTAAACAGGAAGAAAAAACTGCACTTTTGAAAAAAATGTTTGCCGGAATAGGCGAAAACTGCTACATTGAAACACCTTTTCACGCAAATTTCGGAGGAAAACATGTATACTTCGGTCATCATATATATGCTAACTTTAATCTTACTCTTGTAGATGATACATTTATATATGTCGGAAGCTACACTATGTTTGGTCCTAATGTTACAGTAGCGACTGCTTCACATCCGATCTCACCTGAACACCGTAAACAGGATTATCAGTACAACATGCCGGTTCACATTGGTTCAAACTGCTGGATAGGTGCAGGAGCCATCATACTTCCGGGAGTTACTATCGGTGATAATACTATTATTGGTGCCGGAAGTATTGTTACCAGTGACATTCCACCGGATGTAATAGCCGTAGGAAATCCATGCAAGATAATGCGTAAAATAAACGATGACGACAGAAAGCTTATCAGTCACGGAGTACAAATGGAACTTGTAACCGAATATGATTCAGAGTAAAATTCTGTTTTGTAGAGCCTATTAAATTTTCTGTATTGAACAGAAACAGCCGCTTTTATTGAAAAAGCGGCTGTTCTCGTTACTGAACAAATATCATACTTAAAATTTTCACACAATATTAATACTTTTTACCTTTAACTGTGATAATATTATTTAAAAAGATCAATATTATTTCAGGATGGTGTTTTAAATGAAAAAAATCATTTGTTCAGTTGTTTCTATATGTCTTGCTGTATGCTCTCTTGCTTCATGCAGCAATTCAAAAAATTCAGATTCAGATAGTTCATCAAAGGAAACAATACAGACTACTGCTGTATCTACAGAATCTTCACAGTCACCTGATATTTCTGTTACCGCTGATGAAGCAGAAAAATACGTAAAGGAACTGTATGATGCTGCCCAGACTGTAGCAGATCGCTACTGCACTTCAGGCGGGATGATTATGTCAACTGTAATAAAAAGTTCAGATGCATATTCTGATGCTGAAAAAATGAATATCTGCAACATGATAAGTGGTATATATACTCACGAAGGAATCTGGGCTATTAAAATTCAGGATTTCAAGATAATCAGCGCTGTTTATACTCCTTATGATAACTGTGGAATTGTTGCAAGGTATCCTAAAGCATATGACGGCAGCACTGATAATATTTCTTCAGCCAATATAGATTCATGTCTGTAATAAACATTAATAAGCTGCTTTAATAAATATCAAAGCCGGATTATATACTATCCTTTTATCGACTTTGAAATATCATTGTATATTTCAACACATTTAAAACGTATTTCATATTCAGAACAGTTTTCAAGAATCTTTATTTCACCGTCAGTAAAATATCCGCTGTAATCATTTATATCAAAGTTTCCCTCTTTATCTGCTGCTGCAGGAACACACAAAGGAGGATACATAACGCACCACCAGTTTTTCCCCTTGGCTTCACCTATCGTTACACGTACCGCAGAATAATATCCATGCGGCATTGTGATATTTCCATATACCCTATCATCAAAGTTCATATCTACAACTGCTGACTGTGTAGTATAGCCATATCCGCATTCTGCTACCTTGGCCTGAGCTATCTGGTTTATTTCATCTATTCTTGAAGAAAGAATTTTTTTGGCTTCGTCAGCACTTTTGCAGTTCTCAAGCCAGCCGTTTGTATATTCAAGTATTCTGTCACGTACCTTAAGTTTTAAAGCCTGATCTTCCGCACCATCAGAATTTGCTAAAATATGTATTCTAACTACATCCTTCTGAAGATCACTGTAGTTCTTTCCAAAGCTTCTTATTCCTGAACCTGCAATTGCAAGTAAAAGTCCTAATACAAATATTATTTCAAATTTTTTCATATGTCAATCACCTCTAAGTTAAATATTGACATACATAATGGATTTATTCACCATTGTTTTTTTTGTTATAAAAAAATTTATTGCAACCATATCAATTATTATTTTTATATTTTCACCCGGAATGTCACTTTATTATAATAGAATTCACAGTGAAGAAATTAAATAAAAAATATCAAATTAACGCTTCCTGATAATTATTATCAGGAAGCGTTTACTTATCAGATTAAATTTGTAGTTATAATGATATATTATACGGTCTGTAATTTTTAAGTAACAGACAATTACTTATCTTAAAGAAAAAATATTATTCAACGTCAAAGCTACTCGTAATACCAAAATAACATTTTCCACGGTTTACTGTAATTGCATTTCCACTGTTATCAGTTATAATAAAATTAGAATCATCTGAAGGCTTTGACCATGATATCTGCTGTGCTGAACCGTTTGAAATATAATATCCGGTTCCACCGTCAAGTGCAACATCCATACGACCGTAATCATCTCTTACTGATACTGAGGTTTCAAGAACAAATACATTTGTAAATGCAAGCTGCTCACCTGTAGAAGCATCTATCTGAGATTCACCTGAATGCTGCTTTAAATATGTACCGCTCGCCTGATCAAATGTGAATGTACTGAAATATGATTCAGAGAAATTAACAGTAAATGAAGTGCAAGGTACTCCGGTTGGTACGACAGGCTGCTCACCCTCGTTAAAAACAAATGAATTTTTAGGATCTGTTATATCTGTACGGTATCCGGCATTTGCAATAGTGTCTGCAAGAACACTTCCTTTTAAATATCCGGTGTGTTCTCTGTCATAAGTCTCAAGTCTCTCTTCATCATTAAAGAACAATGACTCATAGTATCTTGAATCATCTCCGTCAAATCTGTCTATGTCAAGATTCTCAAGAGTTTCTTCAGCTATTGTATGATCCATTCCCCAGTGACAGTATATCGCATCAAGTCCGTATGCTATACGAGGAAAATAGTATCTGCAGCTTCTTATTGAGCAGACATCGGGAACGCTTGTATAGTCTGCAAATACAGCCATCATTCTTGTAATTCCACCCTCAACTATTATCTCATATATATAATCCGCTGAGCCAATACCATACTGTGGAAGTGACTGACTGATATTATTTATCATAATTGCTACAGGCCTTTTGTTTACAGCTGCTTCGTTATATCCATATTCTCCTGTAAGAGGATTCTGTACAGTTGAAACAGGATCTACGGCCTCTGTTTCCTGGATCTCTGCTTGTGTTTCTGCATTTTCTTCTGTTACTTGCTGTGCAGTGCCATCGGTTTTTGATGATGTTTTAAGCGGTGTCGAATCTTTACATGCAGATGCAGAAAGCATAAATGCAAGAATAGATGTAATTAATATAATTTTTCGAAGCTTCATATCTCAATCAAGTTCCTTTCATTGCTATTATCTGAACTCTTCACCGTTCATAGTAATAATTTTTTTTCTGTTAAGTTTAACAAACTCAGGTTCATTGTCAATAAATTTATAATATTCGCCAAGAAGCAATGACGGGTTGAAATTATTATTGCTTCCTGAAGGCATTTTCAGCTTAACAAATATACCTGTGTCAGTATTTTCAACAGCCAATGCTTCAATAAGAGGCTTAATATCAGTTTCTTTGATTTTATTCTGCTTTGTTTTTTTCTGTACTACTATCTGCTTCTGAGAAATAAATCTGTCAAAGCTTTCTGCAGTGAAATTTTCATCATTTGATATAATAAACACATCGTATAAAGAATACGCTATCTCCGTGTGCTTCATAACAGGCTCATACAGATCAGTTATTTCTATTCCCTCAGGAAGAACAGAGTTCAGCCTTTCCTTAACATAATCAGTTGAAAGATTTTCATCAATTATGCTAAAATCCATAATTTCACACTCACCCTCTGAACCAAGTGAAAGTGGAAGAGGAAACATTATATATAAGTGAGGATTATAGCCCTCTGTATACCATACTGCAATATGTGCACGCTTGAATGCTCTCTGCATAAGCCTGTACAGATCAAGATGTGAAATATATTTTGCTCTGTCTGCTTTTTTAAATCTGGCTCTGAGCTTTATCAAAGCACTCACCTCCTGTACAGATATTTACGCCGCACCCTGAACATTTTATCCTGCAGTTAGGTGTGGTGAGATTTTCCTTTGATTTTTTATTTTCTCTTATCAGAAAATTCTTTGAAACAAAATAGTCGAGATGATCCCAAGGGAATACCTCATCAAAATCTCTTCGTCTGTTTGCATAGAATTCTGTATCAATACCGCATTTTTCAAATGCGGCAGTCCATTTTGAATAATCAAAATTTTCTCCCCAGCTGTCAAATTTACAGCCGCTTTTCCATGCCTCATATAATGCTTTACCTACACGTCTGTCACCCTTTGCAAAGATTTCCTCAAGTATGCTTATATCAGGATTATTCCAGCTTACTCTTATCTTTTTTGACGGAATATTGTCAACAAGAAGCTTTTGTCTTCTTTCTATCTCCTCACGGCTTATCTGTGGTTCAAATTCAAAAGGTGTAAATGGTTTAGGTACAAAAGTAGCAACGCTTATTGATACTGAAGGTGCACCCTTCGGACGGTCAGGAATTGAGTAAAACAGATCAATTACTCTCTGTGCTGTCTGTGCTATCCCGATAATATCTTCATCTGTTTCAGTAGGAAGTCCCATCATAAAGTAGAGCTTGACTCTTGTAAAGCCGCCCATAAACGCCATCCTGCACGCTGACATAATATCGTCTTCTGTAACGTTTTTATTTATTACATCTCTTAATCTCTGAGTTCCGGCCTCCGGTGCAAATGTCAGACCGCTTTTTCTTACCTTCTTGACCTTTTCAAGCAGGCTGTCAGAAAAATTGTCCATTCGCAGTGACGGAAGTGCAAGATTTATATGTTCGTCCTCTGTATATTCTATCAGGCTTGTTAACATATCATCCATCTGTGAATGATCACTTGTACTTAGCGATGCAAGTGAAAGTTCTTCATAACCTGTATTGTCACACAGTTGTTTAGCCTGAACTGTTATTTTGCCTGTTGTTTTTTCTCTGAACGGTCTGTATATAAATCCGGCCTGACAAAATCTGCAGCCACGTATACAGCCTCTTAAAACCTCTACAGAGGCTCTGTTGTGAACTATATCTGAGAAAGGAACAACAAAATTATCTGGATAAAAAACTTCATCAAAATTTTTAATTATTCTCTTTTTAATAGTTTCAGGTGCACCATCAGAAGGAATATATTTTTTTATTGTTCCGTCATCATTATACTCAACAGTATATAGTGACGGCACATAAATACCATCTATTTTTGCAGCTTCCCTTAAAAATTCCTGTCTTGTGGCACCCTGCTTTTTCATTTTTTCGTAAAGTTCCATCATTTCAAGTGTGACTTCTTCGCCTTCTCCAAGAGAAATAAGGTCACAAAAATCGACAAACGGTTCCGGATTACATACGCAAGGACCACCTGCTACTATTATAGGTGATAAACTCTCACCCCTGTCCTTTGCATATACAGGAACCCCGGCAAGATCAAGCATATTCAGAAGATTTGAATAGGAAAGTTCATATTGCATAGTAAAACCAATAAAATCAAAATCTTTTACAGGGTCAAGACTTTCAAGTGCATAAAGCGGAATATCATTTTTCCTCATCAGTTCTTCAAAATCTGTCCACGGCGCAAATACACGCTCACACCAATAATTCTCTCTTGAATTAATAAGCGAATACAGGATCTTCATTCCCAGATGCGACATTCCTATGTCATAACTGTCAGGAAAACAAAATGCAAAACGCACATCTACATTTTTTTTATCCTTCATTACGCTTCCGTTCTCTCCACCGATATACCTTGACGGCTTCTGAACCTTCAGAAGAAGCTTTTCTATTTTATCATTTAACATTAAATTCCTCCGATTATGATTATTAACTTAAATAATTGTACTATAATTTGCAGAAATAATCAATATTATTTTAATATTTCTGAAATTATTAAATAAATAA
>CALMUA010000232.1 GCA_937872775.1 uncultured Ruminococcus sp.
AAGGAGAAGGTATCATGAGAATAGCAGTAACATATGAAAATGGACAGATTTTCCAACACTTTGGACACACAGAGACATTTAAGATTTACGATGTAGAGGAAGGAAAAGTGCTACATTCAGAAGTAGTAGATACGAATGGAAGCGGACATGGTGCATTGGCAGGAGTTCTTAATGCATTAAATGCCGATGTTTTGATCTGCGGCGGAATCGGAGGAGGTGCTCAGACTGCGTTAGCGGCAGCGGGCATTAAGCTTTTTGGCGGAGTTTCAGGAGATGCGGATAAAGCAGTAGAAGCTTTTATCAATGATACGCTTGATTATAATCCGGATGTGAAGTGTTCTCACCATGAGCACAACCATGGGGAAGGACATACATGTGGTGAGCATGGATGTGGAAGCCATAGCTGTCATTAAGAAGAATAAAAAAATACAACACGAAAGGATGCGTCAAGGTAATGCCAGAATTATCGTGATACATCCTTTTGTATTTGGATTGATTATTTTTTTCCCTGCTTGTCGAAAGTAATGGATGGAATGTATAATATTGTTAATGATCCAGAGATATTTATTTTGGAAACAGCTTAATCAATTTGGAGGTATAAAATGAAAGCACATAAATATTGGTCAATCGGAGCAATAGTTACAATGGTTGGAACTTTTTATACAGGATATAAAGGGTTAAAAGCAGCACACAAATACTTTGCATTTGGCTCTCTGATATGCATGATTATGGCAGTCTATTCTGGTCATAAAATGATTTCAGGTAATAAAAGAACAAGAAAACAGGTGGAAAATACAAAAGCGGAGGAATAGTAAATGTTAGAGTTAGGAATAAAAGCACCGGATTTTGAATTGCCGGATCAGAACGGAGAAATGCATAAATTAAGCGATTATGCAGGAAAAAAAGTGATCTTATATTTTTATCCAAAGGATAATACACCAGGATGTACGAAGCAGGCATGTGGCTTTTCTGAGCGTTATCCACAGTTTACTGAGAAGGGAGCTGTTATTCTCGGAGTAAGCAAGGACTCTGTAGCGTCTCACAAGAGATTTGAAGAAAAATACGGACTGGCATTTACGCTATTAGCAGATCCGGAGCGTAAAGTTATTGAAGCATATGATGTCTGGAAAGAAAAGAAAAATTATGGAAAAGTATCTATGGGTGTAGTAAGAACTACATATCTTATTGATGAGCAGGGAATCATTATAAAGGCAAATGATAAAGTCAAGGCGGCAGATGATCCTGAAAATATGCTTAAGGAATTGGCATAATGAAGATTATTTTATCACCTGCAAAAAAGATGATTGTAGATACCGATAACTTAGCACCGGTTGAACTGCCTGTCTATATTGATAAGACAGCAGAAGTATTAAACTGGATGAAAAGCAAATCAAAAGAAGAACTGAAAGCTATCTGGAAATGTAATGACAAGATTGCAGAGCAGAACTTTAACAGATTGGAAAATATGGATCTTTATAACAGGCTTACTCCGGCTGTTTTAGCATATGAAGGGATTGCATTTCAATATATGGCACCATCTGTGTTTGAAATCCAGCAGTTTGAGTATTTGCAAAATCATTTAAGAATCTTGTCTGCGTTTTATGGCATTTTAAAACCAATGGATGGTGTGACTCCTTATCGTCTTGAAATGCAGGCAAAGGTTGGAATTGGAGATGCAAAAAATCTGTATGAGTACTGGGGAGAATTGTTATACCGCTCAGTAATCGATGACAGTAGGATTATCATTAATCTTGCATCAAAGGAATATTCTAAATGTATAGAAAAGTATCTTACACCGAAGGATAAATATATTACGATTGTATTTTGTGAGTTATCCGGAGATAAATTGGTAACAAAAGGTACCTATGCCAAGATGGCTCGTGGTGAAATGGTCAGATTCATAGCGGAAAATAATATTGAAAATCCGGTGGAGATTCAGAAATTTGACAGACTCGGATATTCGTTTAGGTCTGATTTATCTTCAGATTCAGAATATGTATTTGAACGCAAAATAAAATAGTTATTCAGGTAAAAGATGCTCAGTTTGGCAGCTTTTATAATAATGAGAATTATTACTATTTTTATTGACAACAGGATGATAGTGGTATATAATCCTTATTAAGAACTAATCCTAATAAGGAGGACGAATGACAAGTAGGAGAAATACCATTCAAAAAGATCTTGTAAGAAATACCGTATACGAAATGAGAAGACACGTTACGGCAAATGAAGTGTATGAATTTATAAAAGAAGCATATCCAACAATTGGAAAAGGAACTGTATATAGAAATCTTGATATATTGGTAGAGGAAGGTGCATTAAGAAAGGTTGAAGTTCCGAATGGACCGAACCGATTTGATTTTACATTGAAAAATCATTACCATGTAAGATGTATAAAGTGCGGTGAAATTTTTGATGTGGATATGGATCAAATACCGGATTTGCTGGAAAGAATTCATAACACTCATGGAATTGAATTTGTGGATTATGATATTTCATTTAAAGGCATTTGCCCGAAATGCAGGGAGAAGGTAAAGGAGGAACAGCATGGATAGGAAAGCAATGTATAAGTTGAGTTATGGACTGTTTATATTGACCGCTAAAGAAGCAGAAAAAGATAACGGATGCATCATTAATACAGCCATTCAGGCAGCTTCGGAACCAAACCAGTTAAGTATCTGTGTAAATAAGGCAAATTATACGCATGATATGATTCAAAGAACCGGAAAATTTACTGTATCAGTCTTAAGTCAGAAGGCACAATTTGAATTGTTCAAACATTTTGGCTTCCAATCAGGAAGAGATACCAATAAGTTTGAAGCATTTGAGCAGTGTGCCAGGGGCACAAATGGTATTTATTATATTACAGAAGGTACAAATGCATACATTTCTGTGACAGTTACTAAAACAGAGGACTTGGGTTCACATACGATGTTTATCGGTGAGATAACCGATATGGAAGTTTTAAGCAATGTTCCTTCAGTAACATATGATTATTATCAGAATAATATTAAGCCTAAGCCACAGGAGGTTGGAAAAACAGAGGACAGTCAGACAATATGGCGTTGCAGAATTTGCGGATATGAATATGTAGGCGAGGAATTACCGGATGACTTTATATGTCCTTTGTGCAAGCACCCGGCATCAGATTTTGAAAAAGTAGTAAAGAAAACGGAGGTAAAAGAGATGGCAGAAAACAAATATGCAGGAACACAGACAGAGAAGAATTTACAGGAGGCATTTGCAGGGGAATCACAGGCAAGAAATAAGTATACCTATTTTGCTTCTGTAGCGAAAAAGGAAGGTTACGAGCAGATGTCAGCATTGTTTTTAAAGACTGCAGATAATGAGAAAGAACATGCAAAGATGTGGTTCAAGGAATTAGCAGGAATTGGTGATACAAAGGAAAACCTGGCGGCAGCGGCAGAAGGCGAAAATTATGAGTGGACAGATATGTATGATGGCTTTGCTAAAACAGCTGAGGAAGAAGGATTCCCTGAGCTTGCAGCAAAATTCAGGGCAGTAGGTGAGATTGAGAAGCACCATGAGGAAAGATATCGTGCACTTCTTAAGAATATTGAAACTGCACAGGTATTTGAAAAGAGCGAAGTTAAGGTATGGGAATGCCGTAACTGCGGACATATTGTGGTAGGAACTAAGGCGCCTGAAGTATGTCCGGTATGTAATCATCCACAGAGCTATTTTGAAGTACATGAAGAGAATTATTAAGGAGATGAGATTATTACGAAGAAGAAAGTGATTAATTCAAAAAAAGCAGTAATGATAGGCTGTGGCTTTGTTGGTTCTGCATCGGTATTTGCTCTGATGCAGAGTGGCTTGTTTACAGAGATTGTCCTTATCGATGCAGATAAGAACAAGGCAGAAGGAGAAGCGATGGATATCAGTCATGGTATTCCATTTGCGAGTCCGATGAAAATATATGCCGGAGATTATGATGATGTGGCTGATGCTGCAATTGTTGTCATATCTGCCGGAGCGGGACAGAAACCGGGAGAGACAAGGCTTGATCTCGTAAATAAAAATGTAGCAATATTTAAGTCAATCATTCCTGAAATAGCAAAGAGAAATTTTGCAGGTATCATGCTTGTAGTTGCGAATCCGGTAGATATCCTGACTCAGGTAGCCATAAAGTTATCAGGACTTCCAGAAAACAGGGTTATTGGATCGGGTACTGTGTTAGATAGTGCCAGATTAAGATATAAGCTTGGTGAGCATTTATCTGTGGACAGCAGGAGTGTTCATGCATTTATAGTAGGTGAGCATGGAAACAGCGAAGTTGTAGCATGGTCATCAGCCAATGTATCTGGTGTTCCATTAAGTGAAATGTGTGAAATGCGTGGACATTACAAGCACAAGGAAAACACGGCAGAAATAGCTACAGCAGTCAAGAACAGTGCTTATGAGATTATAAACAAAAAGCACGCTACATATTATGGAATTGCAATGTCTGTAAAAAGAATCTGCGAAGTGATTATGAGAGATGAAAAATCAATACTTCCTGTATCACACATGATTCATGGAGTATATGATATTGACGGAGTATCGTTAAGTATGCCAGCTATTGTAGGTGCAGATGGTATTGAGTCTGATATACCTATTAATTTAAGTGGCGAGGAAGCGTTAAAGCTTAAGGAATCTGCAGATTCATTGAAAAAGATTATGGAGACAATTGAATTATAAATTTTACACATGGAAGGAGAAAAAGGCATGGAAGTAAGGTATTATATTTGTAAGCATTGTGGAAACATTGTTGAAAAGGTAAAGGATAAGGGTGTACCTGTAATTTGTTGCGGAGAACCTATGCAGGAATTAAAAGCCGGAGTGACAGATGCTGCTGTCGAGAAGCATGTACCTGTATATACGATAGAAGGCAGTCATGTTCATGTCGTGGTCGGAGAGACAAAACATCCAATGCTTGAAGAGCATTTCATTGAGTGGATTACATTAAATACAAACCAGGGAATATACAGAAAACAGTTAAATCCAGGGCAGGAGCCGGTAGCAGATTTTTGTCTTTGCGATGGTGAACAGGTAGAAGAAGTATATGCATATTGTAACCTGCATGGATTATGGAAATGCTAAAAGCATTTATACATATTAAGGTTACAGAACAACACAAATATAACAGTAATATAGGCTGTGTATTAATATATTTACAAGGAGGAACAACGAATGAAATACGTATGTGATGTTTGCGGATGGGAATACGATGAGGAGAAGGGCTATCCAGAAGGTGGTATTGCACCTGGTACAAAGTGGGAGGATATTCCAGAAGATTTTGAATGTCCGTTATGCTCTGTAGGAAAAGACCAGTTCTCAGAAGCATAAATGTATTATGATAGGATTATACCAATGAAAGAAGAACTAAGTATAGATATCATCGGACTTGCAGGAGCCTGTTCTTATGCTTTGGACTGTATAGAAGCAGAGTTGGTAAATATCAAAAACAAACATGGAAAAAGAGTGGCTTATATAAGTATACGCATGGCTGAATATTGGAAAATTCAAGGTGATGAATTTTCCAATATTCAGCCATGTGTGCTTTACTGCATGATAATGCTTTGACACAATATATTTCGGAAGAACTGAAAATGGATTCCGTCATTAATTGTAAAAAAGATTTATCCGAGAAAAAAACAAATCTTCATTGTATTTATGGTGAAAAAAATATTACTAAAATTCCATTTAAAACAGATGTGTCAAATGTGATTTTGTATCATCATGAACATGCCGATGGAACTGGCCCTTTTCAAAAAAAGTGGAATGAAATTCCATTGTTCGCAAG
>CALMUA010000233.1 GCA_937872775.1 uncultured Ruminococcus sp.
GAGAATTACGTTTGTGAAGTTTATTTTCTTCCACTTTACCCATAACTTTCACTTCCTTTCTGCTGTGAACATAATATTATTATATTTAGTATAATACAAAAAATAAGGTATGTCAATGTCGTTGAATGTAACGAAAAACCGTGTGAAAATATTCTGTAACTGACCATAAGTCACAAATTTATGACTTATGGTCAGTTATATTCAAAAAATATTGACTATTAGTCAGTTTAAGATTATAATATTATATAAATAGAAAACATATATGCAGTGATCTGTAAAATATATAAAATAAAACTATGTATTTAATTATATAATTTACATATTGCTACAAATTTAATTATGGAGGCTTACAACATGATAAAGTTTGGTGAATTTATCGCAAAACATAAAAAACTAATAATTGTATTTTATGTTGTTTTGCTTATTCCATCTTTTATGGGATATACAAAAACGCGTATAAACTATGATGTACTGAGTTATCTACCCGAAAAACTGGAAACAGTAAAGGGGCAGGATATCATGGTGGATGAGTTTGGAACAGGTGCATTTTCAATGGTCATTGTTGAAAATATGGACTCAAAGGATGCAACGGCACTGAAAGAAAAGATAGCTGGTGTCGAACATGTAAGCAAAGTTTTATGGTATGATGATGCACTTGATATTTCTGTTCCTGCAGAGATTCTTCCGTCTGATCTGCATGATGTATTATTTAACGGTGATTCAACAATAATGGTTGTATTGTTTGATAATACAACATCTTCCGATGAAACAATGGCGGCAGTAAGCCAGATGCGTAAGATTACTGGAAATCAGTGCTTTATAAGCGGAATGTCCGGTGTAGTTACAGATATAAAAGAACTATTCCTTAAAGAAATGCCGGTATATGTTGTGATTGCAGTGGTACTTTCACTTTTAGTACTTGCAATATCAATGGAATCATTCTTTGTACCTATTCTGTTCCTTTCAAGCATAGGTGCCGCAATAATATATAACCTCGGAAGCAATATAGTACTTGGTGAGATTTCCTACATAACCGAGGCATTGACAGCAGTACTTCAGCTTGGTGTTACAATGGATTATTCAATCTTCCTTCTTAACAGCTATATGGAAAATAGAAAAACATTTGGCGGAGACAAAGAAAAAGCTATGGCACAGGCAATTTCTGATACGTTCAAGTCAATTATCGGAAGCTCCACAACAACAATAGCTGGATTTGTAGCACTTATGTTTATGACATTTGCACTCGGAAAGAACATAGGAATAGTAATGATGAAAGGGGTTATTATAGGAGTTATATGCTGTATAACACTTCTTCCTGCAATGATACTTAATTTTGAGAAAATTATAGATAAGACGACTCACAAATCTTTCATTCCTGATCTTGATAAAATATCACACTTCATTACAAAAAACAATGCTATATGGGCAGTATTATTTGCAGCACTTGTTATTCCTTCATTATACGGAAACAACAATGCGGAACTTTATTATAACATTGACAGCTCACTTCCTGCTACTCTTGACAGTGCAATAGCCAATAAGAAACTTGATGAAGACTTTAACATGAATTCTGTATATATGGTTATGGTCAAAAACGGAATGACATCATCTCAGAAGCAGGAGATGCTCGCAAAAATTGGAAATGTAAAAGGAATAAACCAGGCAATAGGAATAGATTCAATTGTAGGACCTACAATTCCTGAAAGCATGATACCGGCTTCACTGACTGAATCACTTAAGAGTGATGACTATGAAATTCAACTTATAATTTCTGATTATAAAACAGCAACAGCTGAGGCAAACAATCAGATAAAAACAGTAAATTCGATAGTTAAATCATATAGCAAGGATTCACTTGTAATAGGTGAGGCACCTCTTACAAAGGATCTGGCGGATGTTACTGATGTAGACCTTCTGACAGTAAACATAATTTCTATAGCTGCAATATTTATTATAATAATGATTGCTTTTAAATCTATTTCACTTCCTGTAATATTAGTTGCAGTTATAGAATTTGCAATATGTGTAAATATGTCAATATCATATTATACCGGGACATCTCTCCCATTCGTTGCAAGCATAGTAATAGGAACAATACAGCTTGGTGCCACAGTTGACTATGCTATACTTATGACATCAAAATATGAGAATGAGAGAATGGCAGGTAAAAATAAATTTGAAGCTGTCTGTATTGCACATAAGAGTTCAATGAAGCCTATACTTATAAGCGGATGCAGCTTCTTTGCTGCAACATTCGGAGTAGGACTATATTCAAAGATAGATATGATAAGCGCTATAACCGTTCTTCTTTCAAGGGGTGCAATAATAAGTACAGTAGTTGTTCTGACAATACTTCCGGCAATGTTCCTGATATTTGACAAAGTAATCTGTGCAACAACAATTGGATTCAAAAAACAAAAAGAAAAAGCTGAGATTTCAAAAAATACAGTTACTGATTAGAAAGGAAGATCACTATGAAACCCAGGTATATAAAATTAATAGCAGGCATTACAGCATTATCACTTTCAGGCAGTTTCACGCTCTGGTATGCAGGAACCAGAGATACAAAGGATATATATGCAAATGAAGGGGTAACAGACAGCATATCAAGTGCTTCTGCACCTAAGAAAACAGAAAGTACTCTGTCACTTTCCAAAAGTGAGACGGTGTATGTTAATGCGTCAGCTTCAGGAAAGGCTGATACAGTAACAGTAAGCGACTGGATAAAAAACCCTGATGCAGTAAATATAATAGAGGATGTGTCAGAACTTAATGATATAAAAAATATAAAGGGTGACGAACAGTTCACAGAAAATGACGGAGTTATAAAATGGGAAGCTGACGGTGCAGATATTTATTATCAGGGAACATCTTCATCCGACCTTCCTGTTACCATGGATGTTACATATTATCTTAACGGAAGTGAGATCCTACCTGAAAAACTTGGCGGAAAGAGCGGAAAAGTTACTATCAGATTTGATTATACAAATAATCAGAAAATGAATATTGATGTTGACGGCAAAAACTATAATATAAGCGTACCTTTCCTTGCAGCAACCGGAATGATTCTTGATTCTTCAAAATTTACAAACATCGAGGCTGTGAACGGAAAAGTAGTTTCAGACGGAAACAACTGTTTTGTGCTTGGCGGTGCACTTCCGGGATTTTCAGATAGTCTTGACCTTGACTCCTTTTCATCGGATGAAATAAAATTTGATATTGATATTCCTGATTATTTTGAGGTAACAGCAGATGTTGTTGATTTCTCATTAGAAACAACTGTAACTATAATTACAAATGAAATGTTCAACGAAATTGATTTTGATGCAAAGTCAAATATAAATGATTTAAAGGATACAATTGCTGAACTTTCAGATGCTTCAAAACAGCTGGTGGACGGTTCATCTGAACTTTATGACGGACTCCAGAAGCTTTTTGAAAAGTCAGGCGATATGACCAAAGGCATTGATAAGCTTAAAGATGGTGCAGACAGGCTTAATACAGCAGCTGGGACTCTAAATGACGGAACAAATAAAATGTATACCGGTACAGGTGATCTTCAAAAGGGAGGACAGACGCTTGACAGTGGAGCAGGTGAGCTTTTAAAAAGTACTTCAGCGTTATCAGATGGTGTGAAAAATCTTAAGGATGGAACATCCAGACTGACAACTGGTTCAGGAGCGCTGGAAGATGCAACTGTTTCACTTAAAACAGGTGCAGCACAGCTTGATGAAGGGATGATTTCACTTAAAGGCGGAATATCACAGGTAAATGCCGGACTTATTCAGTTGAGTCAGAATACACCGTTACTCAAGGCAGGATCAGCAAAATTTTATGAAGGAATTAATCAGGTAAAGCAGAGCCTCGAAAATGTATCAGCTGATACATCCCAGATTGAAAAGCTTATAGATGCATCTTCAAAAATAAAGGAGGGCATAAAAGCACTTGATATAGGTGCATTACAGCTTGAGCAGAATGTTTCATCAGATGCAATGAAGAACTCTTTTTTAAAGCAGGGACTTGATACTGATAAACTAACATCCGGGAATCAGGAATGTATTGATACTATTTCTGAGCAGATAAAACAAATGCAGACACAGCTCGGACAGATTTCTGGAATTTCAGGATATGAAACACAGGTACAACAGATTCAGGAACAGATTGCGTCACTTAGTAAGGTCGTAACTGTATTGAGTGGAGATAATGCGTATATTTCAGCATCACAGACTTATGTTGATACTCTTGCAGGTGGAGTAAAACAGCTTACAGCAGGTATTTCAAAGCTTGATAAAAATTATCAGGAATTTGACAGTGAAATACAGCAGCTTGCAAAGAAACTTTCTGAAACTTCAGAAGGTATAGTTAAGCTTAAGAGTGCAATTAATGAGCTTGTAGAAGCTTATGCAGGAATAGACACCGGAATAGGTTCATATACGGAAGGTGTTCAGTCATTGGTTAAGGGAAGTGACCAGCTTGTTGATGGTGCAGATACACTTTCAGTGGGAACAGCATCATTAAGTAGTGGAGCAGCACAGCTTTCAGATGGTGCAGCAGATCTCCGTAACGGAATAACAGAGCTTGATTCAGGTGCTGGAACACTTTCATCCGGAGTAGATAGATTAAAAACAGGTGCTCAGTCGCTTAAAGCCGGTTCGGGCAGCGTGCTTGAAGGAATAAAGACATTATATGCATCAATGGAAACACTTAAAAATGGAACAGGTTCACTTTCAGATGGTACATCACAGCTTTCAGATGGCCTGAAAGATCTTCAAGATGGAGGAAAAGCACTTGTTGATGGTGTAAAGAAGATTAAAGACGGTTCAGAGGAATTAAAGAACGGAATGTCTGATTTTGACAAAAATGGCATTCAGAAAATCTCTGATATAGTTAATAAGGATATGTCAGGTCTTACTGACAGAATACAGGCAATATCAGATGCTTCAAAGAGCTATAGATCATATTCCGGAATTTCAGATTCTATGGACGGAAGCGTTAAATTCATAATTGAAACTCCAAAAATAAGTAAATAAATTTTGAATAAACAGATTTTTATTTAAACAGCCGGGTAACAATAATGTTATCCGGCTGTTTAAATATATTTGTTGTGTTGCTGCTGTTTTATTATTCAGAGATATTTTATTATTTCCTCTTTACAGCACGGAGTTCGATATATCCTCTTTCTCCTCGTGGTTCAAGTTGAATACGTGGATTTTCGTCATCCCACTGATAGCCTATTATTGTCGGGTCATAACGGTTCATGGACTGCTCAACGGCTGAGATGGCGTCACAATAATCCTCTTCTTTGAATGGTTCACCCTGAAACATAAGATATTCTGCTGACGGCAGAGTAACTATATTAAAACCTTCAGGAACAGGTCCGTTATAGTCTGAAGCTACTTCCACACCCTGAACATATGTAGAGGTATTTTTTTTTCTGTATTTCTCTGTCAGCCACAGGCAGACTGGTTCACCGCAGAGTGAATCCATACTTTCAAGAATTCCCCACACATCGCAGCCTACTTCTTCACAGTAAGAAAAATAATTATCGGCTGTTTTACCTCTTTTTATTATAACCTTACGTTCTGGTTTTGAGGTAATCTGAATAAAAACACTTTGTAAATTTTCCATATTAATTGATTCCTTTCTGAATTCTCTGAATTTGACTCCATAGGGGATAAAAAGAGTGATAGGAACAGGGTTTTTTGAATATTCACCCGGATTACAGCCAAATTCACGCAGAAATGCTCTCTGATATCCGTCAACACTTTTAAATCCCATGTCATACGCAGCATCAATTACACGGCAGTTTTCATTTTTAAGCTTTATAGCTGATTCTGAAAGGCGGAGACGTCGTATATAGTCGGTAGGTGTGAGGTTTGTATACTGACGGAATAGTCTGTATGAATGCCATGGTGAGAATAGCGATACCTTTGAAAGTGCTGACATAGTTATTTCTTCGTTTATGTGCTCCCTTATATAATCCTGCATGCGCTGAACGGCTGAAATCTGTTCGTTCATCTTATCATCTCCCTGTGGTTAATAGTATATATCAAAGTAAAAAATAAGACTCGACTTTTTTTGCTGTTATAATAATTATAGGGGATTTGGCAGAGAATTTCAACTTAAGGATTCAGGTAAGGGATGGTTGATAATGTATAAGGTATGTGGTATACTTTCTTTATACTACAATACATGATATGAAAGAGGTTTAGTTTATGAACGGACAGGTAAGGGCAGATATAAAGATAGGAGCAAAGGTGAAAATCGTACTGAAGGCTGATCAGAGGACAGGAAAGCTGACAGAAGGGACTGTAGCGAAAATACTTACAAACAGTCCGACTCATCCACATGGTATAAAGGTAATGCTTGCTGACGGTCAGGTTGGAAGAGTGCAGGAGATAACAGCATACGCAAAAAGCTAAAGAGAATATCAAGAAAAATATGTATGGCAGAAAGAAAGGGTGATCTTAATGAATGCAATCAAGACAACAGAGTTGACAAAATTTTATGGTAAGGCAAGAGGAATAAATGATGTTGACCTTACTGTAGAAAAGGGGGATTTTTTCGGATTTATCGGGCCTAACGGTGCTGGTAAGAGCACAACGATAAGAATTCTTCTCGGACTTATTAAGGCAAACTCCGGAAGTGCTGAGATTTTCGGAAAAAACATTCTGACTGATAAGCAGCAAATACTGTCCGATATAGGTTATCTGCCGTCGGAATCAATGTTCTACAATGGAATGAGAGTAAAGGATGTTATTAAATTTTCCGCAGACCTCAGAAAGAAAAACTGTGAGGATGAAGCGAAAAAGCTGTGTGAAAGATTACAGCTTGATGTGATGAAAAGGGTTGATGAGCTTTCACTTGGCAACAGAAAAAAGGTTGCTATCGTCTGTACTATGCAGCATAAACCGAAACTTTACATAATGGATGAACCTACAAGCGGACTTGATCCGCTTATGCAGAGAGAATTTTTTTCTCTCCTTGAGGAACGCAACAGTGAGGGTGCTACAATATTTTTATCATCACATGTGCTTTCTGAGATACAAAGATATTGCAACCGTGCTGCAATTATAAGGGAAGGCAGGCTTATCAGGTCTGATACTGTTGTAAACCTCTCAAAGTCATATGCAAAGCGTGTGACACTTCATGGAACTGATTCATTTCCAGAGATTGAGGGAATGCGTGATTTTCAGCAGCTTTCAGAAAGCATCAGCTTTTTGTATAGTGGGGATATCCAGTTACTTATGCAGGAACTTGCAAAACATAAGATTAATGATCTTACAATAGCAGAGCCTGACCTGGAAGAGATATTTATGCATTTTTATACGGAAAAGGGGGAATAGTTATGACTATTTTAAAACATGAGATTAAACAGGGCAAAATTTCATTATCTATATGGACATCAGCAATTGCCGGCCTGCTTGCATGTTGTGTTCTGATTTATCCGGAAATGGGAAATCAAATGGACGAGGTAACTGAAATGTTTTCTTCAATGGGCAGCTTTACAGCCGCATTTGGCATGGATAAGCTTAATATGGGTGAACTGCTCGGATTTTACGGAATGGAATGTGGAAGTATAATCGGACTTGGGGGTGCATTATTTGCAGCACTTATAGGTATTTCTTCGCTTGCAAAGGAGCAAAAGGAGCATACGGCAGAATTTCTTATGTCACATCCCGTGTCACGTGTAAGAGTACTTACAGAAAAGTTTTGTGCAGTTATACTTCAGATTCTGATAATGAATGTAATGGTCCTGCTTATCTCCGTTCTATCAATTATTATTATTAACGAATCTCCTGAGTGGAAAGTTCTTGTTTTACTTCATCTTGCTTATACTATCATGCAGATAGAAATTGCTGCAATATGCTTTGGTATTTCGGCATTTATCCGTCGTGGTGGAATAGGAGCAGGACTTGGATTGGCTGCAATCATGTATTTTATGAATATTATTGCAAATCTTACAGACAAAGCAGAATTTTTAAAATACATAACCCCGTTCGGATATACTGAGGGTGCAGATATTATTACAGAAAAGAATCTTGACACTAAAATGATTCTGTTTGGCACATCGTATGCTGTTATTGCAGTAGTGATTGGTTATGTTAGATACTGCAGAAAAGATATTTCATAAAAAATTTTTAAAAAGCTATTGACACTGACGTTACGTCATAGTGTATATTAATAGTCAGAGGGAGATGATAAAATGAAATTATCAGTAAGCGAAATATCCAGGCTTACAGGTGTAAGCGTCCGGACATTGCATTATTATGATGAAATAAATCTTTTGAAGCCGTCATTTGTGGATAAACACAACGGGTATCGTTTCTATGATGAAAAGTCCCTGGAAAGGCTACAGCAAATATTATTTTATCGTGAGCTTGATTTTACGCTGAAAACAATTTTACAGATTATAACCTCTCCGAATTATAATAAAAAAGAGGCGTTGTCGCAGCAGAAACACCTTCTGACGCTGAAAAAAAAGCGTCTGGAAAAGCTTATAGAGGCTCTTGACAATGGACTGAAGGGAGAATATACTATGAAATTTAACGAATTTAGAAACAGTGAATATGAGGAGGCAAGAGAGAAATATGCACAGGAGGCAAGCAAGAAGTGGGGAAATACTGATGCATATAAAGAAAGTATAAAAAAGACAGCCTCGTATTCTAAGGAAAAGTGGAACGAAGTGAATAAAGAAATGGACAATATTATGGGTGAATTCTCTGAATGCATGAAAGCAGGTACAGCTTCGTCAGATAGTCAGGCTCAGTTTCTTGTAGAAAAGTGGCAGAAATTTATTACGGCAAACTATTATGAATGTACTAAGGAAATCCTTGCAGGGCTTGGTCAGATGTATGTCGCTGATGAGAGCTTCAAGAAAAATATTGATAAACATAGTGACGGAACTGCAGAATTTATGAGTGAGGCTATAAAAGTGTACTGTGGATAAATGCGAAAAAACAGCTTATTCACACTTTATAAGTTCCACAGTAGTAACAATAACAGAATACTTCAGCGTTTTAAAAATGCCCTGTATTACAGAAGAAATGTAGTACAGGGCATTTAATATTAATTTTGCTCCTCATGGACGGAAGTTCTCATTATAGATTTTATAATATCTGTCGGATCAATTATCTGATCTTTATATCAGTATGAGAATACTATGCAAAAGATATATAGTCTTAACATTGCTGATCAGGTAATTATGGCTAATATATGTTATTAAAAAAGGCCAGAATAATTGAAAGTAATTGAATATTGTGATATAATTAGTATCCAAGAAATATTTAGTGAATATATGTAACAAAAAATAAATATTATAAATTTTAGCAGGGAGGACAAGTAATAAAATGATAGGTGTTTACCTTTCCATGCTTGATACCGATGAGGATAAAAGGCAGTTTGAGATTTTATATACAAAATACCGTCAGAATATGTATGCAGTGGCATACAGTATTCTGCATAACACTGAGGATGCAGAAGATGCAGTGCATCAGGCATTTATTGCAATTGCAAACAATTTTGAAAAAATAAGGCAAATTCCTTGTCAGGAAATCAAAGCTTATATAGTTGTTATTATTAGGAACACTTCCATAGACAATTATAACCGAAACAAAAAAAAGCTGAACACAGTGCAGAGCTTGATGAAAATCATACAGCTGTTGACGTGGATATACTTGAAAGTTATGATTACAAACAATTAGTAAAAAAAATATCTGAACTCCCTCAGATATATAAAGATATTATTTTTTTATATTATCTTCAGGGTTTTTCAACAAAAGAAATTTCAAAAATGTTGAACATTTCACCAGATAATGTATGGAAGTGGACAGAACGAGCTAAGAAATTATTAAAAGAGTCATTGGAAAGGGACATTAAATATGCAGAGAAGTAAATTTCAGCAGGCAATATCTGAAGCGCTTGTAAATGAATATGAAAATTCAATCCCTACATATGAAGAACACAGGTTTTCCCCTCAATTCCAAAAGAAAATGAAAAAACTTATCAATCGTCGTAAAAAACCGTATTATAAAATAATAAATACATTTGGTAAACGTGTAGCATGTATTTTACTTATTATTTTTATAGCTTCTTCAGTAACAATTATGAGTGTTGGTGCTCTTAGAAAGGCCTTTGTTGGATTCTGGGTAAGCGTTTTAGAGGAATTTTCTATTATACAGTCAGCGGACATTGATAATGCGCCTGAAACTATTGAAGATGTTTATGAAATTACTTACGATTTAAGTGATTATAAATATAATTTATGGTTTAGTGACAGCACGAGCCGATATACAGAATATGCGAACGGGGATATTGTGATTTATTTTAATCAGGATGTAAAATCAATATATGACAGATCTTATAATACCGAAGATATTAAAATAGAAAAAATAACAATTAAAGGACATGAAGCAATGTGCTTTTGCGACAATCATAATTATATCACAGTAATATGGGATAATGGTGATTATATCATTTCATTAGGATCTAATTTGGGAAAAAATGCACTAATAGAAATAGCAGAATCTGTGCAAAAAGCAGAACCGTAAAAATTTTAAATTTCTTGTCAGGAATTAACTCTTAATTTTGTTATATTATATTGAATAGGAAAGTAAAGTCTTGTATATTCAATATAAAACAGAAAAGGGGGTGAATTCCATGATTAAAAAAATAATTTCTCTTATGTTGGTATGTGTTATTTCAGTATTTATTTTTGGAAGTACGGTTTCAGCAGTCCAGATAACAACATATTCATTGTATACTTATTCAACCAGTTCAAAATTAATGGCTTCACAAACAACGGCAGTTTGTACAAGCACTGCAATAGGATATTCAGGAGAAACAACCAAAATTGTTTTCAATCAGACATTACAGAAAAAAACTTCGTCTGGTTCTTGGAACAATGTTGACGGTTGGAGCAAAACAGTGTACAGCTACAAAGGTTCTGTATCAAATACAAAACAAGGTATATCAAGTGGTACATACAGGTTAAAGACTGTATTCAAAGTTTATGCAGGAAGTAGTTTTGAAGAAATGACAAAATATAGTACGGAAGAAACAATTTAATAGATAAACAGGTTTTTGCATTTTTAATATTTTCATCTTTAAATATAAATAATATAACGTAGTAATATGGGACCCACCTGTAAGGAGGTGGGTCCCATATTTTGTATATGCTGCACATCAACATCATTTTTCAGATAATATTCTACCTGCATGGCAATGTATTCATCAAAGCTGCATGTATTCTTCAGATATGGTCCTACGGACTGTGGAATGTATAAAGATTATCACAGAATATATTACAAATCAATACAGAAATTTAAATCACACTAAATTAGTGTGATTTAAAGGAAAAAAAATAAAAACTAAATATAAAAATAATTACATCCACTAGTTTCAGTATTGACTTCAATAAAAAACCATGATAAAATTCTGTGTAGAAATACAAAG
>CALMUA010000234.1 GCA_937872775.1 uncultured Ruminococcus sp.
TAAATGCATGCTGTCAAATACATTTATCATTCCGTCCCCGTTTATGTCACCCTGTTGTTTTACCGATTCATCAACATTATCATTAAGTAAGTATTTTTTTATAAAGAAGTTATCTTCAATATCAAATGCACCATTAAGATTAATGTCACCCTTTGCTGAATTTACCAATACGGAGAAGTCTGCGGTAACGCCCTGATATTCAACCGTAATTATACTTATTCCCGGAAGATTTGTATTTCCTTTGCATCCGTAATCGCTTACATTTTTCTCGGTTCCGTCACTTAAAACAGCAATAACAATCATACCCGAATTATCAAAAACTTCGCCTGCTGTATAATTCATTTTTGAAGGAAGTGTCTGTATACGTATTCCATTTATTTTTACATTATCTGAAGTATTCTGAACCTTTGATGCATAATTTAAAACACACCATCCAGGTTTTCCGTTATATTCTGTTCTTGCCCATATATATTTGCCATCATCATATTTTTCATATACTTTTATAATCGCATTATACGGTACTACATTAAGTATCTGGGATGACAAGGAAGCTGTAAGTCTAAGATTGACTCCGGTATCAGATACTATTCGCCATTGTTCATACTTATCTTCATCAGGAATAGTTGTTGTTTCAACCTTGCCTCTTATATAATCAGCATAATCAAGAACACACCATCCTGGTTTGCCATTATAAATTGTTTTTCCCCACAAAAAGCCTTCACCATTTTGTTTTTCAGATACATTAATGACTGCATTGTAAGGAATTACCGCATCTACATCAGCAGATGTAGATGCGGTAATTCTGAACCGTACACCTGTAGCTGATGTAATTCGCCATTGTTCTCCCTTTAATTCCTCTGTATGCTTGTCCGACAAAAAAAGTTCAGCTTCTTTTTCACGTCTGATAAGAAGTCCCGGCAATACTGAACCTCCGGACTTACACCATAGCTTGAATGCATCCTTTATTTGTTGATCTGTATAATTTGAAATACCATTTATCAGATAAGTTCTTATAGTTACTTCACTGGAGTATTTCCATACATTTCCAAGATTATATGTAAAACTTACAAGCGCATCATATTGATTCTGTGTTACTGATATATTGTATTTATTAAGAAATGTCTGGACATATCCTTCATATCGTATGACTACATTACGTAAAAGTCTGTCAGCTTCACTTTCAGTTATTCCATCAGGATATGTATTTTTGCTTGTTACTCCGGTACCGTATCCTATCGTCCATTGACTCGAATCCCAGTATGCATATTGACTGTATCCTTCAAACCCCT
This sequence comes from uncultured Ruminococcus sp., assembly GCA_937872775.1. Classification (GTDB taxonomy): domain Bacteria; phylum Bacillota; class Clostridia; order Oscillospirales; family Ruminococcaceae; genus HUN007. The sequence goes on from CALMUA010000234.1 coordinate 1,290, forward strand.
TAATAAGTGCTATTCCGTTTTCACTGATTTGATTTGATGCAGCTTCTAAAATATTAATATCGGGATTATATATCTGCGGATATATAATAAGCTGTGATCCTGCTATAAGCAATGCTGTCAGACAACATATCAATTTTTTCATTATCTTTCGCCCTTTTTATTTTCAATATAGTATCTGCATATGCTTTTTAATGTACATATATCGCACATTGGTTTTCTTGCTTTGCAGATTTCTCTCCCAAATTCCACTATTCTATGACAAAAATCAGAGCCCTCTTCTTCAGGGATAATGTCCTTAAGGTCATTTTCAACCTTATGAGGCCCATTGCTGTCAGTAAGTCCCAATCTTCCCGCTATACGTATACAGTGTGTATCTGTCACTATTGCGGGTTTTCCATAAATATCGCCAACTATAAGATTTGCTGTTTTTCTTCCGACTCCCGGAAGTGAAACAAGGCTCTCAATATTGTCAGGAACTACCCCGTCAAAACGTTCTATAAGCTGAATGCACATATCCTTTATATTTCTCGCCTTTGTTTTATAGAATCCACATGGCCTTACATACCCTTCAAGCTCATTAATATCAGACTCAGCAAATGACTGGAGTGTTGTATATTTTTTAAATAATATATCAGTAACAATATTTACCCGGGCATCTGTACACTGCGCGGAAAGCCTTGTAGCTATCACAAGCTCATATGGTTTATTGTATTTAAGAGTACATTTTGCATCAGGATATATCTTTTTTAACTCATTACATATTTTCAATGCTCTTTCTTTTATTGTCATAAAAGTCCTTTGCCTCCATTAAAACAATTATATCCTGAGGATAATTAAGTTTTCTGACTGCTTCTTTAAATGAAAGACACCAGCTGCCTGATATTTCTGAATTCTGAAGTTTAGGAATGTACTCATTATATTCTGCAATAAAATAAACTGCTCTTTTTTTAATACTGTTTTCTATATTATATGTATACTCAGTCCTGAAATTTTCTGATATACTCACACATATTCCTGTTTCTTCAAGAACCTCACGTTCAGCAGTTTCTTTCTCACTTTCTCCAAATTCAATATGTCCTTTTGGAAAACCAATATGACCGCTGTCTTTGTTTTCTATAAGAAGGAACTTAGGAATGCCGTCTTTTTTAGTCCATAATATAATACCGCAGACTTTTTCCATATAAAATTCATAGTCTGACTGATACTGCCTTTCATAAAAATTAAGACATTCACGTATCTGTGGTTCATAAAAGTATTTGCCGACAGGTGCAGCAACCAAAAGAAGGTCATTGTTATCATGGTGTCTGATAGTCCCCAGTATCGTTCCTACAAACGTATCTGAAGTATTTTCAGCACCTATTATGTAAACAGTATGCTTTTTCTGTCCAGCACCTTTTTCAGCTGCAAGATAACCTATGTTGACTCTATATACAATATTTTTATGTCTGATATTCCTTGAACCAAGCTTTCTGTCAATTGTTATGTCTGCTGTTTTTCCAAGCAGAAAGTTTTTGGTTAAACTGACGCTCTTAATCACACTTTATACCCTTTCTTTCTTATAATTTCAAATTCCATATATCTTATTTTATCATACTACATAATCTTTCGCAACTATAAATATTTTTTTTGTCACTCTAACTAACAAAACGCAGCCACTGTTATAAAAACTGTGACTGCACTTGTGAAATATCTGGATTTAAGGAATTTTAGTGTTTAGATTGTAGAAAAAGATATTTAATATTTATGGCATATACTATTTATTAAAATAATTCATTTTATTTGCTAAGCTCACCAATTACCTGATTTATCATTTTTCCATCCGCTTTTCCCTGAAGTTCCGGCATAATCGTCTTCATAATCATACCTTTATTTTTTGTTGCTATAATATCAGCAAACTTTTCATTTATATATTTTTTTATTTCTTCCTCTGTCATCTGTTTCGGAGCATATTCATTAATTATGTTAACTCTCGTCTGATATTCTTCCTTTAATTCAGGACGAGTGTCAGGACATGTGCTGAGTTGTTCATTTGCTGATTTAAGCTCTTTGAGTATTACCTTATCAACCATGTCATCCGGTATATTTTCTCTTACACCGGCATCAATAGCTACTTTCTTTACTGCTGCAATAAGTTCGGAAATGGCTTCTTTTCTATCCTTATCCTTAGCCTTCATAGCTGCTACCATATCTTTTTGTAATGTTTTAAATTCCATGACTTTTCCTCCAAAATTATTTTTTTGCAGTCTATAACTCAGACAAAATCTCTCCCGTCTCTGAAACGAATTATTTCAGATTTGTAAAAATTGCTAAGTTAAAAACAGAAAAGGTGTTACCCACGTAAAATCTCAGATGTAATTACAACTAAGTAATCAAGAGAAAGAAACGCAGTATCCTACATTAATTTCCATATGAGTTATACAAAGAACTGCCCTCATTAACAAAGGGCAGTTCACAATAAATAAAACTATAAATTATTTGTTTACTGTTCTCTTAACATATGTTGTATGCAAAATTTCATGAGCCTTATGGCTTCCTGGTTCACCAAGATATTCAGCATAAAGTTTCTTTATTGATTCATTATTATGTGACATTCTTACTGCAGAAGCATTGTCCATATCATAAAGTGCCTTTGCTCTGAGTGCTCTTAAGTCTGTAAAGTTTCTTACACTTGCAGGCTGCTGAGGCTGTCCGCCGCCGTTCACACAACCACCAGGGCATCCCATGATTTCGATAAACTGATAATCAGCTTCACCGTTCTTTACCTTGTTAAGAAGTTCTCTTGCATTTCCGAGACCACTTGCTACTGCAACCTTAACAGTCATACCGGCAACATCATAAGATGCTTCCTTGATTCCTTCAACACCACGAACATCAGCAAATTCAACTGATGCAGGATCTGCGTTTGTAAGTGTAGCAACTGCTGTTCTTAATGCAGCTTCCATAACACCGCCTGTAGCACCGAATATAACTGCGGCACCTGTTGATTCTCCCATAGGATCATCAAATGTGCTGTCCTTAAGATCAAGGAACTTTATTCCTGCACGTTCAATCATTCTTGAAAGTTCTCTTGTTGTTATAGCAATATCAACATCAGGTACTCCGGCAGCATTCTCATCATCACGACCGATTTCAAATTTCTTTGCTGTACATGGCATAACGCTTACCATTACGATATCCTTAGGATCGATACCAATCTTTTCAGCATAATATGTCTTGGCAATTGCACCAAACATCTGCTGTGGTGATTTACAGCTTGAAAGATTTTCAGTCATATCAGGGAAGTAATGTTCACAGTACTTGATCCATCCTGGTGAGCATGATGTAATGAGAGGAAGTTTACCACCATTCTGTACTCTGTCAAGGAATTCATGTGCTTCTTCCATAATTGTAAGGTCAGCTGCAAAGTTTGTATCAAATATCTTAGCAAAACCAAGCATCTTAAGAGCTGTAACCATTTTGCCCTGTACATTTGTACCTATTGGCAGACCAAAAGCCTCACCAAGTGCAGATCTTACTGCAGGAGCTGTCTGAACGATAACATGCTTTGAAGGATCTGCAAGTGCGGCAAATACCTCTGATGTGTTATCCTTTTCAGAAATTGCACCTGTAGGGCATACTGCAATACACTGACCGCATGATACACAGCTTGTCTCGCCGAGTCCCATTTCAAATGCACTGCTGATCTGTGTCTTAAAGCCTCTTTCATTTGCACCGATAACGCCTATTCCCTGAACCTTTCCACAAACTGCTGAGCAGCGTCTGCAAAGGATACACTTATTATTATCACGATACATATGAGCTGCACTGTTATCAATTTCATAGTGCATTTTTACACCGTCAAAATATCCTTCATCTTCTACCTTAAGATCCTTTGCGAGTTTCTGTAATTCACAATCTCCGCTTCTTACGCATGAAAGGCATTTTCTTTCATGTGTTGAGAGAATAAGCTGAACTGTTTTCTTTCTTGATTCGAGAACCTTAGGAGTGTTTGTAAATACTTCCATTCCTTCAGTTGCCGGATATACGCATGAAGCAACAAGGCTTCTTGCTCCCTTTACTTCAACAATACATATACGACAAGCACCTATTGCATTTATATCCTTCAGAAAACACAGAGTAGGAATGTCTATATTTGCAATACGGGCAGCTTCAAGAATTGTTGAACCGGCTGGTGCAGAAACATCTACACCGTTAATTTTTAAATTAATATTTTCCATCTATGCTTCCTCCACTATTTCTTGATAATCGCACCGAATTTACATTTTTCTATACAAGCACCGCACTTGAGACACTTTGTTTTGTCAATTACATGTGGTATTTTAACAGTACCTGTAATAGCACCAGCAGGACAAACTCTTGCACATGCTGTACAGCCCTTACATTTATCAGCAATGATTTCAAAGCTGAGAAGATCCTTACATACGCCTGAAGGACATCTCTTATCAACTACATGAGCTATGTATTCATCCTTGAAATAACGGAGTGTTGAAAGTACAGGATTCGGAGCTGTCTGACCAAGACCGCAGAGTGAGTTTTCCTTTATGTACTTACTGAGTTCTTCAAGTCTGTCGAGATCCTCAAGAGTACCCTGTCCCTTTGTAATTTTATCAAGTATTTCATAAAGACGCTTTGTACCTACACGGCATGGTGTACATTTTCCACATGATTCATCAACGGTGAACTCAAGGAAGAACTTAGCTATATCAACCATACAGTTATCTTCATCCATTACGATAAGTCCACCTGAACCCATCATTGAACCGATACTTATAAGGTTATCATAATCAATCGGAATATCAAAATGTTCAGTTGGAATACATCCGCCTGAAGGGCCACCTGTCTGAGCTGCCTTGAATTTCTTTCCGTTTGGAATTCCGCCGCCTATTTCCTCTATAACTTCACGTAATGTTGTACCCATAGGAACTTCAACAAGTCCTGTATTCTTAATCTTACCGCCAAGTGCAAATACCTTTGTACCCTTTGATTTTTCTGTACCCATGCTTGCAAACCACTGTGCACCGTTAAGGATAATCTGTGGAATATTAGCATATGTTTCAACGTTGTTAAGAATTGTTGGTTTCTGGAAAAGTCCTTTTTCAGCAGGGAACGGAGGACGTGGATTTGGTTCACCTCTGTTGCCTTCAATAGAAGTCATAAGAGCTGTTTCTTCACCACATACGAATGCACCGGCACCAAGTCTCATACCTATATCAAATGAAAAACCTGTTCCAAAAATATCATTTCCGAGAACACCGTATTCACGAGCCTGCTTGATAGCAATTTCAAGACGCTGAACAGCAATAGGATACTCAGCACGAACATAAATATAACCCTGATTTGCACCGATTGCATATCCAGCAATAGCCATAGCCTCAAGTACTACATGTGGATCACCTTCGAGAACAGATCTGTCCATGAATGCACCCGGGTCTCCCTCGTCAGCATTACAACAAACATATTTCTGTCCTTCTTTTACAAGGTTCTTGGCAAGCTTCCATTTAAGACCTGTAGGGAATCCACCGCCGCCTCTGCCACGAAGACCACTGTCGAGGAGTGTCTGAACAACATCATCCTGAGACATTTCTGTAAGAACCTTACCTAATGCCTCATAACCGCTTCTGCCGATATATTCTTCAATATTTTCAGGGTTGATAACACCGCAGTTTCTTAAAGCAACACGTTTCTGTTTCTTATAAAAATCTGTTTCACTAAGGGATTTGATTTCATTTTCTGTAACTGTTTCTTTATATAAAAGACGTTTTACAACTCTGCCCTTAAGGAGATGTTCAGAAACTATTTCCGGAATATCCTCTACCTTAACCATAGAGTAGAAACTTCCCTCCGGATATATGATCATGATAGGTCCAAGTGCGCAAAGACCGAAACATCCTGTTTTTACAACTTTTACTTCATTTGAAAGATCATTTTTTTCTATTTCAGAAATAAGTGCTTTTTCAATTTCTGCACTTCCTGATGAAGTACATCCTGTACCACCACAAATTAAAACATGAGAACGATACATAATTTAATTCCTTTCAACTCAAATATAAATTCAAGAGCGTTTTATAATGTATATTGTTACTTAACGTTATTTTAAATCAATAAGATACTCTTTGACAACCTGACCACGTACAAGGTGCTGTTCTATTACTTCCATAGCCTTTTCAGCTGTCATTTTTGCATATGTAACCTTTTCCTTGCCTGGTTCATGAATTTCAACAATTGGTTCATACTGGCACAGACCAATACAACCTGTCTGAGTAACTGTTATGTTCTCAAGTTTTTTATCTGCAACTCCATTTACAAATGCATTAAGTACCGGTCTTGCACCGGCTGCAATACCACAAGTAGCCATTCCGACAACTATTCTTGTACCGCATTCATTTTCAAGACGAACACCAACCTGGTTCTGCATCTTGTCTTTTATTGCTTTTAATTCTGCAAGTGACTTCATAATATTTCCTCCTTATGGATTTATAAGAACGCTGATTACAGAATGACCCCGCCATCAACTTCAGTTTTATTTTCACTAAGATAATCATGAATAAATTTTGAAACTTCAGGAGTATCAAAAGGAACATCGCCCAAAACAGCACTGAATTCCCTGGTATCAACAGTAAAGCTTTTTTCATCAAACTGATATATATATATAAAATCTATATTCTGATTAAGAATTATCAGTGAATGAATCGTTGCTGTAATATCACCAAGCGGCATTCTGTCAATATGTGAAAGTCCGAAAACAGCTTCTACTGTCGTACCTTTTCCGAATTCAGAGTCAATTCTGAAGGTTCCTCCGGTATTTTCTGCTGCCAGCTTGTAAAATGATACCCCAAGTCCAACTTTTCGAGTTGTACGTGTTGTAAAAAATGGGTCTGTGACAGATTCAAGCTGCTCTTTCGTCATTCCGGATCCATTATCCTCAATTATAACAGTGAGTTTATCTTTTTTTCTGTCTGCATAGACACATATCTTAATAAGCTTCGCCCCTGCACGCACAGAATTCTGTGCAATGTCAAGAATATTCAGCGAAATTTCAGTCATCATAGATCAGTCAACGTATTTGTTTAATATATCTTCTACCTCATCAGCTGTAAGACGTCCGTAAACATCATCATTTACTGTCATTACAGGAGCAAGACCGCAAGCACCGATACAACGGCATGCTTCAAGAGAATACTTTCCGTCAGCAGTACATTCCCCACCGCTTATTCCAAGCTTCTCCTGCAACTTATTGAAAATATCGCCGGAACCTTTAACATAACATGCTGTTCCGAGACATACTGATATTTTGTATTTTCCCTTCGGGAACAGTGAAAACTGTGAATAAAATGTCACAACACCATAAACTTTTTCAAGAGGAATATTAATTTCATCGGAAATTATGGTCTGAACCTCAATCGGCAGATATCCATAAATAGCCTGTGCTTTCTGCAGTATTGGCATTAAAGCACCTTTCTCATTCTTGTTTTCAGCAATTACCTTCAAGAGTTCTGCTTTTTGCTCATCAGTACCACTGAAAGGAACTGTTTTTGTAGTTTTTGAACTCATCAATTGGACCTCCTTGAATTTTGTTTGCAGATAAAAGTATACACATTAATATATACATAGTTTTATCTGAATTTTGCTAAGTTAATTTTTTATTTAATTAACTTATGTACTATAATACATTTATAGATCTCTACAAATCTATTAGCACAACCATACTAATAGATTATAACATAAATCTAATAAAAAATCCATTCAAAATATCTACTAACAAATTAAAAATATTTTGTTTAAGTTGTATATATTTTCAGATAATTATTTATTGCATTGATTAAAAATAATTGAAACTCAAAACAACAAGTGTATATTAAGTTTATATATTAATTTTTAAAATATTCCGTTGAGCTTTTTATAAATATCTTTTAAATTTTCATCTGCCATATCACATATATAATCAATCACCATTATTAGTCTTAAATACAGCTTTTCAATTTCATCCTTATCTCTTGAACATCTGCGATACACCTTTTTATATTTTTCGCCTATCATTGTTACAAAACTCCGGTCACTATTACACAATTCTATATCAGTATCGTAGTATATAACTGCATTTATAAATGTGTCAAGCATAAAGTTAATTATTTTATTCACTCCATTTTTAAAAGAGATCATTATTTCAGAATTATATGTATACTTTCTTTCAACATCCTTCAGGGCATTTCGCATTACACGACACCATGAATCATCAAAAATATTCGATAAATAAACTCCCCGCATTATATCTTCATAATTATTGACAAAGCTTTGTGCTGCAAATTCTATAAGTTCATCCTGTACATGTGTTATCCATTTTTGCATTGCTATAGTTTCAATATTTGTGGTAAATCTTGTTTTAGATGCATTGTGACATACCCCAAGATATTTTACGATCGATGCAAACCGTTGATACTCGTCTTGAACTATGTCCTCTTCAAAATAATCCTCACGTCTTAGTTCATTCATCAGCTGCGGACATGTTATCATTCCTGCTGTTACTGAGTTTTCAATAACTGAGGTAATCAATGATATTTTGTCTGCTGCCTCAACAACATATGACAATGGGTGCCTTTGACCTGATAACTCAACACTTTCATAAAGTTTCTGGACTTCCTTCCTTTCTGAATATAAGTATCCACTTTGTGATAAGCCTTTGTATTTATCACTTTCACAAGGAATAATAAGAGCACTGAGCATAGAAGATGTAAGGGTAACATCAGAACGACTATACCTGAATATGCAGTGGAGATCCCTTGATGCTGATGAGTAGCAATAAAAATCTCCACACATCTGATCACTCATTACTTCTGTCAACGGTTTGTCTTTAAAGTGGATTTTATTGAGATTGGCTTTAAACCACAACCGTATAGCCTCCTCCCCAAACTTTCCGAATGGTGAATTCCCAACATCATGAAGCATGGATGCACATGAAAGCAATTCACAGATATGTGATTTTGCAACTTCATTCAATGCAGCCTTTTTTCCTGTTTTGATTGTAATATCGACAATATTACTGCCAATCAGCTTTGCAATTGCAGATGTTTCAACTGAATGTGTATATCCAGTATTGAGATTGCTTTCTTCAGTCAACGGGAATACATGTGATTTTTCCTGCATCTGCCGTACCATATGGCTTGTACAGATCTGCTTATAGTCATCATAGTAATCCGCTTGTTTTAAATAATTTTTTTTATCCGTAGTGCTCCACTTTTGTGGAGACAAAAGATTTACCCATCTCATGATATAACCTCCGAATTTGTTCAGATAAGAGCTTGTTCGTTTTTAACCCAGAAAAATGCTGCAGAACAGCACATTTTATGTTCAGCAGGAAATTGTATATTCTATCCCTACTGAAGATAAACATTCAACATGCTTCCTCAGAGGCAAGAAAATCCCACCCGATTTATACAAGTTCAATATTTTCATATAAAAAACGACTATCAAGCAGGTAACTCAGTTAAAAATATAAACATCCTATCCATAATATATATGATCTAAGTTTTGCTTTATTTCATTTTTTCCCTGATTTTCATTGTTATTTACTGTTTTTTCTATTTCACTGCGCAGCAGTTTATTAAGTCTTGAAATCTTAGTTCCCACTGTATTCAGACATATACCTGTAATCTCACTTATTTTGTTATAGCTAAGCTCCCGGCTATATCTTAAAAAATAAATTTTTTTATAATCGTCAGGCAGGCTACCAAGTAATCTCATAACAGCAACTTTCTTTTTTATTCTTTCATTTTCAAGTTTATTAATTACATATTCATCAACAGGCATCTCATTATCATATAATGGAGCTTTATTCAAATTATTAATAAACTTTCTGTTAAAGTTTTCTGTAACATTCTTGGCCACCATACTCAGCCATGCTTCTTTATTCGGGTGTTGTTTTATTTTGCCGACATTTTTGACTACAACAACAAAAACCTCTTCTACGCAGTCATCAATATCTTCTGTTGAGGATGAAATACAATTCATACTGACCAATTGTCTTAGTCTTTTATGATTGCCATTATATAAACCGGCAATAAAATCACTATCTGTCATTTTTTGTTCCGTCCTGTTATTCTTCTTTTTGTTATTATCTATCTTTATTTGTAAATATATAAAAATCAAATAAAATCCTGATATTTCATATATCATTTTAATATTATCATATAATTCCTTTTTTGTCAA
>CALMUA010000235.1 GCA_937872775.1 uncultured Ruminococcus sp.
TTTTGTATTGCGCCATGACTTTTCGGATTATTCCGCTGCCTCTTGCAATAGATAAGTCTGTCAGCAATTCAGGAAGACGTATATATTTTACAGAAAGAAAATTGCGGACTGCATTCATACCGAATGCACAAGCGAGATAAGTTTTGCCGCTTCCTGTTGCGCCAAGCAGTATAACGTTATGATGCTCCTGTATGTAGTTGCAGGTTGAAAGCTTTGTAATCATGTTTTTGTTAAGATTTCTGTCACTGTGATATTCGATATCCTCAATACAGGCATTAGGCTCAGATAAATTCGCTTGCTTGATAAGTCGCTTCAAATAATTGTTTTTTCTTGAGTTCCACTCCATGTCTACAATCAGACTGACTCTGTCTTCAAAAGACATGGACTGAAAACTTGAATCAGAGAGCTGTTCTTTGTATGCAGCTGCCATAACACTCAGATGCATTTCTCGAAGCTTTGTTACAGTGTTTTCTGTCAGCATTACTTTTTCCTCCTGTCATAATAATCAGCACCGCGAGTAAAGCCGTACTGTGAGGAAGAAGAAGTTGTTTTAGTTTCTTCTTGTATTTTATCTTGTCCTGAGCCGAGAATTGCCTGTATATTTTTCAGTGACGGTCTGGGCGTATAGCCAAGTGCTTTTTTGCAAGCATTTTCAAGACGTTCTGCGGAATATTTGTCAGCAAGTTTCAAAAGCCCCATACAAGCCTTGTAGCCTTGTTGTTCGACTTTGTATCCGCTGAGAACTGCTCGTATAACTGTTTCTGTATCACTTCCGATTTTTTCTGCCCATTTTATAAATCGTTCTGCATTCCACTGCACATATTTCTGATGATTAGGTGGCATATGGCTTTCCATGGTGCTGTATTGATTTGATCTTCCATTAAGCCTTGGATGTGAACATATACGGTTTCCGTCATAAAAAATTTCTATAGCAGTTCGGGTAAGGCGTACATCAACCTTTTGTTTGATATATTCATACGGGACAGAATAGTTCATTCTTTCAACCGAGATATGGTAATTCGCACCTACCACTGCAATTTTCCAGAGTGCAAGCTCAAATGGTCTTTGCGGCAGGGGCAATAGAAAAGTCTTTTCTTCTTCAAAAATCGATGCTCGGCTGCCGTCTTTCTTTTGAAATGGCTTGTTATTAAAAGCTTTTAGTCTATCTGATATTGCAGAATTTAATTCCTGCAGAGATAAAAACTGTTCATTTCGGATTGCAGCTAAAATGAAAGTAGATGCTACTCCTACAGTTCCTTCTACCATAGCTTTATCCTTTGGAGCTCTGACTCTGGCAGGGATTACAGCAGTGCCATAATGTTCAGCAAGCTCACGATAATTCTTGTTAAGGGTAACTTCATTAAATCCATGTTTGTCAACGCCTGTTTTAAGATTGTCGCACTGAATAATACGTGCAACACCACCGAAATATTTGTAGGTGTTAACATGTGCGGCTGTCCAGCACTCTTGATTCATAAAGAAGAAAGCTTCCACATAACTGTAGCCGCTGAAAGGCAGAACTGCTACAAAAATGTATGCAGGAATTACTTCACCTGTGTCTGTATCGATTACTGATGCGGTATCTCCTGCCCAGTCAACCTGCATGATTTCGCCTGGTTTATGATTCAAATGCATGGTTGCATTTTTCTTTACCAGGAAGTCGTTGTAATATTTGTTGAACTGTGTAGACTGATACGGGATTTCACCGGAATCACGACAGGTGTCGCAATATTCCAGCCATAACAGATTCAGAGTGACTCCATTTCTTTGCAGTTCTCGATGCACATATTCATAATCCGGCATTTTGTATGCTGGCTTTGATGCTGCTGGCGGGTAAAGCAGTTCTGCTAGTTCTTTGTCAGACATGGTGTCGGGTAATGGATAATGCAAGCCACTTTCTTCAGCACGATTCAGTATTGCTGCTACGGTATTTCTGGAACAGCCACAGCTTTGAGCTATTTCCATCTTGTTAAGTCCTAAACTATTCAGCCTGAGGACCTCGCGGTAATTGGTCATATTAATGACCTCCTTGAATATATTTACACCGATTTATCAGTGCATATATTCATTATACCGTATATGCTCAATTCCAGCGGTTTCCATGCTCAGTTTATGCGGTCGTTATGCTCTATTCGTGCGGTGGAGGTGCTCAATTTGGGGCGGAATATTCACAAAATAGCAAAAAAAACAGAATCACTGATATAGCACTACTGTTAGAAGAATATAAAACGTATGAATCAAATTTGAAAGAATATACTGAAATTAATAAAAAGAAAGAATTATTGCAAGAAAAGCTAGATAAATTGCAAAAAATGAAGAAATGGAATGAAAAATTAGCAAGTGCATTGGAAGAAAAGCAAGTTTATATAGACATACTTGATAATTGGGATACCTATATTGCAAGATGTGAATTGATTGCTAAAACAGAAGAAGAAATGAAATATATAGAAATGAAAAAACCCGAGTTTGAAAAAACTATAATCACTGAAAAAAATGAATTGCAGATTATAAATACAACACTTACTGAGTTGACTGAAAAAAGAGCAGGATTAGAAAAAGAAAAAAATGAATTTGAAATAGATGTTACAAAGTTCTTTGAAAATATTGAGATCATGCAGCATAAGAAATATCTTATAGACAAAGCAAAAAAAATTATTGCTTGCAGTAATAAAAAAAGAAAAGATGCTGCCACAAGAATTCATATATTAAATAACGAAAAAGATATAAAAAATTTAGAAAACATATTGTCTAATGATGATATAAAAATCCTTCGCGAAATAGATAGTATAGATGATGAGAAACAAAAGGTATGGTCAACCATTTCAAAATTAAATGATACATATCAATCAAAAATTGAATTAATTGATAAGATAAAACAAATAAATGTATTAGGAAAAACGTTGATTGCAGAAAAGCAATTAACAGCATGTCCGGTGTGTCATAAACAGTATGATTCATTTGAACAATTGCTATCTAAGGTCTCTTCATTAGTTCAAGACAATCATGAAGTAGAGATGCTGGCGGATAAAATCTCGGAAAAAAAGAATCATTATGAAAAGATAATAAATGACTTGACTTGTATGAAAAATGTACGTGATGCCAGATGGAATGAAAATAGGCGGATTTTGGAACGAGAAGTCAACAAAGAGGATGAGCGTATTCGAAGGCTTAATAGAAAAATTGATGATTGGAACGATTCCTATAAGAAAAAGAAAAGTGATAATCAGGTAATTAATAATAAATACAAGGAAAATAACTTAGAACAAATAGGAAAAGAGGGAATACAGGAACAGAAATCAAATATCAGTTTGTTGATTACTAAAACACTAGAGGAATTATCAAGAAAGAATGAAGAAAAAGGCAACCTATTAAAGCGGATACAGCAAAATGAAGCTGTATCTAGTCAAATGAGCCTTAAGCTAATAGACCTTAATACACAACAACGCACTAGTAAAGAAGAAGGAGTTTATGTAAAAATAACCACATATTTGAAGAAAGAGAAGTATGAATTAGTTCTTTCACAGAGTAATCAGCTAAAACAAGAACTAGAAAATAACCAAAAAGCGATTGTGGAATTAACTGCAGATTGTCAAAAGCAGATTGCTGCCTATGATATCTTAACAGCTGAAAATGTGGAAGATTTAAATGCTCAAAACCAAAATCTGCTTCTTCAATTACAGGAACAGAAAGTAGTAATTGATAGTTATACATATAGATGCCAAAAAATGATAGGACATGATATTGGAGAAAGCATCCAAGAAGAATTAGTATCTGCAAAAATAAAAGAAGAAAAAGAACAAGTAGCTTTAAATAATCAAAGTGAGAAATTAACAATTATAAATGAAAATTGCAAGCGTTTAAGTGAACAAAAAGTTTGGTTAGATAAGAAAAAGGTAATCGGTGAAAAAAAGCAGGAGGCAGAAAAGATAAATAAGAAACTTAAAAAGCTTACAGAGAGTAAAGATGACATTGAAATGTATATTGTAGAGCAGACCAATGCTTACTTTAAGTCTAATCTCATTAATGAAATATATCAGAAGATAGATCCTCATCCATCTATTAATCATATTATCTTTGAAACCAAAAGAGGGAGGACGGGGTTACAGACATATATCAATAGTTGTGATAAAAGCGAAAAGAATAAGATACCCCCTATGTTATATCTGAGCTCAGCACAGGTAAATATATTGTCACTGTGTATCTTCCTCGCCAAGGTGTTAAGTGATAATAATTCAACGCTTAATACAATCTTTATCGATGATCCGATTCAACATCTTGATGGTATTAATTTATTGGCTTTTATTGATTTACTTCGTACAATTACTTCAAAATTGAATAGGCAGGTTGTCATATCAACACATAATGAACAATTCTATAAATTGCTTAAGATAAAGATGGATTCAAGATACTATCAATCAAGGTTTATAGAGTTAAACTCGGTTGGTGAGGTTAAAAAAAATGAAATTTAAATTAAAGTGAGAACGTTTTTTAGCTGATGGTTGATTAATATTAAGCATAATGAGCATTCAGTCACTTAACTTTTGTCCCTACTAGCGAACTTCTCATTATGTTTATAATACCCCCCCAACCCTTAGCATATACTACCCCCTCCCAAGCAGAAGAAATCAACACCTTACTAATTTTTCCTACTTGACAAATCGGTTAGTATATGCTAATCTTGTTATAAAGGTTAGAACAATCTAACCCAATAAAAAAACAACTACATAAACAAACTCCATGGGAGCCTGTATTACAGACCCCCATATAAAATCCATACAGGTTATCCCAACCTAACCAAATAAAAAGTAGTAATCAACATGCCATTGACATTTGCAAATGTAGGTGAGGAAAATACGATAAAAAAGTCGGGGGAAATCCTGCAACGAAAAAATTCCTTGAAAACCTTGGCTTTACACCAGGCGGAACGGTAACAGTCATAAGTGAAATGTGTGGAAATGTGATTGTAAATGTAAAGGAATCAAGAATAGCCGTATCTAAAGAAATGGCGACAAAAATCACAATATAACAGAGGAAATATATCACAGCCTATGAGATATGATATTACATATTTGCATTCAAGCATGAGTTATTTATCCGGCTTTAATGAAAATGCAGTTACTCTGCATATTACTACGTTAAAAACGGAATAGTACTTATATAAAGGAGTTGATATTACGACAGTGTGGCTTTGCCTATGCAGTATCACTTGTTATTTATTAGTCCGGACTTCTTTTTACAGGGAATGTAAATCCGGTCGGCCTTGTATCAGCTCCTGGAGTAATTGTGTTTATTTTATATATGATGATAAGACCTTATAATGAAAGCAGAAGTTTTAAAAGAGTTGCAGAGACTGATTAAAACACGGACAGAAAGGATATATTATGATTGAGTTTTTATTTGATAATGCAGGTACAATTATTGTGTCTGTTATATTAATAGCACTTATTTCTGTGGCTATTGCAGGTATGGTTAGGAACAAAAAGAAAGGAAAATCATCGTGTGGGTGCTCATGCGGATCATGTCCGAATTCAGGAATGTGTCATAAAAAATAAATAACAAAAATTCTCTTAAACACCTTGACAATATAATAGGCATATGATATAGTATAAGAGATCTCTTTGCACTGCACTACATTCTCAATTGAATGCATTATCTACAGTACAATCTGAGCAGGCGATGAACTTTATTCATAAAGTCATGGGGCCGGGCCGCTTACATATGCGGCAACAGATGAGAATTATTTACATCTGTGGGACAGTAGTATGTTCCACAGGTGTATTTTTATACATTTTTGGAGAACATACACCTGAAGAAAAGTGCCATAGAGCTATCAAACGAATGCATAAATGCAAAACGGAGGTAACTGTTATGACAAACGACAGAACAAAGATGGCGGGACTTACTTCCGCCGAAGTACAAAAACTGCAGGAACAGTACGGTAAAAATGAACTTGTGCCACAGAAGAAAGAAAGCTTTGTAAAAAAAGTCTTTCATATCATCTGTGAGCCTATGTTTTTGCTGCTTATTGTTGCCGCAGTTATTTATTTTATTCTTGGCGAACCGCGTGATGGTGCGATTATGCTGATTTTTGTTATTGGTATAATCAGCATAGACGTTATACAGGAGTGGAAAACAGACAAAACCCTCAATGCCCTCAAGGATTTATCTGCACCACAGATAAATGTTATCCGTGATGGGGAAGAAAAAAAGATTTTCAGTGCTGATCTGGTTCCGGGTGATCTTATGATGATCTGTGAGGGAGTAAAAATTCCTGCAGATGGCGTTGTGGTTCAGTGTGCAGATTTATGTGTGGATGAATCATCACTTACGGGAGAAGCAGAGGGTGTGCGTAAAACCACTGCTGACAAGGCTGAGCCGACAACTGATTACTGGCGTAAGGATTACTGCTATGCAGGTACATTGGTTACTCAGGGAACAGCAACTGTAAAGGTTGATAAGATCGGTTCACAGACTGAGTATGGAAAAATCGGACTCGGTATAGCTTCAGCCAAAAATGAGGATACACCGCTTCAGAAGCAGACAGGAAAGCTTATTAAAACATGTGCAATTATTGCAGGGATTCTGTTTCTGTTGGTTGGAATATTCACATGGATCAATATTTCTGATCATGATTTTGCTGACAGAATTATAGAAAGCATACTTTCAGGTGTAACGCTTGCAATGGCAATGATTCCGGAGGAGTTTCCTGTTATTCTTACAGTGTTCCTTTCAATGGGTGCATGGAGACTTGCAAAGAAAAATTCCTTGGTGCGCAAGCTTCCGAGTGTTGAGACTTTAGGCGCAGTTTCAGTGCTTTGCGTGGATAAAACAGGCACGATTACTATGAATCGTATGACACTGCAGGAAACATGGGTAGCAAGTGGTGATGAGCATACTTTAATTGAAACTATGGGACTCGGGTGTGAAACTGATGCTTATGATCCTATGGAAAAGGCAATGTTAAGATTCTGTGAGGATCATGGAATTACAAAGAAAAATCTGTTTGAAAATGAGCTTGTGACAGAGTATGCATTTACAAATGAGCTTAAAATGATGGGACACGTGTGGCGCAGAAATGATGGTATTGTAATAGCAGCAAAGGGAAGTCCGGAACGTATTCTTACCGTATGTGAAATGACTGATGCTGAGCGCAGTATGGCAGAGGAGAAGATAAACACTCTTTCTTCGGAAGGACTGCGTGTTATTGCAATTGCTAAGGGAAATCCGGAAAGTGATAATGATATTCCTGACTGCATTACAGACTGCAGACTTACTCTGCTTGGCCTTGTAGGTCTGGCTGATCCGCCGCGTGAGAGTGTAAAAAATGATATTGCAGTGTGTAAAAAAGCCGGAATACGCGTAGTAATGATCACAGGTGACAACGGTATTACTGCATCAGCAATTGCACAGAAAATAGGTATGCCTCACATTAACCATATCATTACAGGGGATATGCTCAATGACATGAGTGATGAGGAACTTCGCGAGGCTGTAAAGGAAGTATCAGTTTTTTCACGTGTTATTCCGGAACACAAAATGCGTATTGTAAGGGCGTTCAAAGAAAATGGTGAAATTGTTGCAATGACAGGTGACGGTGTAAATGATGCGCCTGCACTTAAATACGCAGATATAGGAATTGCAATGGGCAAGCGTGGAAGCGAGGTTTCACGTGAGGCGGCAGACCTTATTTTAATGGACGATAACTTTACTACAATTGTGGAAACTGTAAGGGACGGACGCCGTATTTATGATAATATCCGTAAGGCAGTCGGATATGTATTTACCATACACATTCCTATTGCTCTGGCTTCACTTCTTGCACCGTTTTTAGGTATTTCACCGGCATCATTGCTGCTGCTTCCTCTTCATGTTGTACTTCTGGAGGTACTTATTGATCCTACCTGTTCAATTGTTCTGGAACGTCAGCCGGCAGAGTCGGATATTATGGAACGAAAACCACGTGATTCTAAGGAAAAGCTTCTGACAGCACGAACTCTTATAAAGAGTGTAATGCAGGGACTTTGTGTATTTGCCGCGTCTTTTGGTGCATATTTTATTACTCTTGACGGAGATCCGCAGAATGCTGCTGTTGCACGTTCAATGGGACTTACAATAATTATGCTTGCAAATCTGTTCCTGGTTCAGGTAAACAGCTCCGATCATGATTTTGCATTTCATTCATCAAGCCGTCTTGCAAAGGATTGGGTAATGTGGATTGTCAATATCGGTACAATTATATTGCTTGGTATAATTCTTTATACTCCTGCTTCATCACTCTTGAAGCTTGCACCTCTTTCTGTTTCGCAGCTTTTGTGCTCACTGGGCCTTGCAGCAGCATCTGTTTTATGGTATGAGGTAGTAAAATTAATAAAGAAAATCAGGATAAAGAAAAATACAGATAAAAATATATAAAATAAATACGGGCTGTATCAGAATTTTTTGATACAGCCCGTATTTATTTATCAGGTTATCCCTATGAGAATGATCATTTAAAAGAAATACCGTAGAATACATAATATAATAAAATCAGTATTCTATCTCAAAGCTTGCACTGTTGCTTGAAAATTCACATAAAATTTTATCCTTATATAAAAACTGATAATATGCTTTACAGGACGCACTTTCCCGGATAGTCCTTGACATAATACCATTGTCAGGAGCGTAAAGCGGGTATGAATTTTTCTGCATCAGAACAGCGGTTATCTGAAAATCACCCTGTTGTATAACCAAATAATTTGAACCTATATCCTTTATTATTGCACCAAGGTATGTTGCAATTCGGTATTCGTGTTCACCCATCATTACAATTCCGATAATCCCTGTAAAATTAAAAAACGACATTGGAATATCAGCTGCTGATAACATTATAGAACCATTTCTGAAAAAGCATTGAGTCCATAGATATTGTTCAGGAAATGAGCGCCCGCTGTCTCCCTCTATATATCCTGTTCCGTTGTTGAAAATGCACTGCTCGCCATTTATATTTATTTTACCGTCAATTCTGTGTTTCATGCTGATTACAGTGTGTCTGCACTGCATAAACGGAACTATTTTAAATGGGCCCATAATATCATAGGAAACAGGTGATAAGTTACGGAATTTCAGAACTCCGTGTACTGAAAGTGTGTCTGTATGGATATTAAGTCTGATGCCGTTTTCAGAAAAAATGCATCTTCCAAGACTTATATACAGCGAATCCTCACGATATGACAATGAATCAAATGGAATATTTATAACTGCATCATCAGTAATTATCTGCAATGAAGCTGTTTTATGGTTGTTACTGATATGGTATGCTGCGATAAATGCTATTGTATGTTCATTGTTGCAGCATTTGAAATACCAGCCCTGAAAGAAGTTATTTTTAAACATTATTGTGCCTCCTGAATTTTTTACATATTTAGTATTTCTTTATTTCCAACGGATATACTAATAAAAAAAACAGGAGGGTGAAAATGAGCAATAGATTAAAAAATCAGACAAGTCCTTATCTGCGTCAGCACTCAGAAAATCCGGTAGAATGGTATCCATGGTGTGATGAAGCATTTGAGGAAGCAAAAAAACAGGACAAACCGATTTTCCTGAGCATTGGTTACAGTACATGTCACTGGTGTCATGTTATGGCTCACGAAAGTTTTGAAAATAAAGAGACAGCAGATATTTTAAATAAAAATTTTATCTCTATAAAGGTTGACCGTGAGGAACGTCCGGACATTGACAGCGTCTATATGTCAGTATGTCAGGGGTTTACAGGAAGCGGAGGATGGCCTATGAGCATTTTCATGACATGGGACAAAAAACCGTTTTTTGCAGGAACATATTTTCCGGTACATTCGCAATTTAATACACCCGGATTTTCAGACCTGCTTGAATCTATTTCTGATCACTGGAACAGAAACCGTTCTGATATTCTGGATTCTTCAGAACAGGTTATTGAGCATCTGAAAAAAAATAATACAGATAAATTAAATACGGACAGTCATGATATTACAGAAATGGCAGTAAGACTTTTTAAAAGAAGTTTTGACAGAAAATACGGTGGATTCGGCAGTGCACCAAAATTCCCTACACCTCACAATCTTCTGTTTTTAATGTTATACGCAAACAGGAATAATGATGACATGAGCATGGAAATGGCTGAAAAGACACTTGTACAAATGCGCAGAGGCGGAATTTTTGATCATATAGGCTACGGTTTTTCAAGATATTCTACTGACAGATATTTTCTTGCACCACATTTTGAAAAAATGCTCTATGATAATGCACTTCTGATTATTGCATATTCTGCTGCATACAGTCAGACAAAGAATAAATTTTATCTTGATACAGCACAAAAAACAGCAGAATATGTTCTGCGTGAAATGGTATCACCAGATGGTGGATTTTACTCCGCACAGGATGCTGACAGTGAAGGGGTAGAGGGAAAATTCTATACGTTTACACCTGATGAAGTAACTGATGTTTTAGGTAAGGAGAGCGGAAAAAAATTTGCAGAAGCTTTTGATATTACGTCAGGCGGAAACTTTGATGGTGTAAGTATACCAAATCTTTTAAAAAACAATAGTCCGGATACAGATATGGGCGAGGAAAAACAAAAGCTTTATGACTATAGAAAAAAACGGTCAACTCTTCACCTTGACGATAAAATACTTGTCTCATGGAATTCTCTTATGATCTCAGCTCTGTCCATGTTATACAGAGTTTCCAGAGAAGAAAAGTATCTTGATGCAGCAAAAAAATCTCAGGGATTTATAGAAAATAACCTGATAAGTGAAGGGAAAATATATACAAGCTTCAGTGATAAAAAAATTTCGCCGCATGGCTTTCTTGATGATTATTCTTTCTATACAGCTGCAATGATTGAATTATATAATTCAACTATGGACAGCAGTTATCTTGAAAAAGCATTATATTTCTGCATGGAAACAGTAAAGCATTTTTCAGACAGCAAAAATGGGGGATTTTATCTTAGTAAGGTCAGTGAAAATGAGCTGTTTATTAATCCTAAAGAAACTTATGACGGGGCAATTCCGAGTGGAAATTCGGTTATGGCATATAATCTGGTAAGATTGTATCAGCTTACTCAGAATGAACAACTGAAGGAATTAATAGAAAAACAATTTGAATTTATGTCTCTGGAGGCGCAGGATTATCCGTCAGGAAACAGCATGTTTCTTATTGCAAAAATAATAAGTGAAGATCCTCCTGAGCATATTGTGGCAGTAATAAAAAATAAATCGGATATATCTGATGTCAGATCGGTACTTCCGTTTCTGGCAAATGTGTCTGTCACATCAGAAAATCAGGAATACAAGCTTATTAATGACAGGACGACATATTATGTATGCAGGAATCATGTATGTCTTCCTCCGTCAGATGTCCTTGAAATATAAAAATATATAGCTTTACTCAAGTCATTATAAAAACAGGTCTGATTGGCAACGAATGATATCTCTGCGAAAATCTGAAAAAAATCACAGTCCCTATATCCGGACTGTGATTTTTTAAATTTATAACTATCTTAAAATATAATCACCATTCACATTGAAACTTGATCCTGAAAGAATAAGATCATTAATTTCTGAACCGTTGTTTAATGCCTGATTTACAGCGGAAAGCTTTGCACTGAATCTGATTATTTTCATACTTTCATCTGTTGAAGGACGAACGTCAGCAAGATAGCTGTTTATGATACTTTCAATATATCCGTAGCTTATAATCTGTGTTTTTTTAAGAGAAAAACTCTGTATTCCAGTATTTATTGTGATATCATCAGTTTCTTTGATTCTCATGACTGCAGAACAGTATATCTCAGGAATAAATAAGCAAAGATCTGTTGCAAGATTACTATCACCGCATATATTTATAACATTATCCACTATTTTATTAATATTGTCTGTATTTTTTATAAGCTCTATTGTTTTTAATGTATAATCCCTTACCTGATCAAAAGTGAACGGATATGGCTGATATGTAGAATCATCCTGTATGATAAGTAAATATTCTTTTTCTGAGTGATATTTCTGTTTATTGATCCAGCCATCAGCATATTGTTCAAGTAATGATGTTAATTGAAAACATGAGCTGTTGTTTACACTTGCATCACAGAATACTTTTCCGCCCGAACATGATGCAAATAATTTTATCCAATATGTCTTTTTTGAACCCAGATATTCCGGAATTATATTCTTCACAACATGATACAATTCTGATGAGTCAGGATTTTGTTCACCAGCAATGGCTGTAAAACATCCGGATGGTATGTAAAAAATATGTTTTTTGCCGCCCGTTTCAGAGGTAATAGTATTTTTTGAGGAATTGTCAAGACTTTTGAACATTGATTCAAGAATAATCATTAAATAATTGTCTATGGCCGCATTAATGGCTTCATCACTGGTTTTTCCTGCACCTGCACTCAGCTCAAGAGCAGGAATATCGAAAACCGGATGCTTGGCTTCAAACAATATTTGTGCTGTGGTTGCGCCGTTTCTACGTGAAACATCCTGAATATTAAAAGATAGTGACAAATTATATCTGCTGAATATTAATTGTCCTTTTTCAAATTTGCATTCAGGATACTTGCTTCTGATATTCATCAAAGCAAATGTTGAATTATGGTTTGTGATACAAATATCCATTTTAACCTCCTAAAAATTAATAATATATGTTTATTATACTATATCGTAAATATAATGTCAATTATTTTAAACAAATAATTGAAAAAGTTAGTTAAAAAGTAAAAAACAAAAAAAATAACTTGCCATATATTATCTATAATAAAGTTTTATAGATAATATGCTGAAAAAATAAAAAAGGCTGATGCCTGAACAAATTGCTGCAGTAAATCATGGATATAAACACATTTAAAGCTGATTGTCCTTGATGTAGATAATTTGATGGTAAAGTAATTTTTTTATTATTTACATGAATGACTCATTAAATTATAATAAGTTATTCATTAATTCCATAGGCTGCTGATTTATCTTGGATACCCATACATTCTTTTTATAGAATATTACTGACATTAATGTTGCAATTGCCCAGCTGAAAGGCCATGCCAGCCATATTCCTGTCTGTGCAGCAAAGTGTGAGAATATGAAAGCAAGGACAACACGAAGCAGCAGATCTGTAAATGTTGTAACCATAAAATAGAATACACTTCCGCTTCCTCTGAGTACACCGTCACATATAAGCTTGACGCATACTGTAAAGTAAAAAGGAGATACAATTTTCAGAAAGACAATACCTGTTTTCAGTGTCAGTTCAGAGCTTTCATCATTCATAAACAGCATGAGTAGATTTTTTCCGAAAATAAAATAAAGTAAAAAGAATACTGCTGCAACTGACAGTGAGAATATTATTCCTGAACGAAACCCGTGCTTTATCCTGCCATTTTTTCCGGCACCGATATTCTGAGCAGTAAAACTTGAAATTCCGTTATCTAAAGTAGAAAAGCATGTTATTGCGAAGGTATTGAGCTTTATTGCTGCAGAATATCCAGCAATAACTGATGATCCGAATTCATTTACCATACGCTGTATAAACAGATTTCCTATTGAAACAAAGCTCTGCTGAAGTATACTTGGTATTGCAATAGTAAGTATTTCTTTTAATGCTGATATGCTGAACAGTTTTACATCATCATTGTCATCACCGAGATTTTTTACTCGTTTTATAAGTAAGATAAATGCCATAATGCATGCAATACCCTGAGCTATAAATGTTGCCCATGCAACTCCTTTAACACCCATTCCGAATTTTATTACAAACAATGCATCAAGTCCTATATTACCAAGAGATGAACCTATAAGAAGCAAAAGTGGTGTTTTGCTGTCACCCAGACTATTGAAAATACCTGTTACGACGTTGTAAATAAGAAGAAAAACAAAACCAGCATTATAGATTTTAAGATACAGATTTCCGTCGCTTAAAATATTATCCGGCGTATTTACAAGTCCCATAAGCTGTTGACTGAAAACAATACCAAGCAGTGTAAGAACAACAGACAGAACAAAACCTGCAATCAGCACAGTGAATATGCAGGTTTTTGTTTTACTCATATTTTTGCTGCCGAAATGCTTGCTTATTACAACTGAGCAGCCAATCTGACAGCCAATTGCTATTGCCATAAAAATCATTGTAACAGGATAGCTTGCACCTACTGCCGCAAGAGCATCCTCTCCTGCAAATTTTCCTGCGATAACGCTGTCAGCAATGTTATACATCTGCTGAAAAATAACACTTATAAACAGTGGTATAGTAAATTCAATCAGAACTTTACCTGGGGCCCCTGTAGTCAGATCCTTGTTCATATATGACACATCCTTTTATTAAATAAGTATATAATAATACAGCAATATGGTATATAATTCATAGAGTATTTCTGCAATACTAATATAATATCGATCAGAACAGAAAAATGTGTATGAAAATAAAACAAATTAAAAAAAGTATACAATTATTCTATCAATATTTTTAAAAACCTGTACACTGAGAAATTCAGTATGCAGGTTTTTGTATTGACAAAATGCAATTTTAATGTTATAATCTATACGTTAGCTAAAGCTAACTATGGCGAATAATAAAACATTTGGAAAGTGTGATGAGGGATATGGACGCATTCAGCTGCAAATCCGGAACAAAGAATATTGTCAGTGATATAAAATTAAATACTAATCTTGAACGAAGACTGGAAACACTCGGGCTTACAGCAGGAACTTCGTTTGAAATACTGAACAAAAAACGAAATGGCGCAATAATAATAAAGGTAAGAGGAACAAGGTTTGCAATTGGAAAAGATATTGCAAAAGGAATATGCATAGAAAGGAGTGATAATATATGAAAGAAATAGTGGTAGGGTTTATCGGAAATCCGAACTGCGGCAAAACGACTCTTTTTAATGCATACACAGGAGCAAAGCTGAAGGTCGCAAACTGGCCGGGTGTAACAGTAGAAAAAAAAGAAGGTGCTCTTAAGTACCATGATATAGATTTTAAGCTTGTAGACCTGCCTGGAATATACAGCCTTACGTCATATACTATGGAAGAAAGACTCTCCAGACAGTATATACTGGATGATGAAGTGGATGTTATAGTTGATGTTGCTGATGCATCGTGTCTTGAACGTAATCTTTTTCTTACATTGCAGCTTATTGAACTTGGAAAGCCTGTAGTTCTTGCATTGAATATGATGGACATAGTAGAAGAAAGAGGAATGGAGATAGATCTTCACAGATTGCCTGAAATGCTTGGAATTCCTGTAATACCTGTTTGTGCAAGAAAAAAAAAGGGTCTTGACGTTCTTATGCATGCGGTGGCACATCATTCTGATAATATCAAGGATGAAAAAATAATACACCACCACCCTAATCATAAAAATTCTGAGCACATACATGATCATCATGACGATTATACCGTTGTTTATTCAGATGAGATAGAGGATAATATTGATCTGATTTCCGACAGGCTTGTAGAAAAATATCCGGGTATCAGTAATGTAAGATGGAATGCTATTAAAATTCTCGAAAATGATGAAGAAATAGTCAACAGGTATAGTGAGGTTGATCTTAAAAAAATTATAGGAAAAAAGACTTATGAGAAACAAGTGGTAAATGAAAAATATGATTTTATTGAAGAGATTATTGATGAAACACTTGTAAACAAGAACACTAAAGCAGCAGGAACTGAAAAGCTTGACGCAATACTCACACATAACATATTCGGACTTCCGATATTTCTTGCAATAATGGCACTTGTATTTTTTCTGACATTTTCTGTAGGTAATATCTTGGTCAATGTATTTAATATGGGAATAGATGCTTTGAGTAATGCAGTATCAGACCTTCTTGTCAGTGCAAATGTCGGAGAAACGCTTACATCTCTTATCATGGACGGAATTATAGCGGGTGTAGGTGGTATACTTACATTTTTACCTAACATATTTATTCTGTTTCTGGCACTTGTATTTCTTGAGGACAGCGGGTATATGTCAAGAGTGGCATATATCATGGATGGAATAATGTCTAAAATGGGCCTTTCAGGCCGTGCATTTATACCAATGCTTCTTGGTTTCGGATGCAGCGTTCCTGCTGTAATGGCATCAAGAGCACTGGAAAATCCGAAAGACAGAATTAAAACAATACTGGTTACGCCATTTATGTCATGCAGTGCAAAATTACCTGTATATGTTCTTTTCTCACAGATATTCTTTAACCAATATGCAATGTACGTTGCATTTCTGATGTATGTAGTGAGCATATTTATGGCTATACTTATAGCAGTGGTTATGGGAAAACTTGATAAAAAGAAATCACAGAACAGTCTTCTGATTGAACTTCCTGAATATAAAGCTCCGAATGCAGGGAGCATACTTATTTACGTTTGGGAAAAGGTAAAGGATTATTTAAGCAAAGCAGGAACTACAATTTTTATTGCCTCAATAATTATATGGTTTATAATGAATTTCGGTCCTTCAGGTCTGACAGATAACATATCAGAGAGTTTTGCCTCATCTTTAGGAAAATTCATTGTTCCTCTGCTTGCCCCTATAGGACTTGGATACTGGCGTATTGCTGTTTCACTTATATCAGGAATAGCAGCAAAGGAACTTGTAGTTTCAGGATGCAGTGTACTGTATGGTGTGTCAAATATAAATTCACCGGATGGACAGCAGATATTTGGCGAACTTCTGAAAACGGAAGGATTCTCGTCAATCAATGCACTTTCGTTAATGATATTCGTTTTATTATATATACCATGTATTGCAACAATAGCCACAATAAAAAATGAGACGAAGTCATGGAAATGGACAGCAGTTTCAGTAGCAATGCAGTTAGGAATTGCGTGGATTACAAGTTTCATCGTATATCAGGTAGGATCACTCATAATAAGATAAAAAATAACAAAGAGATTCTTAAAGAATCTCTTTGTTATTTTTTCTGTACTCTATAGGTGTCATGCCTGTGACCTCTTTAAATTGTCTGAAAAAATGTGTTATGTTATTGTATCCGCAAAGCTCGGAAATACTTTTTACAGTTATATTTGTCTGTGTAAGATGCAATTTTGCATATTCAATACGGCTTTGTATAATGTCATTTATAAATGATATTCCAAAAGCTTTTTTATACAGATGCTGAAAATTTGATGGACTCATACGTACTTCATGGGCTGAACTTTCAATATTACGTGGTTCATATGGTTTGCTGTATATTTTGTTGCGTATGGTTAAAAGCATTTCATAATTTGAATTGATATTTTGCATACTATTCAGACAAAGTGATTCACTGATTTTATAAAACATAATTTGTATATAGTTTTTTATTGTTTTATCTTTATATGTATTACAGGAGAAATTTTCTGAGGATATGCTTTTAATAAAAAACGATATGTGATTTATATCGCAGTTATATATCGGTGTGTCGAACGGAATATTAAGTTTTTTAAATTGCTCCAGTTCATTGTTTTCAAATAAAAAATGAATCCAGTCATTTGAAAATGATGAGCCGTTGAAGGCACGATAATACTGAGGTGTCCCTTTGTTATAAATAAATATAGTGTTTTCAGGAAAAGTAATGCTTGTACCATTTATATTGAAAATAGATTTGCTCTTTATGGCAAGAAAAAGATAATCGCCTGAACCGTCTGGCCTGTTTATATAAAAATCTGCATCATGGCAATGATTGAATCCTACATTATTAATAATCATAATTTATTTTCCTTTTAACAATATATTTGTTCCTTTTGCACAAAATGTTACCCTTATTGCATTATAAGTTATTGAGTTTAAAAAGTCAATATTATATAATAAAAATGTTGACAATAGCCATTGTAGCGCAATCGTGTAAATTCATTTAATAAATGGAAAGGTTTGAAAGTAATGAATAAATTTTGTATTAAAGTAGCATCAATATGTCTGTCAGCTGCTATGCTGGCTTCGGTATTTCCTTGCAGTGGTATTTCCGGAGATTTGTTTATTAACAATAATGTAGTATCAGCTGAAGAAGCAGCGGCAAATGCATCACTTATTAAGGATGGAACATTTGATAAGGGTGTAAGCAGATGGGGAACATACTTTGCAAGCGGCGGAGA
Source organism: uncultured Ruminococcus sp. (assembly GCA_937872775.1). Lineage (GTDB taxonomy): Bacteria > Bacillota > Clostridia > Oscillospirales > Ruminococcaceae > HUN007. Next base: position 18,087 of record CALMUA010000235.1, read on the forward strand.
AGGAGAAGTTAATTATAAAGACGGACAACTTGCATTTGATGTAACTGCACTTGGAAAATTAAATTACGGTGTTCAGTTATTCTATGATATAATACCTCTTTATAAAAACGGTGTATATCGTCTGAGATTTGATATTTCATGTGATACAGACAGAATGGTTGAAGCAATGATACAGCAGAACGGCGGTACATATCAGTCATATATATGGAAAGCACTTAATCTTACAAGTGAACCACAGCCTGTTGATGTTACATTTACAATGGAATATGATACAGATATGTTTTCAAAGCTGTGCTTTAACTGTGGTAATCAGAAGGAAGAATTAGATCCTCATACAATTTATCTTGATAATATTTCTCTTGAACTTGTGGATGACAGTGATGTGGATTATACAGGATTTATCAAGGATGAGCCTGCAATTCTTACAAATCAGGTAGGATATCTTCCAGACTCAAAGAAAATAGCAGTGTTCCGTGGTGAAGAAGTAGGCGAAAAATTCAGTGTTGTTGATGCTGATACTGATAAAACAGTTTACACAGGGAATATTACTGGAAAAACAATTAATAATGAAGGCGACGAAACTGACTGGTACGGAGATTTTTCTTCAGTTGTGACTCCGGGCAATTACTACATAGTAGCAGATGGAATAAAGGGCGAACATATTTTAAATAAATCATATCCATTCGCAATAAACGATAATGCTTACCAGAAACTTCTTGACGAAAGTGTGCGTATGCTTTATCTTCAGAGATGCGGATGTGAAGTGGTTGATGATAATGCAGGACATGATGCATGTCATACAACAGAGGCTACTATATATGGTACAAAAGATAAGATTGATGTATCAGGTGGCTGGCATGATGCAGGTGACTACGGACGTTATATAGTTCCTGCTGCAAAGACAATAGCTGATCTTCTTCTTGCTTATGAGAAAGCGCCTTCATTATATGGCGATGCAACAGGAATTCCTGAGAGCGGAAACAAGATTCCTGATATTCTTGACGAAGCAAGATATGAGCTTGAATGGATGCTCAAAATGCAGGACAAGACAACAGGTGGAGTATATCATAAGGTATCATGTGCAGAATTCCCGGCATACGTAATGCCTGACAAGGAAGTTGCTGAACTGATAGTAACACCTGTTTCAACAACATCCACAGCAGATTTCTGTGCATCAATGGCTATGGCATATGAATGGTATCTTGATATAGATAAGGAATTTGCAGATAAATGTCTCGATGCTGCTAAGTCAGCGTGGGATTTCCTCGAGAAAAATCCTGATTTCATTTTTGAAAATCCTAAGGGAATAGTAACCGGTGAATACGGTGACAAATCTGACAGGGATGAAAGATACTGGGCAGCAGCTCAGATGTACAGAGCAACTGGTGATAAGAAATATGCTGATGAATTTGAAAAAATGGCATCTAAATATATACAGACAGGTATGGACTGGTCTACAGTAGGTGACTATGGTAGTATAGCATATCTTACAATGGACGCTTCAAAGCTCTATAGCCAAAAAAATGCTTTAATGACAAAACAGGATCTGTATGATAACATAAAGGCTGTTGTATTGGAAGAAGCAGATGACATGGTTGCTACTGCTAAAGAATCAGCATATGGTACTGCAATTTCACAGTATAACTGGGGAAGTAACATGACAATTGCAAATAGCGGAGCATTGTTGTATTTTGCAGATGAGCTTGACAATACTAAGAATTATGCAGATATTGCGAATGAACAGTTCCATTACCTCATGGGTAAAAATGCATGCGGAACAAGCTTTGTAACAGGCTTCGGAACAGTAGCACCTGAGCATCCGCATCACAGACCTTCAATGAATACAAAACTGCCTGTAGCAGGAATGCTGGTTGGCGGTGTAAACTCCAATCTTGAAGACAGTGCAGCAAAGGCACTTCTTGAAGACGCAGCACCTTCAAAATGCTTTATTGACAATGCTGAAAGCTATTCAACAAATGAAATAACAATTTACTGGAATTCACCATTTGTATATCTTATGTCAGAGATTCTTAATGATTACAGTAAAGAACCAACAGTTCCTCCTGTTAAGATAGTATACGGAGATATTGATTCAAATGGAAAAATAGAATCAACTGACCTTACATATCTCAGTCTCTATATGCTTAATGACTATTCATTTACTGAGGAACAGAAAGTTGTTGCAGATGTTACAGGCGATGGAAAAATAAATCTTGCGGATGTTGCACATCTTAAGCAGTATATTTGTAAAGATGATATTAAACTTGGACCACAGACAAATTAATTAGTCAATCTTTGACTTCATACATTATGGGGATGATATTTTATCAGGTATCAATTATCATGTAATCAGTTATAAATAATATAAACTGATTACAGCAGCGTTTGCTCTCCCTGTCATATAAAAGCACTCTGTATTTTTATCAGAGTGCTTTTTTTATGGATAAAGATTAAAATATAATGATTGTATATAAATTTATATGTTATAATTAATGACAAGCGGGCGAATTTATCG
>CALMUA010000236.1 GCA_937872775.1 uncultured Ruminococcus sp.
TATTCAACATGTTAAAAAATATATTGACATTTAGGCCATAATGTACTATTATAATTAATATATTATACTTAACATAATATATTAAATTAAATTTGTTAATCTGATTGGGGGTCTATACATGCATAAGTCATTATTTACTAACATTTTATCTATATCAGCCTCATTTGCAATATTATGTTCATCTTCTTTAACTGTACATGCTTTTTCTTCAGACACATTTGTTCCAAGACTTACTGAGCCGAAAAACAATCCGGATTCTCAGGAATATGCTTATTATTATAGTAACGATAACATATTTCAGAAAATCAATTACGGAATGCCTAACTGCACAGCATATGCATGGGGAAGATCGTTGGAGCTTTTAGGAGCAAAACCATTACTCAGTAACGGAAATGCCGGCAGATGGTATACATATAATATTTCACAAGGCAATTATGCATATGGTTCACAGCCGAAGCTGGGAGCTGTTGCATGCTGGGATCTTAACGACAATATAAACGGCCATGTTGCTGTTGTTGAACAGATATCTGCTGACAGAAATATTATTACAACATCAGAGTCACAATGGGGTAAGCTTAATTTCGCTGTTTATACATTTAAGGGTGACAGCTCAGATCATATGTCAAGATACAGATTTCTCGGCTATATCTATATTGATGACGCATCAGGAAGACATTACGGTGACGCTTTCAAACTTAGAGCAGCTCAGAATGACAAACTCCTTACTTATTCAGAGAATCTTGCTCTTGACCTTAATATTACTCTTAACAATACAGCAATTCAGAATTTCAGATTTGAACCGGTAGGCGAAGATTCATATAAAATATGGTCCATAAGTGATGATTTGCTTCTTTATCAGTCAGATAACAGTGTTAATCTTTCAGCTGACGATAATTCACAAAATACATTATGGAAAATATATAATGAACCGGACGGTAAATTTTCAATATGTACTGATTCCGACACAAACAAGGTTCTTACTGCTGGTGACGGACTCAGACTTACAAATTATTCTTCAGCTTTATCACAGATGTGGAATCTGGAAAGAATTACAGGAGTAACACCATTGTGCAGCTCAAAACGTCCTACAAAACCAGTTGAGATAAAGCCGAATCCAAGTCCTGAAATACAGGCACCTCCGACAAAGCCTTCTGAAGAATATATGACTGTACCTGATCATTCTGGATTCACAATAGATTATTCAGGTGCCAGAACTGATTATGCTGTCGGTGATATAGTTGATCTTACAAACATCATTTTTAAAATAGACAATATAGCTATCGATAATATCGATATTTCAAAGCTATCCCCTGTTTATGATTTCAGTTACAGCGGCAGCAGCACAGTTACAATAAACTATGGTGAATATTCAGCAAGCTATCCTGTAAATATAGCTGATATTTCCGGAAACAGTTCATCTGATGTTGAAAGTGCTGATGAAAACCTTATTACTGAGAGTGACAATATAGTTCTTATCTCTTCCATTTCACAGTACATAGTTTCAGATGAAGTTATCAATGATCATGAATATGACATAAATAAAGATCAGAAGGTAAACATTATTGATATAATGGCACTGATAAACTGTTAAATAATATTTGTATAACAAAAATACTTCCGCTCAGATTAAACTCATTATGATAGAGGAATCTGAAAGGAAGTATTTATTTGATACTAATACAGAAATTGAATACAGCAATAGAAAAGCCGTAAGACCACATTCGAAATTGTGATTTTACGGCTTTTAAAATATTTAATTTTACTCGTACTCTACAACATCTATCCACTTCTGCAAAAGCTCATGTTCCTCAGGTTTACCCTTTACTGACTGTGAAGCAGCTACAATAGGAAGCCATTTTTGTATATACTGTTTTGCAGTGTCGCTCTTTTGGCAGAACAAATCAAGATACTTCTTAGCAATTTCATATTTTCCTGCAAGTGAAAACAAAAGATATGTTCTTGCAACATCTGCTGAAGCATTTCCCTGAGTAGCATGTGCCCAGTCTATAATATATGGCGTTCCGTCTCTTGCAACTATAATATTGCTCGGATTGAAGTCACCGTGGCATACTTTATTATGTTTAGGCATACTTTCAAGACGTGTATGCAGTTCATATCGTGTTGTTGCATCAAGTGTTGTATTTGATATTTTTCTGTTCATTTTATCCTTTAATTTGTTGAGAAGAGGAGCTTTTTTCTCATGTACTGACATCTGAAGATTAACAAACATTTCAAGATATTCGTCAAGCTTGTCAGGATGCTGTTCCATAAGCTCAGCAAGAGTTGGTCCTTCAATAAAGTCAGATATAATAGCCCATTTTCCGTCTACCATTGTTACTCCGGTTACCTTTGGCATTGCAATTCCAGTTTCCTCTACCCTTGCCTGATTCAGTGCTTCATTTAATATATCAGCCTTAGAATAGCCTTCGTCAAATACCTTAATTGTCTTATCCCCATCACGATAAATTTTTTTCTTAGGTCTCTCAGCAATAACATTGTCCAGATTCATATTTTTTCCTCCCTGCTAATAAGTAAATATTTGATCTTTTATTTAAATAAGAGTCTGCTCATTTTTAATGTGGCAAGGTGCTGTAAATATTGAATCTACACTCTTAAAAACAGAGTACATCCTGCCTCAGTTGTATAAATATATAAACTTAATTTTATAATGATT
>CALMUA010000237.1 GCA_937872775.1 uncultured Ruminococcus sp.
TGAACCTTAATAGCAAGTATGATATAATTCATATAGAATATTATATATAAAAAAAATAGAAAGGACAGGATAATTATGAATAATTCAAAAACTATAAAAAAAGCTTTATGTCTTGCTGTCTGTGCTGCATTTTCATTTGGTGCCTTATCAATACCAGCTTCTCAGTTTATCGGGGTTTCTGATGTTTCAGCTGAAGAAATGGTAATAGCTCATGATCCAAGCAGAGATGTACAAAATGAAGGAGTAGGCAATCCCTTCAATTACGGGGAACGTAACACACCTGCTGATGCTTCTGAAGAACAGATACGTGCTATCAATCACAAAATGACTGTTCAGGAGGTAAAGTACAGTCTTTACAAGGAAATCGATGAGCACTGGGATCTTTTGCGGGTACGACTCGGACAGGATGATCGTGAAATGGTCTATGCTCTTTTTATAGGCCTTGCAACACGTGAATCTACTCTTGGAGGAAACGGTGACGGATCAGATATTGAAACTGCACAGGGAGAGGGTTTCGGAGTAAGCTCAGCACATGCATACGGACCTATGCAGACCGCTGTAACTGCATTTGCAGACTGTAACCCGACATTCATGAAGGAAGATGATGTCCCGGAAATGTTCCAGTATACTTTTAACCGCTCAAATTTCTATGACTGTATTGTATCAAATCATATGGGAATACGAAAAATAATGCACTTTATACGTTCAGCTGTTGTTGACTATGATCTGAAGGGCTATCAGATTGTGCGTGCGGCATTGAAGGCATTCAATACTGGATGGGCTAATTACACAGGTGAAGATGACGGATACTACAAAAATTATCCTGATGAGATAATCGCACTTGCAAAATGGTACTATGACAACGGTCATCTGTACGATAATGTATTTACATGGACAAATGATCCGCGTGTTAATTCATACCGTTCAGGAAATGCATGGGACTGGTGGAAGGATGTAACCCCAAGCCTTGATGATATAACTGAAACACCTCCTCAGCAGGACATAAAAGGAGATATTGACGTAAACGGAGTTGTCAATGTTAAAGATGCCTTTACAATGATAGAATTTCTCACCGGCAAGCAGGAAATAACTGACGAGCAGTGCACCAAAGGTGATATGAATGATGATCAGAAAATCAGTATTACAGATCTTATTCTCCTTAAAGAAGCACTTTTAAAAGAGGATTAAGGAGCTTTTTTTGAGAGTAAAATTATTTGACAGGAAATTGCTTGAACATTTTTACGGGATCCTTTCTGCAAGCAGTGTATTAACATCACTTTTACTTATTGTTATAGATATTCCTTCCCGATATAAACTTGTTATCAGCTTTTTTTCCGTAGTCATCCTTATTTCAATATACATTTTCTTATGGTGCAAAGCCAATCATTTAACAAGCATAGAATTTCTGATCAACGATTCACCTGTTGAGATAGTATTTGGAGATATTTTCACAGAGGATGGTCTGAAAGTTATTGCATTCAATGAATTTTTTGACACTTAGGTAGTTGACAGACTTGTTCCGCCATCTACAATAAACGGTACATTTCTTACCCGATATATAACTGATATTGCAGAGCTTGATAACTGTATTCTTGAAGACGATCATCTGCGTAGCAGGATCACTGACAATACGTGTGAAAGATCTTATGGAAAAAAAATAAAATACAAACTCGGAAGTATAATTCAGAAAGATGATTTTCTGCTTACCGCCTTTGCACATCTCGATAATGAAAACCGTTCATATCTTTCAATGAGAGACTTTATAGAATTTCTTATCGAGTTCTGGAATGAAATTGATATCGTATATGCAGGACGTACAATCGTCATACCACTGCTTGGTTCGGGAATAACCCGTTTCAGAGGATACGACTCAATAACAGAACAGGAACTGCTGGAATTACTCATATGGTCATTCAAGGTAAGTCATATAAAATTCCAATATCCATCTAAAGTCAAGATCGTAATCAAACCAACCAAATCTGATAAAATATCATTATTCAGACTTTCAACATTACTTAAATAAAACTAAAAGCGGAAATCCATTCTCAATTTTTTATGAGGGTGGATTTCCGTTTCTCTGTATAAATAAAATTTTGATAACAAACTTTTATTTGTTATAATAATCTGATATATTTGTAGGGGGCGACACCCACATTGTCCTGCACACTACCATTAAGATCCTCACCAATGCAGTTTTATCACAAATGAAAAATCGCACAGAAACATATTGAATAAATTATTTATTATAGAACTCAAGAAAAAATGTTCTGAACATTTCTGGAATATACTCATAGTGATTAGAGCCTTCATATATCTTGGATTCAGCTGATTTCACATTATGATCTTCAAGTCTTTTCATAAGAGCTGATATACCCTGAAGGGTAGAATTATCGTCATCATAATATTGTGCATAATCAGCATCTTCATTTTCTCCGCCTGCAACATAGACGAATTTATTAAGCTTATCATTTCTGTCAAAATACCCGTACATTGATTTATATGTATCTGTATCGTAAAAAATAGGTGACCAGAATGCTGGACTGCCTATTATATAATAATAAAACGGCTGATTTTCATATTTATCTGAATTGAATACCGCATAATGTGTAAATGTTCCGCCAAGAGAATGTCCGTAAAGTGTTGATCGCTCAAAATCAATTTTATATTCTTCATCTAAATAAGGCATAAGATTATCGGTAATAAAGTCCAGGAAATATTCTTCTCCTTCGCAGAAATATCTTGACCTTATACCATTGTCTGTTCCGTCAATACTATAATCATACCCTATGCTTACAAGTATAACATCTTCAGCCTCACCATCCTGCATCATTTTCCTCAGAGCCGGATGATCTCCGAAACGCCATACTCCATCAGTCATAACAAACATCGGATATGTTTTCAACTTATCAAAATCAGGAGGAAGTGTTACATGAATAATAAATGTTGTGTCAAGTTCCTCATCATATACGGAAATCTCTTTTACAGAGTCCTTGATTTTTGTTACTTCATCAGCGTCAAACCCCCAGTTACTTTCATTTTTGATCAGAGTAAGCTTACCTTCGGAAATACTGCTGCGTTCTTTTTCTGTCATGTAATTTGTAAGTTCTGACGTTTTATTCTTTGCTACACCACTGCCTGAAGAAGTACTATCAGAGTTGCTGTGGGAAGTACTGCTAAGAGTAGTATTGGAGGATGATGCGCCTTTGCTTTCTCCTTTATTACAGGATGTCATACTTATAAGTATAACCACGGATGTAAATAATGCTGCTGTTCTTTTCTTTTTCATGATATTAACCTCTTATTTATTTTGTCTTTCCTTTAATGTATTAATCATACCTTTTTGTGATCAATCGGCTCCTGTCATTTGCCTTTATCGGACACATCTATAATCAAAAGAGCTCCCGGCGTTTTTGTGCTGAGAGCTCTTAAAACATAAGTAAAGTCTTACTATGTCATATATTCATCAACTGTTTTTTCTCACATGTTCAACCAGTGGTTTAATAAATTCTCTGGAAGAAATGTCATAAGATTTCTGTATAGCATCTGTCATATCGGCTTCACTCTGAGTTTTATCCTTTTTATTTTTCATCATCTTTGCATACAACTTTATCATAAGCTTACCGAATAAATCCATTTTTTCATAGCGGAGTCCCGACTGCATATAAAAATGAGGTGTTTTATCATCAATGTCGTTACCTTTCCATATCTTTGCAATCTCATCGTGCATTTCTGCAGGTGAAGCTCCAGTTGCGAAAACGACAAGTCTGCACTTTTTTTCTTCGGCCAGCTTCTTGATTTTCTTTATACCATTGATCTTTTCTGCATGAATATATGCTCCGTAAATAATCAGATTAACATCTTTAAATGACACTTTGCCTAAATCATTAATATTCACTACTTCACATGAAAGTTCCTCACCTATCCACTCAGCATATTTTTTTGTGAATCCTGTTTTTGATCTGTAAATAACCAATGTCTTCATAATTTTATCCCCTTGGAAAGCGCCAACCATGCGGTACTCACCGC
>CALMUA010000238.1 GCA_937872775.1 uncultured Ruminococcus sp.
AAGCAGCCGCTGCAACCGCAGCGACTGCTTATAAAAGGGTATAAATTTTATACCTGAACTGTAAAACGCAACAGATACCATTCAATTATCTGTGTTCCCCATAATGTACCGATCATAAGCCCGAATGCAAGATACGGACCAAATGCAATTTTTGAATCCTTGCCACGCATCTTTTGTATAACTCCTATGATGGCTGCTGCAAATATTCCGATAAATGCTGAGGCAATAACGCATTTTGTACCCATAAGTAATCCGGAGCACAGCATTAAACAAGTATCACCAAGTTCTATCCCTCTTATTTTTTCACCGGTTTTCTTTTTTATGTAGATTGATGAAACTTCACCGATTATAAAAAATGGAAGACTGATGCAGACACCACCGATAATTCTTTCGGAAAGTGATATATGATCAGAAAAAATAAAGGAGGCTACAGCAAGAATAAGTATTAAAACAAGCTGACTTCCGTGAATTTCAAGAGTATCATAATCAATAAATCCGATAACTATAAGTACTGAAAAAAATAAGGCAGTAATGATTGCCTGGACCGGGTAGTTAAGAAGATCTGAAAATGTAAGTACAAGAAGATAAGCAATCCAGTTAAGACTTTCAACAAGCGGGTAACGTCCTGAAATTTTTTCTCCGCAGCTCCGGCACTTTCCTTTTAGAAAAAGCCAGCTGAAAACAGGAACTAAATCATAAAACCGGATCTTTGCACCGCACGTTGTACAATGCGAACATCGCTTGATGAGCGATTCACTTTTTGGCAGACGATATATACACACATTTAAAAAACTGCCTATACAAAGTCCAAAAAAAGAAATGATGGCGTAAGATATCAGATAAGCTCTGATATCAAGGAATTCAAAATAAATCATAAAAAATCCTCCCTGTTTGTTTTCTTATATCATCATTTTAACATAAAAGAAACTATTATTCAAGAATAAATTAAATGATTTGGAGGCTGGTTATGAGAAACATACCAATAGGTCAATATCTTGTAGAACAAAACATGATTACAAATGAGCAGCTTGAAAAAGTCCTTTTTGCTCAGAGAGAATCCCAGGGCCAGAAACGTTTCGGCGAAGTAATCGTTGAGATGGGTTATATGACAGAAATAAAGTTTGCACAGGCACTTGCAGGTAAACTAAAAGTACCTTATGTAGATCTTCAGTCATTCAAAATTGACGACGATGCAGTAAGCAGAATTCCTGAATCTCTTGCAAAAAAGCATACAGTAATAGCTATTGACATTGTTGGAAAAAGATTGACAGTTGCAACAGATGATCCTATCAACTTTAATATCCTTGAGGATGTAAAGGTAATAACAGGTATGGACACTATTCCTGTTCTTGCCACACGCTCATCTATAAACAAGGCGATTGGTGACAAGTACACCATGGCTAACATAGACAGTGTCAACGAAAGTCTTAGCCAGTTTGGTATAGAAGATTCAGATGATGAAAGTTCAAAGGAAAGAGTAGAGAGCGCACCAATTGTTAAGCTTGCAACAACAATCGTAGAAAATTCCTTCAGAGCAGAAGCAACAGATATTCATATTGAGCCTTTCAAGGCGTTTACAAGAATCAGAATACGTGTAAACGGGGACCTTGTAGAGCTTATGAGTGTATCACCGGTTGTTCAGAATGCACTTTCAACTCGTATCAAGCTTATAAGTGGTATGAATATTGCTGAAAAACGTGTGCCACAGGATGGACGTTTCTCCCAGGTAGTAGATGGCTTTAATCTTGATGTCCGTGTATCTTCAATTCCTACAGTAAACGGTGAAAAGATAGTTATTCGTATTCTTTCAACAGGACAGATAGCACTCAGAAAGATTACAGACCTTGGTATGAGTGATTATAACTATAAATTATTTGAAAGCATGATAAAATGTCCTCACGGTGTAATTCTTGTTACAGGACCTACAGGAAGCGGTAAAACAACAACACTTTATGCTGCTCTCGGAGAACTTGCAAAGCCTAATGTAAACGTAATTACAGTTGAGGACCCAGTCGAAAAGAACATTGAAGGAATAAATCAGTGTCAGGTAAATACAAAAGCCGGAATGACATTCTCAGCGGCTTTAAGATCTATTCTCCGTCAGGACCCTGATATCGTAATGATCGGTGAGATGCGTGATACAGAGACTGCTGATATTGCTATCAGAGCTGCTATTACAGGACATCTTGTTCTTTCCACACTTCATACAAACGACGCTGCTTCTACAATAGTACGTCTTGTAGATATGGGTGTTGCTCCATACATGGTAGCTACCTCACTTATTGGCGTTGTTGCACAGCGTCTTGTAAAGGTAATTTGTCCTAAATGCCGCAGGCCGAGAATGTCAAACGATGAAGAAAATCAGCTTATGCATATTCCGGCTTCTGTTCAGATTTATGATGCAGCCGGATGTCCGGAATGTAACGGAACAGGATATAAGGGAAGAACTGCTATTCATGAAATTATTCACTGTTCATCAGGTGTTTCAACGTTGATAGCTGAGAGTGCCGGAAAGGAACAGCTTGAAACTGCAGCTAAGAAGAACGGTACAAAGCTTCTGAGAGATAACGTTTCTGAGCTGGTTCAGACAGGTAAAACATCTATAGATGAGCTTATAAGAGTTACATACTCAGTATAAATCTCATTAAAAGATAGTTACTGTTCAGCATTCAGTCCGAAGGTCCAGGGCGACCGGAAAGCCCGGTCGGCTCCGCAGAGCCGAAACCCCTGTGAAATTATCAGAATAAATGATAAATAGTAACGAAAGATATGAGTAAATTACGATAACGGAGGTTTATTTAATGACAGCTATTGATATTGATAAGATTCTGGATGAAGCCAGGGTTCTGGGATGCTCTGACCTGCACTTTACCAATCAGATTGCTCCTGTAGTAAGGCTTAACGGTGCATTAAGAAAATTAAGCTCATATGACATAATGGACGAAGAGACCATTATGGATGTAGCTGAAAAAATTATACCTGATGAAATGAAAAAGCGTTTATACGCTCATCTTGACTGTGACTTTTCATATGTTACAAAGAGGGGCTACCGCCACAGAGTTAATGTATTCAGACAGAGAGAGCATGCAGCAATTGCAATACGTCTTTTAAGAAATGATATTCCGACCCTTGAGGATCTGCTGCTTCCTCCTATTCTTGCAGATTTTGCTATGAGACCTAGAGGACTTGTTCTTGTAACAGGACCTACAGGAAGTGGTAAGTCAACAACTCTTGCAGCTATGCTTGACTATGCAAATCTCAACAAAAGTTCACATATTATAACAGTTGAAGATCCTATAGAGTATGTTCATGAGCATAAACGCTGTATGGTAAATCAGCGTGAAATAGGTCCGGATGTTCCTGACTTTGCTTCTGCTCTTCGTTCAGCACTCCGTGAAGACCCTGATATTATCCTCGTAGGAGAAATGCGTGACCTTGAAACAGTTACAGCTGCTATAACGGCGGCTGAAACCGGACATCTTGTGCTTTCCACACTTCATACAACAAGTGCTGCAGATACAATAAACCGTATTATCGACGTATATCCTGAGTATCAGCAGACTCAGATAAGAACTCAGCTTGCAAACGTTCTTGTCGGAGTTATGTCACAGACTCTTATACCAAAGGCTGATGGAAAGGGCAGAATTGCAGCTCTTGAAATATTGCACGTTACGGATGCCTGCTCAGCTATGATAAGAGATAATAAAGTACATCTTATCCAGTCTGCTATTCAGACAGGTAAACAGTTTGGTATGATGTGTCTTGATCAGGAGCTCGCACGTATGACAAGACAGGGGGTTATCCACGAAGCGGATGCTCTTGACCGATGCCAGGATAAGCTTGAATTCTACAGATACTTAAATTCAGGTGAATAAAAACCACACAACAAATATTGTAAGCTGCATTACAGAATTTTCATCTGTAATGCAGCTTTTTTTACTTAATTATTAAATAGCTTATGAGAGATAAATATTCATGTGCAGGGTGATTGGAAAGCACCGCTCGCTTCTGCTTAAATCCTATCTGCCCTGCGATTATATACCAAAAACAAATATTTTTCCTCCCCTTTAAACTTTATATATAATTCATTAAATTGAAAAAAATCAACTCTGTATGCTGTATAATAAACATAGTTAACAAACTTTTTTAACCAATTGAAAAAATTATTGACAATAAAAATATTGAGTGATATAATGTAGTCTCAATAGAATACATTAAAAAAACAAGTATGGAGAAAAGTTTTATAAAATATAATCCGTACTACAAAACAAACAAAAGGGGTTTTATTTATGAAAAAGGTAAAGGGATTCACTTTGATTGAGCTTATAGTTGTTATAGCAATAATAGGGGTATTGTGCGCTATACTTGTTCCGTCAATGATGGGATGGGTTGTAAAGTCCAGGATATCAGCAGCAAACAGCAATGCCGATGAACTCTATACTGAGCTTCAGGGTATCATGATTTCCATGGACAGTAAAGGTGTAATAATTAATGGTACAGTAAAATTTGATGCAGGTGTCGCTGATGAATCGGATCTTATAATAACAACAAGTGATCCGTTAGCTGAAGAAGAGTGCAAAAAAGAGATAAGAGAGCTTGACAGTAAATTTACAGATTCTAAGGATTGCATATGGGCTGCAAAAGTTGTAAGCGGAAAAGTTCATTGTGTGGTATATGCAAATAACTCTTTGACATACGTTGGCGGTTTTCCGATACCATGTCCTGAAAGCAAGGAATATAAAATGTCCGGCGGTGAAGAAATAGAATCTTATTTTCCATGTGCTGATAGGCTTGAAGATGAAGAATGGAAAAAAGGCGCATAAGGTACAGATAATTCAATAGTTTTATTAAAAGCTTTACAGAGATGATAGTTCTGTAAAGCTTTTGCTTTTTTAAATAGAAGACCTGAAAATGAACCGGATTTTAATAAAGTCATACCTGGTTAAATAACCATAATAAGTAAAATATAATTGTTTTTACAAAGATGAAAAACACACTAATTATACATTATGTAATAATTCGAGTGAACTTAATCGTTTAAGTTTTGGCTATTTTAATCAATCATACAATCTTACTTTTTGAGGCTTGCTTTTCGTTGACAAACAAAAACGGTGGTGCTATAATATGAACATAGAGTACAGGAGGTGATCACTTCAAGACGTCTGGAGTGGTTGGCATGTTCCGGATACCTTACATATTCAAATACGTTAATATTAAAAATTTAATTATATTTTAGGAGGAATTTGTTATGAAAAAATTTAAAGGTTTTACACTTATCGAACTTATCGTAGTTATCGCAATCATCGGTGTTCTTTGTGCTATACTCGTTCCATCAATGATGGGCTGGGTAACAAAGTCAAGAGTTAATTCAGCTAACTCAAACGCAAAGTCAATCTACAACTCAGCAGCTTCATGTATCACAAGTTTCGAAACACAAGGATTAGATTTACCTGAAAGTCCTGTAAAATCAGATGACGCTACGACAGAAGACTCATTAGCTGCGGCTGTATCAGAGATGGAAGATACAAGTAGTAAAAATGATGTATGGGCATTTAGCATGGATGTGGATCATTATGTAAATGCTGCTGTATATTCATCAAATGGTAAGGGTTACGTTGGAGCTTTCCCAAATGCAGTTCCTGAAAAAACAAAGGTTGATGCTACTGATGATATTTCAGCATTACTTAC
>CALMUA010000239.1 GCA_937872775.1 uncultured Ruminococcus sp.
TTCAGAAACAGGACATAGTATAAATAAATTTCAGTCATCCGGGCTACTCAGATACTGATATGCACAAATATTACTGCCGTTTATAATTAATCATATTTATATATAGGCAAATAGTTATCAATATCTTAAGATATATGTATTTTACATATCAGATCTTGTATGCTATCATAGATATAACAAATAACGGAGGAAAAAATATGAAAACTACAAAAAACAAAAGTTATATTTTATGGACATTATTTAAGTCTATGTTTGTATTGAGTGCATGTACATTCGGCGGTGGATTCGTCATTGTATCACTTATGAAAAAGAAGTATGTTGAACAGCTCGGATGGCTTGACGAGGATGAAATGCTGGACATCACAGCAATTACTCAGTCTTCACCGGGGCCGCTTCCGGTTAATGCTTCAGTAATAATCGGATACCGTATGTGTGGCATTGTCGGTTCACTTGTCGCTGTACTCGGATCAATTCTGCCGCCAATGATTATTATATCATTAATCTCATTATTTTATGAGCAGTTCCGCACAAATCGCTATATTGCTCTGGGGTTGCAGGTTATGCGTGCAGGTGTAGCAGCAGTTATATTTGATGTTGTAATAAATCTTGCAAAAAATGTATGTAAAACAAGACGTATTTTGTATATAGTAATGATGATTATCGCTTTTATCTGTACATATCTGCTGAAAATCAGTGCAATAACTATTATTTTCACCTGCCTTTTCATAGGAATTATTGATTTACTGCTTAACCTCCAGAAAAGCAAGAAGAAGGAGGAAATATAATGAGTTTACTGTTTAAATTATTCTTCAGCTTCATACAAGTCGGATTATTCAGTGTCGGTGGAGGATATGCGGCAATTCCTTTAATTCAGGATCAGATTGTCAACGTACACGGACTGATGACCATGGAGGAATTTACAGACCTTATCACAATTGCGGAAATGACACCCGGACCAATTTCAATAAACTCATCCACTTTTGTGGGAACAAGACTTGCAGGTCCGTTTGGTTCTGTTATCTGCACACTTGGCTGTATCATACCATCATTCATCATCTGCCTTACACTTGCATATTTTTATTATAAATATCGCAATTTCAGTGGAGTACAGACTGTTCTGGGTGCATTAAGACCTGCAACAGTTGCATTGATTGGCTCAGCAGGTGCGTCAATATTAATACTCGGACTGTTCGGGACTGATCTGTTTAATATTCAGATAAATAATTTCCGCATAATTGAATTTGTACTGTTCGGTGTATGCCTCTTCCTCCTGCGAAAATTCAAAATGAACGCAATATCAATAATTCTTGGAAGTGGTATTGTCGGCACTGCAATCTATCTGATAAAAGACTTGATTTTTGTGTAAAAACATAAAAAAGCAGCCATACATTCAACTGATCTCCGAAAGGTTTTACAATCGGAGATCGGTTTTTTATGACTGCTTTTTACAGATCTGCTCAAATGCCATCATCTGAGGAGTAAATAAACTTGTTTTTATGATAAATAAGCTTGAAATTACGCTCCACATGCACATTATCAACAGTGACAATATGAAGTTTTCCTTGCTCCACTTCTTTTTCCACCAATCGCTTTGACAAAATAGCTATTCCTTTTCCTGCCATTACTGCCCGCTTTATTGCCTCAGTGTTGGTACAACACCATTTTTTCTCCATATGGATATCATTCTCTGCCATCAACCTCTCAAACTGGTTTCTTTCCGCACTTCCCTGCTCCCTTGAGATCAGAGGCTGACCATTGAGCATCTCAATAGTAATTTTTTTACCCGCATAAGGATGCTGCCGGTTAACGATTATTACTATTTCATCCTTACAGATAATCCGGCTGATAATTTCTTCATTCTGCACAACGCCCTCAACAACAGCAAGATCCAGTTCACTCTTACAGATTCCTCCTTCAATTGCTGTAGTGTTATTAACAGTTACACGCACGTCAATATCAGGTATCTGACGTTCAAGCTCCGTAACCCAGTCATTAAGAAGAACAGTACCTACTGTTACACTGCTCCCTATACGGATTTTGGGTTCAGACTCCGCATTATTCATTGCCTCCTCCATATTATTAAAAGCACTTACAATATGTCTGGCATATGAAAGCATGGATTTGCCGCTTTCAGTAATATAAAGACGTTTTGACAGGCGTTCAAATAAACGGACATGATAGTATTCTTCAATTTCTCTTATCGCCTGACTGACAGAGGGTTGTGAAATATATAATTCTTCTGCTGCCTTTCGCATAGTACCACAGTCTGCAACAGCAATAAATATTCTCAGATGGCGTATTGTCATTTTTCAGCTCCTGATCCTGATTTTTATATGGCGTGAACAAAGTATTTTTAGTTATAGATAAATTTAACAAATAATATCTGTAATTTGTAGAAAGACTTCTTTCCATTTTAACAAAAAACTTTGTTCCATGCGGCGGTCTATTT
>CALMUA010000240.1 GCA_937872775.1 uncultured Ruminococcus sp.
TCGGGCGTTTTACTGTGAGAAATCGGGCGTTTTACTGTGAGAAATCGGGCGTTTTACTGTGAGAAATCGGGCGTTTTGTTTAAACTGTTAAAATCCAAAAATTAGTCTGTTAAATTATAATTGTGAGAAGTTTGGCGGTGAATGTGAGAAGACCTTGACACTCTCACATTTGTATGATATACTCATTTGGGAGGAGGAATATTTATGGCAAATAAAATATTAAAACAATCCATCAACAAAATTGAGAAGATTGAAAAAGAACGTGAAATGAAAGTATATAAAGCTGACGAATTACTTCAAAAAGCTCGATTTACTCTTACGCTTACTGAACAACGCTTAATTCTCTATGCAATCACTAAAATAAAACCAACTGATACTGCATTTACTGAATATGAATTTAATTTAAAAGATTTTTATTCTGTATGTGGTATTAGTGGAAAAGAAAGCTATACTGAAATAAAAAAACAGTGTATATCTTTAAAATCTAAAGCTTGGTGGATAACTGTTCTTGATGAGAACGGATCTGAATGGGAAAGTGCTGTTACATGGTTTAACACTCTTAGAACAAATAAAAAAAGTGGTAAGATACGCATTAAATTTCATGAAGATATGATGCCTTATCTTTTAGAACTAAGCAAACAATATGGCGAAACCGGTAGTTATTTTACTTCTTATGATTTAAAATACATATTACCAATGAAATCTACATACAGTATTAGGATTTATGAACTTCTTAAAAGCTATCAAAAAAATAATAAATCTTGGTGGTTTAAACTTGATAAACTTAAACACATACTTAATTGTGAAAATTATAAACGTTACCCTGACTTTAGACGATTTGTTTTAGAACCAGCAATTAAAGAAATTAATAAATTTACTGATTTATCTATAGAATATTCCACTGTAAAGGATGGAAATAAAATTGATGAAATTACTTTTATGATGAATGAAAAAGATTATCTTGAAAAAATGAAAGCTAAATCTCTATGCTCTGACGAATTAAATGGATTTAACCTTACTGACAAGGTTTTAGAAGAACTATCAAAACAAAATCAATAATTACTGTGTCATCGTGACACATACAAAAGAGGAATTGTTATGGCAGATAAAATAAATGCAACAGGACAGATACTTCCGGATGTTCGTTATACTAATGATCCTGAGGAACTCAGACTTCTGGAGAAGCCTATCGGCAAATGGGGCCGCATGTGGCAAGACTGGATTGAGTCAACATATCCGGGCGAAGTAGATATTTATGTAATGGCTGCTAAGTGGCAGATCATTCCCCGTCAGATTGATGAAAAAGCTGAAAAACGTTGGTTTGAACTTGATGAGCTTTACCACCGTGACAATCCAAGACCATCTAATGACTTCAATGAAATTTTGCAATGGGAAACAGCTTGTAAACTTTGGGTTGAAAATCTTATTATGAAAGAGATTATATTTGTACGCTATGATGTTGAATTATAAAATAAAAGCAGTCTGCTACCCTCGATAAGTTACAGACTGCTTCATAAAACACAAACCTGAAAGGTCTGATATTGTAATTATACAGCCTTTTAGACCTTTCGTCAATAACGAAAGGATGAATAATAAATGACATTTATTTCAGTTTTTATTTCCCTTGGTTGTTTCATTCTTGTTTTCAAAGCAATTGCCAGGGATACACGTTCTGTTCAAAACAAATCAACTGATGAGCAGTCTGATATTGATTTCGTTAAAATATCAACCCAACTTGACTACATCAATGAGCTGAAGGACAAAATACAAAATATCGAAAATATGATTACCGAAATTGAGATATGTCAGCCGGAAGAAAGAGCAACAGCTATCAATATTTCAATGCCCACAAATAATACTGGAATTCAAATTATAGCCAATAACTCATCTGATGATATCTTAGCTCTACTACATAAGGAACGTAAAAGACTTCGCTTCTCTCTCTCCGATGAAATAAAAAATCTTCAGTACCGTTGTAACGGAAACGATAACGGAAACATTGAAGATTTAAATAGGGGAGTGGCAAAATGAAAGAAATAAAGTACTGTGAGAACTGTGGACTAATGATTTCTAAGATAGAAAATTCAGTTTACTTTTCACACATAAGCATTAGATATTGCCATAATTGTGCAAAAAAAATAGAACGAGAAAAGACAGCTGCTAGAGTAGCAGCACTCCGCAAAAGAAAAAAAATTAAAGATAAGTTTCGTGATGAGCAGCTTATTCTTCTGCAACAGCAGAATGAGTTATTAGAAAAACGTATTATTCAGTTAAGAGAAGAAATTTCACATCGCTGAAAATAAAAAGACCAGGGATATTCCTCCTTGGTCTTTTTATTTTCAGTGATATAGCCTATAACCCTCTTGCTTCCCGGTAATCTCCTTTGTGTGATGATTGGTTTACACTATTATTATAACATTTTTGGAGACTACATACTATATTTTTGTCTCTATATATTGAATTTTTGAATATATCGTTTCAACTGAAAACCTGTGGTCGCTAACGTCGCCTAAACTGAACATTGACATGCACAAAGCCATATGCTACAATAACCATGATTTACTCATAGGGAGGATAAGGCAACGCTAAGAAGCGACTTGAGCGCCTTGTGAGCTGTGCTTTATCCAGCTTTCTTCCCGGGCTGTAGAAAATGTTTTATACACATGCTTCGGATACTGAAAAACGTGCATTCCTGATCAATCTGGTTAGATGATTATTCTTTCTGGTAAGCCATTCCTTATCCACAAGCAATCCAAAACGGTCTTCAAAAGGCAATTCTGAAATATTCGGATCCGTAAGATGATCCTTGAATGTTGCTACCATAGTACTCAATCGCATTTTCTGAAGTTTTATAATAGTGTTTTCTGTCAACATTACTTCACATCTACATAATATGAATTGCCTCTGGTAAAACCGTACTGTTGATCGAATGAAGATGTTGTATTATTGTCATCCGAAGTTTCCTGTTTATCCTGTCTGGATGATAGAATTACCTGAATATTTTTACGAGAAGTAAAGCTCAGTGCTCGCCTTCATGCTTTTCAGGCTATCTTGAATGTCTTTAAAGGTAATTCGTTTTACACTATTGAAGACTGAAATCGTTAAAATTTACAAAAAAATTCATAAATAATATTTACAACATTTCTAGTATTGTGTATAATAAAAGAATGTCATGACTCATAAAAAAATTATAAATATCTATTTATGAAAGGAAAAAAAATAAAAAACTTTAAAACAAAACTCGTATCCGTATTCAGCACTGCTGTAATGTGTGCTTCATGTATTTCAACTATTAGTGCATCTGCTACAAATGAAACTATTGATATCGACTCTACAAGTGTAGACAGCATGCTCGATGTTCTTGATACATCTGTCGAACTTGATACTAATGCTGATATTATTGTTTTTGATGAAGAAAAGATCGATGATCTGTGCAGCAATTTTGATCTTGATGCGTTAAATGCATCATATGCAAAGATAGGCGTGGAAGCAATCACTGCAGAAGAATTTTCACAGCTGATGATTGATGGCATCAATTCTGTAAATGATGAATTACAGGAAGGCAATTTTGAGATTCTTGACGGTGGTACAATTGTGGACACTGATGATGATACATATTATCTTCAGGGTGGCAGTACATATGATGAAACACATTGGTGGGGCAGGAGAAGATATATGTCTACTTCAGCTGCTAATACATGGGCTTATGATATGAACAAGGCTGCTGCTGTTAATGCAGGTGCTGCAATAATCGCAGGTGCTGCTTTTGGCGGAGTAGGCGCAATTCCTAATGGTTTGACATCTGCTTATGCTTGGTATTTAGCAAATGACATTACATACTATAATAGCCTTAGCAATAGAGGTATTGTAACTGATATTACAT
Source organism: uncultured Ruminococcus sp. (assembly GCA_937872775.1). Lineage (GTDB taxonomy): Bacteria > Bacillota > Clostridia > Oscillospirales > Ruminococcaceae > HUN007. The sequence goes on from CALMUA010000240.1 coordinate 3,884, forward strand.
GGGTATTAGTATATAGCATGGATACTCAGTAATGAATATGAGGAGGAAAGAATGTGTTTGAATTTTCAAAAAATCATCCTAATTTATGTATTTTAATATTAGCAGCATTGATCATATGTGCTGTGATTTTGAATAAGTATGTAGTAGTTAAACTGTCTCCAAAGATTAAACGGGTAGTACAAGGCATAGGTATTGCTGCAATGATCTTTGCGTTAGGATTTAATGTTTATTCCATTTTTTTTTAACTCAAAGTAACCAAGCAGCTGAAACAGCAAATTCGGCTCAGTGGCAAATAAACATTATGGATTATAATAAGTTACATCAGTATTCTACAGGTGAAGATATAGTTATTGCTTTGATAGACAGCGGAATATCTGAATTTCAAGTTGAACAAATCAATAAAAACGTAGAAAAATCCACAGATGAAAGTATTTATGATATAAATGGGCACGGAACAATGATGTGTTCCATATTATTAGGATACAATAATGAAATTGTAGGAATTGCACCTAATGCAAAAATCAATTCATATAAGGTTGTTGGCGAAGATGGCACTATTAATGGAGATAATTTAGCTAATGCTATTATTGAAGCTAATAATGATAATGTTGATATTATTAATATAAGTCTTGGCAATTTTCATTCCAATAAGAAAGTAAAAAAAGCAATTGATGCAGCAACTGATGATGGAATAATTGTAATTGCTTCATCAGGAGATTATGAAGCAGAAGATATGTTATTTCCGGCTAATCAAGAAAATGTTATTTCTGTTGGAGCTATTGATAAAAATAAAAACATTTGGCAAAACACCAATGATTATGAATCTTGTGATATCTTAGCTCCGGGAGTGGATATTCTGGTAATTAATAATAATCAAAAAATATTTAGCTCTACTGGTACATCTCAAGCTACTGCAATAATAAGTGGATACGTTTCTCTTATATTATCATATGCAAAGAAAAACGAATGTAATATTGATTATAACTATATATTAGAAAAAATTCATAAAATATCTAACGGTAAAAGTACTTATTTAAATGAACTTATAAATATAAAATAAGATCAATTAATTTATTTCCTCCGAATTTTATTCGTGAAAAATACAGTTCTGCAGTGAGCAGGACTGTATTTTTTTGTGCAACGAAAACCACCGACTTATCCGGTGGTTGAAAAAGCTTTAGCTATGAGTAGAAAAATAAAACCTCCCGTGATTAATGTATTTTAGTTAATTATACTATTTTTATTTTTGGTTTATTGTATAATTTTATATTTTTTCTTGTCACACTTGACTTATATTTCAAGTATGTCATTATTTTTTAGGAGGAAACAATTATGCGTTTTAATTATTTTGCTGACTATTTAGAACAGAATGATATCTCCCTTCGGGCTGCTGGAAATCTTGTAGGACGTTCTGGCACTGCTATTGCAACTTGGACATCGGGCGGTGGATTACACGATTCTCGTGTCAGAAGAAAAATAGCACAAATCATGAATGTTCCATTGAGTGACGTTGAGGCAGAGGTAGCAAAGTATAATGCTAAAGTACAGAGAAGTACTAAAGTGATATCTCAAAAATCACTTACTTCATTATGCAAGGATTTTATTCAAAGAATTGATGTAGCTACAAAAAACAATGGTAAACCTCTCAAACCTAAAGAAAAATTACTTATCCAACAAATAGTTAAGTCCATTGAAATGCTCGGCGAAGAAGACGAAGAAATAATATAGACGGAAAAAGACCATGGAGTAATTCATGGTCTTTTCTATGTTTCTTATAATCCTCTCGCTTCTCTGTAGCCATAAATAAACCAACGTACAAAAATATATATAACATGAGAAATTATAAACAGTAGCAAAACATTTACCGGCATTACTTCAGCAAAGAAAATAACAATGACAAGGCTAATTAAGGCTACAATCACACTTATTTCATCCGCACAGCACTGCCGATAAATTTCCACTATACCCTTTCCACCAAAAAACAAGGCGGCAAGTGGTAACGCTGCCCCTACAAGCACTACAACAGCATATATAAGCCAATGTACAATAACAGCAATAAATTCTTGTCCTATGCCCGTAGAGACGTCTGAAAGGCTTGTAGTAAGCTTTAGAAGCTTGTCAATGTAAAAAGTTACTCCTTTCAGAAAAGCCTCAAAAATCGCTTCACAGTCGATTATACAGCGTTTAGGTTTTTAACTCAACAGTGGCACATATTCAACACTCTGAAGCTTCGCAACAGAGCATTGAAAATGGGTTACCCTCGTACTGATACCTTTTTTATCCTTAAAATATTATTTTAAAAAATAAAAAAATAAATTCTAAGTAACTAAGTAACTAAATGGAAAGGGGGAATGGATTATCAACTTTTTAGCACTCTTCAATTTCATCAAGTGGAACAGGTTCAAGGTCATAATCAAGCTTACCATCTTGAATATATTTGTACGGGAAATTCTCAAAATAGCCATTAATGCCATCAATGAACCACCGAAGTTCATATGCATATGCATCTTCGGTCAAATCCTTATCAGAAAAAAATCGAACAGTGTAGTTGCGGGAAGAAATATCTACACTTAACTCCAAGTCTTTTAAATTAAGTTTGCGTTCCGCACCGGTGCCGACACCACCAACAAGACGAAACAAGCAATCTGAAATAACCATCTCAATTAATGTCCAATTAACTGTCCACGCACCATTGTCCCTTTTCAAATTAAAAAGAAAAGAATATATAAAGCCCTCAGTTCGTTTAAATTGACTCTTAGTCCTGATTGGTGGCTGTCCTAATATCTTTGTATACATTGTCTTTGTAATCAGTATAATCATTGCTATCGTCCTCTCTGTGTGTTACTTTGAGGTCTGTCTGGTATATCATGCGTATGCTGATTGTCATGGAATTTTTCAAGTACCTTGCGGCGATACCTAACATCTTCATCCTTTTGACGATTTATAAAATCTTGCATTGATAAACGTGCCTGAACCTCAGCTTCAACAGTCTGGTCAATTGATGCTTCTTTTTTTGTGAGTTCAAGAATTTTCGTTTTAATACGTTTTTCGGATTTTTCCCAATAATCAGTCCTTGAATTTATTTTTTCTTTAATAGCAGTATATTCTTGCTTCAATGCTTCAGCTTCTTTTTTTAATTCATCCACGCATTTCTCGGATTTAAGCTGTTTAACTTTTGCACCATCTGTTATTTTTTTTGCTTCCTGGGCAGCAGCTCGCTTAATATCCTCAGCATTATCAATAATAGCCTGTGCACTGGCTATCGTTTTCTTTAAAGCAAAAGCTTCTGTAATCTTCTGTACGGCACTTCTTTTACACTCTTGAGCCTTCCATTCCTGTGGCTGCTGATGTCCCACCACAGACGGCTCAGACGGTATTACAGTAATATATCTCTCCGCCAGATGTTCGACCCTTTCACGATGAGTATTAAGCCATTGCTTATATGGAGTTTCAGCATATTTTTGCTTTGACTCTCTGATGAAGCCAAGTTGCTTCATTGCTCCATCCATTGATAGCTTTTTCGTTAGTCCTCTGGAACTCTCTGCGATAGGGATAAAGTCCAAATGTAAATGCGGAGCACCGTCCTTTGTTTCATCCATGTGTATTGTTGCACTGAATACTTTCAATGACGGATTTTCCTTAACCCATTGATTATAAATATCTGTAAGATATGCTTTATGTATTTCATCCGCACATTGCTGCCCGACCTCATTAACCATTTTCAAATAATTGTCATGATCAGACATCTGAAATATTGCTTCCTGTGCTTTTCCTTTTTGGTCATTATAGTACTTATTAACATCTGTTACTCTGTCAGGATGTTTTTTTTCATTAGCAGCATTGTATTTTTTAATTGCTTCGCCAAATGTTTCCTTAAAAAAATCTTTGAGTGGTGTATTGGTTAACACTACATTAAGCGGAGTTCTTTCTGCATTTATGTGACCATCTTTATTCCAATTCGGTGATGTTCTTTCCTTTCCCAGATTATGCGAAATGGAAAGTTTTTTTCCTACATGGAAACTTATCTTACCTGCTATATTTGCCATTGCCATACATTCCACTCCTTTCATCTTAGGCTTTTTTGCTTGCGTATTTTCAGCGTAGCTGACTACCCCCACCACTACATGATAGCACGTTCCCGAAGTGGTGTCAATGTGGTGTGGGTAACCTAATGGCATTTTGGGCAAACCCAAAACACGTTAGGCTCTCCGAGGGGGTATTTCGCTTCTGCGGAAGCGATAATATTACTCGCCTTTGTAATTCAAAATTCAGATCAGAATTTTTCATACAGGCTATTTTTTCAAAGATATTTTCTGTTTCTTCAATAGAACTAGAAACGCAAAAAATCGGTCAGAGTAGTGTATCCAACCGATTTTTTTCTAATATTTATTTTTGCTCTTTTTGCATTTTATCTTGAAGTTCGCTGATTGATTTATTATATTCATTCTGTAAGCTTTGTATTTCATCATGCAGCTTATCAATCTTGGTATTATATTCATCAATCTTATCTTGCTGCTTACTCTTAACTTCAAGTATAGCATTCTGCTTATCTATTTCAGCTTTCTGTAATTCAAGCTTGTGTGACTGTTCCTGTGACTGTTGTTGCTGTTTAAGTTCATTGATTTCATTTTTCTGTTGATTGATTATTTTTTCGTTTTCATTCAGCCTTTGTTTCATTTCCTCCAGCTGTTTTTCAATTATGTCCTGATCCGGAAGTCTTGATGTTAGATTATCAATAATCAGCTGCTTGTCCTGAATTACTCGTTCAGCTTGTTCACATTCCCTGATCTTTATGGATAAGCTTTCAGTTAACGTTTTAACTTCCCTGTTGGCTTCTGCTTCACTTGCCTTAAGAACATCTATATTCTGCTGATATATATTATTTGCGTTCTGAAGCTCATGTTCTGTTTTATCTACTCTTTCCTGCAAGCTTATTATTTGACTGTCCTTGCTGCAAAGCAGGTCATTGAATTCTTGCTTTATACGTTTCTCGGCATTACTGTTAAGCTCCAGAACGTGAAGAAAAGCTTGCTGTATACTGTTGATGTGGCTTTCATAGTCGGCAATATCAGCCTTTACATCTGTGAGTATATGCTTAGCATTGTTAATCTCATATGCAGTGATCAGCTGCGACAGACAGTCACCCTGGCTTTCAAATTCAGCTGATAACGCTTTGAATTTGTCTAATGTCGCTTCATCAGCCCTAATTGAACGAACTTTTATTTCCTGATTTTGATTTTCCATGCTTATGAACGCTCCTTTTTTATTATTTTTATGTATTACGTGTTACACTACAGCGTGTTACACTACGTGTTACAAATATAATATCATAAAAAGTTTTTTATGTCAAGACACTGACGTCATACAAAAAACTCAGATGATTTCACAAGCAAAAAAACCGATATAGAAAACTACATATACATCGGTTTTTTATATTTAAAATAAATTGCTATGCATAGAGTCTATTCTTGGCTCGTGTATTTATGTTTATTCAATATTATCAATAGCATGCTGGGCTTCTTCAACTGTAAATATTTCCCAACTATATTCAAATTTTTACTCTGCTATTTATATTATTCTTCCGTCTTCGATTCTGATCAATTTGTCGGCACAATTAGCTATTTCAGGATTATGAGTTATCATAACCAGAGTATGACCGTATTCTCTGACACCATTAGTTAAAAGCTCCAGAACTTCATTACCTATAGCAGTATCAAGATTTCCGGTTGGCTCGTCTGCAAGTAATATTTTAGGTTTATTTGCAAGTGCTCTCGCTATCGCAACTCTTTGCTGCTGTCCACCCGATAATTGATTTGGAAATGATTTTTCTTTTCCATCTAACCCGAGTCTTCTTATAACAGTTTCTATATGTTCCTTATCAATACTTCCTCCGTCAATATTTACAGGAAATGTGATATTCTCATAAACATTAAGAACAGGGATTAAATTGTAGGACTGAAAAACAAATCCTATTTTTTTGCATCTGAATTCTGACATTGTCTTGTCATCTGCATTTTTATAATCAGCTCCGTCCAGAATAACCTCACCGTCATCATAATTGTCCAAACCACCTATTATATTAAGAAGAGTACTTTTTCCTGAGCCGCTCTTCCCTAAAATTACAACGAATTCTCCCTCTTCGATATCCAGACTGATATCTTTAAGAGCATGAAAAGATTCATTTCCGGACTTATAATATTTATTAACCTTTTTTAAAGAAATAACAGGCATTATTCCACTACCTTTCATATATCATTTCAACAATCGAACTACTGGTATTCTTCTTTATATTAAAATATGAATATATTTCTATTGCAACCGTAAACAATAAAATTATTAATATATAAACAACTGCAGAGATTTTTATGCTTTCAAATAATACAAGTGTTAAGAAATAATTTATAATCAAAGAAACAGATGCACCTATAAGACAGGCAATTACTGTAAGGATAAAATTCTCATAGCAGGCGACAGTATACAATTGATTAAGATTAAGTCCCATAGCACGCATTATACCGTATTCGCCTTTTTTACTTTTAAGATTTTCTTTTATTGTATTGCTTATTATCATGAAGCTTAGTATGATGGTGGCAGCCATAATATATGCAGCAATTATCACCATTCCAAGCAGCTGCATTTCAGCCGCATCCTTACCCTCATGCAGACTTGAAACAAATACCTGATCAATTGAAAATTTAATATCTAAGAGCTCAGATAAATCTTTGTCTGTATCAACGAGAAATGTGCAGTACCTGCCTTTTTCATAATTCAGATTTTCAGCAGTTTTTTCATTTATTAACAGATAATTACCAGTGTTGACAGATGCATAATTCAAATCCTGAGCATCATTCATTATAATCGGAGTTATCGAATATTGTTCTTTATCTTTATATACTGTAATTTTTTCTTCAGTATTCTCAACCCTGGTTACCAAAACTGAAAACGGAGATGATGAATCATACTCTATTTTATTGATTTTGGAAAACTTACGCCATAAATTATCATCATATAACATTATCTGAAGAGGGTCCTTCTCTATACCCCAATTATATTCGTTAAGGATTTCCTGTGTATAAACTGCTTCTATTCCATCATAAGATTCTAACATACGCAAATCGTCATCCGTGAAATATTCACAGTTTACAATATTCGACATAATAGTGTAATCACTAAAGCTGACTGCACCCTTACTGACATTGCCCCCAACAACAGCAAATGTATTGCATATTACAAAACAAAGAGTGAAACTTACTATCAGTGTTACAGCCTGAATTATACTCTTTGAAAATCCTCTTTTTAAATTTTGCAAGGCCAGATTAAACAGAAAATTTTTTGTTTTGAATATGATGCTTTTTTTTGAAAATTCTTTTTTCGGATTAGTAATATATTTTATAGTTATTGGAGTAGATTTTCGAATTTTTAAAATAAGTTTTAAACTTGCAATCAGCGATGCAGTTAAAGCAAGCAAATATGTCACAATATATGTACTGATACTTTGTTTAACTTTAATTTTAACAACTGAGGTTACAAGCATAACCATTAATTTATCAGCAATTATCAAGTTAAGCAATGCACCCAGAATCATTCCTGTAAAAGCACCTATAGTAACGATTAAAAACTGCTCGGTCAGAACAATCCGGACAAGCTGATTATTTTTTAACCCTATGCATCTCATAGTTCCTAATACATTAATCTTACGGATAAAGCTCAAACTAATAGTATTATAGACAAATATCGCCAGGCAAACTGCTATAATAAGAGACAGCATAAATATAACGAGTGAAACTGTTTCAAACGTACCCTTCTCATCATAATTGGATATCTTTTCATCATTTGAAATCAGCTGAACTTCATTGAAATATTTAATATCCTCAGTTTTACTGGCTATGATACTTTGAATTTCAAATTCAGCATCGACCATTTTGTCAATATCCAAACCGCCTTCCAGTGCCTCAACAATAATTGCGTTTGATTTGCTGTCGGTTATATTATTTTCATCAAAAATTTTCTTAGCTGTTTCAATATTAGTGTAGAAGAATGTTCCGTCATCAATAACATCTTTTATAATTCCGCAAATCATAAATTTTTTACTTATATTTTTGGCCTTTGCTGTATTTTCATCCGAAGCTAATATTAAATCCAGTGTCATTTCATCATTTATTTTTAAATCCGGATGAAGATCAGCATAACTTTTTTCGATACATATTTCATATTCGTTGCACGGATATCTCCCGCTGATCAGATCAGCTTTTTTGAAATAATCAATATCACCGCTGAAACCCATTAACTTAAATGCCTGCCAGCCATCTTCATAAATATCGCCAATTATCATTGTTGACATATATTTATCAGGTGCATCATCACCCATACTTTCAAATCTATTATTTATATCAACAATATTATCATAACTTACGTCAATAACATAAAAATCCTGATGTGTACTGGAACTTATAAGCTCTTTAAATGCCAGATTGAAGCAGTCGCTTATCTGAACCATACTGAACATTAGCATAGCAGATATTGCAATACCTATGCTTGCTGCAATACTGCTTTTTTTGTTACTAATCATGTACCTGTATACTATTTTAAACATATTGGTTCTCCTGATTTTATTGACTGATTATCAATATTATATATTACCGAATTTTCCATAATAAAATTTTTGCTGTGTGTAACTATTATTACTATCTTATCCTTTACAGCATCTGCTAAACGCTCTCTGATATTTCGCTCAGTTATTCCGTCAAGACCAGATGTAACCTCATCAATTATCAGAACAGGATTATCCTGATACAAAGCTCGTGCCAGACATATTCTGCTTTTTTGACCACCAGAAAGACTGTCGCCTTTTTCTGAAATTACAGTATCGAATCCGTCGGGTAATTCCTCAATATCTTCAAGAATACTGCATATTTGACATAAATATCTGATTCTTTCGTAATCAATATCTTTATCTAATACAATATTACTGATTATAGTATCATTAAACAGTACACTATCCTGAGTTACAACAGATACTAAATCCGGTAAATTTTTAGAGCTTATTGATTTCAGATCATATCCATCATATTTAATGGTTCCTGTGTAATCAATACGCTGACCCGAAACTAACTGTAAAAATGTTGATTTTCCAGTTCCGCTCTGACCGCAGATATAATAAACATGATTTTTTTTGAAATTCACTTTTGTATTATCCAGTATTAAATCAGAATCATATGAAAAAGATAATCCGGACACATCAATTTCAGATACATTTTTTAATTTTACTTTTTTCTCATCACTTTTATATTCAAAAATCATTGAAATCTTCTCTATAGTTTCATATTCAGCTGCAAAATGTGAAGGTATAGATATCAGCCCGATAATCGGTGAAGAAAGCGATGATGAATACTGATTAAATGAAATCAATTTACCTAATGTCATAGTTCCAATTATTATTCTGTATCCGCCCCATAAAAGAATCATACAGGCAATTGCATTCATAGTCAGTGAAATAACAGCATCAATCCTTATTCGGAAAACTGACTGTGATTTCGTAACATTATACTCATTATCCAGAGCTTTCTCGTAACGTTTAGCTACATAATTTTCTGCTCCTAATACAGAGATTTTTCTTATGTTGTAAATTATTTCATTAATAGAAGAAAGTAATGCTATGTATCCGTTTCGCATTTCAATACCTTTTTTTTCTTCTATATTCTGAGTTTTAATTCGCACCAAAATGAGCATTGACTGCAAAATAAAAGAAACAATCGCCATATCCGGCTGCAGTTTTATCAGTATAACTGTGGACGATACAGCATTTACAACATTTGTAATAAAAGAAATAGATTCATTGCAGGCCATTTGAATATAAGATGTTGCGTCACGTTCCAGCAATGATTCATATTCACCTATTTTGTCAGAAAACTGTGAATTTTCAATGCAGTAAACCAAAACCTTGGTTTTTAAATCCTTTGATATTTTATAATCCAAAAACCAGTCGTATTTTACTTTTAATATTTTTGTTATCTCTGCAATAACATATGCTAAAAGCATAATTAATACTGAAAAAAATAAGACCTTAAAATCTTTGTTTTTTATACCTTTATCAAAAATAAGAATATTAATCAGAGGCGTTAAATATAATATCAATGAAGAAATCAAAGAAAAAAGCAATGTAATAATATAGTATTTTTTATACATTCCAAAAAAAGATAACATTGTCTTTATTCTGTATTTTTTAAAGAAATTCATCTTTTCTGCATTTTTTTCATTCATAATGAGTTAATCGTCTTTCTATATAATCGCATAAATTCCCCATAGTAAAAAAATCTGTATATTTTAAATTTTCAGGTTTTTCTTCCAGCCCCAAGCCTTCAAACACAGAATTTAAAAGAACAACCAGATTATCACTTCCAAGCCTGTCTAATCTATAGGATGCACTAAGATTTTCAGAATTGATAAAATCAAAGGATAAATGCTTTATAAGACTGCACAGCTTACAGTAAATATCATTATCAGTTACAGCATCTTCTGTAAATATGTTAATGCAATTTTCTTCTTCTGTCAAGGTATTATTCTTCAGCCAGTCAGCAATTCCTTCTTTCTGACTGTCGAATGGATATAATTCAATTATTATTCCCAGTAATTTTGGTGCAGCCTTGCTTGTCCCTCCAAATAAAACATATTTATTATTTCCGCACAGTATAAATTCAGGTGTAGCATCTCCTGAAATATGCTTTTTCTGAATATTTTTTATACTGTAATAAGGCTCTTTAAAAAATGATGCAGAACTGATTCCAAATACGCAATTAAATGAAAAAGGATAATAGCATATTCCTTCCTGGGGTCTGTTCGAATCAGCTACTAATATAACTACCCCTAAAGATTCAATTTTTTCACAGAGATTTTTTATACGGTCATATCTTTCGACATTTGTCAAAGTCATTGACATAACTAAAAAATCTATATCATTTTTTTCAATAATGTCTTCCAGAGCTGAAATAACAGCTATACCGCTGCCCTGTGTTTCGCTGTTAAAAACATTATATGCATATATTTTATCGACTTTATCAGTGTATTTAAAAATTGTATTTATAACTAATGAACAATGAACATTTTTTTCTTTATATTCAAAATAATCTATTATTTCTATTTTATCTTTAGCAATATCAACTAACCAGTTGGTATTTATGCTGGTGTCGATAACTGCAACTTTATAATTTTTCATAAATATTTTTTCCTTATAATAAGAAGATACTGGGTAGCCCAAAATGCACCCAGTATCTTCTTATTTTTGCCGGTGTCTTTTTACCAGTAGATGCAAGTCTTTGGCGTATTGTCCCAGTAGCAGTATGTAGAGCCGAATTCAAGTGCCCTTAGCTGATCGTCCCTAGAGTACTGACCATTTGTCAAAGTAAGCTTACATTTCTTTAGCCAGGAAACCTGACCTTCAGTCTTGCCAAAGTACTCTGTGCAATCATTCCTGCAACTCTGAGCCTCACCGTCAAATTCATTGACAAAAGCATCTGTAATCTTTTCGATTTTCATTATTTTTTTCCTCCTTTTTCCTTGGATATTTATTAAATTCAGTTATAAAACTGCATTTAATCATTAATAACAACTCTGACTTCATTTAGAATTCGCTCCAATTTGCAAATTATTGGCGGTGCACTCAAATAATCTCCAGTTAATGTCTTGTTAATAAATTTACACCGTGAAGCTATACAAGCCGATTCATTACTGCATCCATCACAGGTCATATTATTTTTTTCATAGTATTTCCTGTGTTTATCTAATAATTTATCATCAATTCCACTATCCACTGAACCGATAATATAATCTTTATCATTCACTGAATATGAACAAGGATATATCTTTCCGTCTGCACTGATATTGTATTCTGAAATTCCGCCTTTACATGAACCTTTCTTTATTCTTTTAAGTTCACTGTAAAAAGCGAATGTTACGTCTTTATAATTAGATAATTTAGTATAAATTCTTATTAGCTGTTCTTTTATGTTGTCTAATAACTGTTCATTCCAGTTATCATCGTATAAATCAGGCAAAACAACAATAGTTTTTGAGCCAAGCTTAACAGCATTCATAACAGAATCAAATAAATAAGGAGAAGTCTCAGGCGAAACAGTCATTCTTATTCTGACAGGCACTTCTTTTCTCTTCAGTAATTGTAAACTATTAACTACAATATCATACGTACCTGTTCCGTCATGTTTCTTTCTGTTTAAATCATGTACTTCCTTAGTTCCGTCAAGACTTAAAGAAATATAGATTCTGCTGTCTATAAGTTTTTTTGCTAAATCTTCATTCAGCAGTAAACCGTTTGTCGTCAGAGAATAACAAAATCTTCCCATGCTGTTGCATTCACTAACTATTCTTAAAATTATGTCAGCAGCAATCAGCGGTTCTCCGCCATGAAAATTTATCATGTTATAATCATTTATCTGAAAGTTTTTTCGGATAAATGCAATCGTTTTTCCAATAGTCTCATCGCTCATACTAAGAGTACGTTTTGATGTTTCATAACAATATGTACAGCAAAGATTGCATTTTTCAGTCACCCAAATATTAAACGAACTCATAGTCTCTCCAATATAAATCGAAATAGTTGCTATTTTCAATACAGTTTTTGTCCAGTGTATTGTTGTAAAGATGATGCCTTATTCCTGCTGCACAGCTGAAACACATAAGCTGTTTATTGCAGTCCTTGCATTTAGGAATATTATAAGGCATATATTTTGAAAAATTCTTAAACCCTTCTGAAGTGACATATCTTCTGGATAATATATAATCTTTAGGATCACTCACCTCAAGGATATTAAACAGTTTAAATTCATTTTCCATAAAAAGCGGACAAGGATAAACATCACCCTTCTGATCAATCTGGAATTCAGATAATGCACCCTGACAAGCAAAAATTTGAGGTTTATGATTATAGAATTTATTGCAAATAAAATTCTCTTCTACTCGTTTCCAGTCTATTGACTTTTCATCATTTTCTCTGTCAAGAGTCAGATCCTTATACAATTTTTCGCCTCTGCCAACCGACTCAAAAACTCTTATTACTGGATAAACATTAAACGACTCGCAAAGAGCCTTAAATTTATCTGTACTTGATGAATTATCAGAAGTTCTAACCATAGAAAGACTGACTTTTTGAGTGTACTTCTGAAGCAGCTTTATGCTCTTAATTACAGCACAAAAAACACCCTTGCCTCTTATAGCAGAACAGCTTTCATCATCATAACCATCAAGACTTAAATTAAATGAATCATAATTATTTGCCAGATAAGCAGCAGTTTCATCGTCTTTAATCAGAGTTCCATTCGTCATAAGTGTAAGATTTCCACTGTAAAGCGAACGAATTTTATCTGTTATCGCTACAAAGTCCTTTCTGAACATCGGTTCACCGCCGGATATAGAAATTTCTCCTGGATTAAAATACATTATACGTTCAATAACAGTGAAAAGTTCCTCAGTAGTTAATTCTCTGCCTCTTCCATTTTCTCCGGCAGAAACACAGCAGTGAGTACATCTTAAATTACAGTCGTTTGTAATATCCAAAGAAATCTTATTTTGTCTTAATGCAGTAATATTTTCTTCATTATATTTCCACATATTTAAATTGTCAAGTTTCTCAGCCATATTTCTCAGTAAATTTCTTGAGTCCAAATCCTCAACACAATCAAATAACTCTCTGAAAGTAAATCTTTCTGATTCACCTCTTTTGAAAATGTCCACGATTTCTTTGCTGATAAATATACAATCGCCTGTACTTACACTGGCAACTAAGCATTTGTTGTCTTTAAAATAAATTTTTGTAAAATCTGAGAATTCAACTTTTATCTCATCCAGCATAATAATATTTTCCTCATTCCTATAATAATTCCATCTGCATCTGTTCATATTAGCTTTATAAACAGTTAATAAAACAGCAGCGATTCACCATACTTTGACAATATATATAATGATTAAAGCGTCAAACACCTGATTTTTGGTTTTAGTCAAGCTGTAACTCACGTAATTACATTGATTTTCAAATCCAATTTTCTTGAAAAAGTGCTTTTGACGCCCGAATCATAATACTATAGTCTTAAGCCTTAAACGATATAGTTAAAACTTTATTTTTACAGATTTAATATCATATTTAAACACAAATCAATATTTACCACATAATATATAATAACCTGAATTATTCACCAAGCGCCATAGCTGTGTAAATAATTTCTAATTTTCAAAAAATCGAATTTCAGAAATCAAATTCAAG
>CALMUA010000241.1 GCA_937872775.1 uncultured Ruminococcus sp.
GTGGTGTCAACGTGGTGTGGGTAACCTAATGGCATTTTGGGCAAACCCAAAACACATTAGGCTCTCCGAGGGGGTGTTTCGCTTCTGCGGAAGCGATAAGATTACTCACCTTTGTAATTCAAAATTCTGAATTTTTTATACAGGCGACTTTTTATTTTTACTTTTCTAATCTTTTAACAGAAAAGTAAAAATAAAAAAATAGGTTAGGATAGTATATCGGACGGATTTTTTGCTTATATTTATTTTTTCTCTTTTTGCATTTTTTCTTGAAGTTCACTGATTGATTTATTATATTCGTTCTGTAAGATTTGAATTTCGTTATGTAACTTATCAATCTTAGAATTATACTCATCAATTTTGTATTGCTGCTTACTCTTTACTTCAAGTACTGCATTCTGTTTCTCTATTTCAGCTTTTTTTAATTCAAGCTTGTGTGACTACTCCTGTGACAACAACTTCTGTATTCCCTCCGTTTTTTCATTTTCTGTTAATTATAGAGTCTAGTTATAGTGCAATACTTCATTTTTCTTAATATGATTTACGCCTAAACAAGCGTTTAAAAAGACTTTGATGTTTCTCATTTTCATCTGCAGAACTGTTATCATGTGTTAATCGTTGTTGCAACGTTCCCGCATGAAGTGCCTGGGCAGCAGTTAAGGCAGCAGCCAACTGCTGCTGTGTTTCCTGAGCTGCATTCAAAGTAGTAGTAAGAGCTTCAATTTGCTTATCTTTTTCAGCAAGTTGTTTATCTTTTTCTATCAGCTGAGATTGCATAATCTCCAACTGTTTAAGTACTGTTTCTTGTAACGTTTCATTGCGTTCTTGTATCGTTTCTGATACGTTTTGAAGAGTTTCAGGCTGTTCAATTTCATTTTTTAATGCAGATACTATTTGTTCGGCAGTCGTTTCATCATAATATAGCGTATTTCCATTCTGATATGTTTCATTGATATGATTAGATTTGATATACCTGTACACTCTTATTTTTGGGCATCCAAGATAATCTGCTATTTGTTTCATCGTTTTATTAGGCATTAACAGCACCTCTAATATTAAGTTCAGCAACCTTTCGGTAAAATCTATTCGGTTTCATATCACAATTCTGCATTGTTTGAACAGCAGTCTGTTCACCAGATAACCATTTTCCACATTCATCTCGAAATTGCTGCTCATTAAAAGGTAATGGCTGCCGACCCTTATATTTTCCCGCTGCCTTTGCAAGAGCAATACCCTCACGCTGCCTATCAAGAATCGTAGCACGTTCAAGCTCCGCCAGTGCAGCAAAAACTGTGAGCATAAACTTACCTGTCGGCAATGATGTATCTAACTTCTCCTTTAAAGAAATAAGTTCTACATCTTTATTTTTCAATTCTTCAACTATATGAAGTAAATCCTTAGTACTTCGTGCAAGGCGGCTAAACTCTGTAACCACTACAGTGTCACCCTCACGAATGTATTCTAACATAGCTTTTAATTGAGGACGGTTAGTATCTTTGCCGGATTGCTTATCAACAAATATTTTATTTATACCATATTCCTTAAATGCAGAAATCTGACGAGCTTCATTCTGATCCTCAGTGCTGACTCTTGCATAACCTATCTTAGCCATATTATTCCTCCTTTAAATATATGAATATGTTCGATATAAGTGTACCATTCAATATGAAATATGTCAATAATTAAATTGTAATTTATATGAAATGCTTTTTATGCCATTACATGATATTGCATAACAGTGTACTCAAATGATACAATTTCATTGTTCGATTCCTAAACCAACTAAAAATAGTGT
>CALMUA010000242.1 GCA_937872775.1 uncultured Ruminococcus sp.
TTCAGACGTGTGCTCTTCCGATCTTTATAGGCTGTATACATAAAAACTTTTTTATGATATAATCGAGTATAAATAAATATAAAAATGGGGTTATCTGTATGAAAAAAAAGACAATATCATTAAGAAAATCAGTAGAATTTTTTCTGTTAACAATTTCTACGATATCAATGGCAGCAGGTATTTACATTTTCTGTTTTCCTAATAATTTTACATTTGGAGGAGTAACTGGTATAGCTGTTATTCTCAGTGAAATTTCAGATATCAGTGCAAGCACATATACATTTATCATAAATATGGCGCTTATTGTTCTTGGATTTATTTTTTTGGGGAAAAAAGCCGGCATTAAAACAGTATACTCAAGTATATTGTTTTCTGCCACCATAAGTGTTTTTAACTGGCTTATGCCAATGACAGAACCTCTTACCGATGAACCGGTACTTGAATTGGTATTTGCCATTGGTATTCCATCATTTGCATCTGCAATTCTTTTTAATATCGGCGCCTCAAGCGGAGGAACAGATATTGTAGCTATGATATTAAAGAAATATATACATGTAAATATAGCTACCGCACTATTTATTGTTGACCTGATTATTACAACGTTATCCTGCTTTGTATTTGATATAAAAACAGGTTTATATTCATTCTGCGGTCTTATATGCAAATCACTTGTAATAGATGTGGTTATAGAAAATGTGAATCTGTGCAAATATTTTACAATAATCTGCACAGTTCCCGAACCAATATGTTATTTTATTCATAATGAACTTCACAGAAGTGCAACAACATTTTATGCAGAAGGTTCATATTCCCATAAGCAAGAGGTTGTTATCCTTACTGTTCTTAAAAGAAGTCAGGCTATAAGTCTGAGAAATTTTATAAAAACCAATCAACCATCTGCATTTATAATGATTACAAACAGCAGTGAAATCATTGGAAAGGGTTTCAGAGGATTTTAGGTGTCCTTTTTTTCGTAAGAATAAGAATAATAAATGTTACTGAAATCACTGAACAAATTCCCAATATAATACCCTCAACTACAGTAGTAACATCATACAAAGCCGGTACAACTATAAAACTTGCAGCATTAAACGCAAAATGCATTGACAAATTTGCATATAATGAATCATACTTAATAAACACAATATTAAGTATGCTGCCTAATACAGCGGCATAAGCTGCCCATAATATCTGACCATGCAGCAAACCGAATGTTATTGATGTGATTATTACTGCAATGGCCTGCGGCATGCCGTTTTTCAGCTTTGTAAATATAAAACACCTTAACAGTATTTCTTCTGTCAAAGGTGCAGAAACTACTGTAAGAATTACAAGAGGAAGTAAACTTGAATCCTGCATAAACGATGAATACTCTTGATAGTTTTTCATTGATTTTTCGAAAGCCGGAGATATCCTTGAAAAAAAGTCCATACCATAACTAACAGTAAAATTCAGAATTATACCCAAAATCATAATAAGAATAACTGATCTGGCAGGTACATGGTTAAGGTAAAATGCCTCTTTTATTTTATGCTTTCTTATCAGAGTAATAAGCAGAAATGCCAGAATTGTAAGCGTATTTGTTACAACTGTTACCGCCACAACATTACCCATAACATACTTCTGCATCTGATCCTGAACCTTTTGTACATCCCCGCTCATGATATCTATTTTTCCTATTACCATAAGTAAAATAACATATCCAAGTATAAATGCAAATTGTACTGCAAAATACACTAGAAAATAAAATAATGCTTTGCCGATTGAAATAAGTAGTTTTTTCATTTCTGTTTCTCCTATTCTTAACAAATTTAATAACATAAAGGCAATCGCTTTTGTATATATTTCCTTTAATTGATGTAATTATAACATAATCAAATCAAAGTGTCAAGTCGAATATTCTTCAGTGCGCCAAGTATACACCTGAAGGTACAAGATAACCAGAAAGCTCTGCAAAAAACCTAAGTTATTCATAAACCAATTCATTATTTTTACGTCTAAACCAATAGTACATATGTCCCGAAGGTGCAGGGCGATTGGAAAGCCCTGCAAAAAACTAAAGTATTTTACTTGCCTATACCTTAATTCTCAAAAACAACTACACACATGAAACGTCGCATTTAAGCTGACCATGCCTTGACATATATCCATAAATTCCGATTCCGGCAATAAGTGCGACTGTATCACTTATCGGCTGAGCCCATACAAGCCCATACATTCCGAGGGTATTATTGAGAATAATAAGCATTGGAATAAGGAAAACAGCCTGTCTTAATAACGAGAGTGCCATTGACTGCTTCCACTTTCCTATTGCCTGAAAAATAGAATTAAAGAGACATGTATAGCACATACCCGGAACACAGAAAAACCATTTTTTCATGAAAACTGCTCCATAAGCGATTGTCTGATTATCTGAAGTGAACAATGCCATTATTTTTTCAGGAAATAATTCAGCTGCTGCAACACAAACAACAGTATATGCTGAAAGTAACACAATAGTATTATTATTTACAGCACGTACTCTTTTTTCATTTCCCGTTGCAAAATTATATCCGAGAAGCGGCATTATTCCCTGTGTAACACCAACTGTTATCTGTATTGCAATAGAACCTACCTTCTGTACTACACCAAATGCTGCAACGTTAATATCTCCGTAGTCCGACATATAATGCGTGAGAACAATATTTGCAGTTGAACCAAGTATTATAAGCAGCGATGCCGGAAATCCTACAAAAATAACCTCAGACATTATTTTAGCTGGCAACCTGAATTTTTTTAAATTCAGACATATAACAGTAGTATCTCTTTTCTTGTAAATCAGTATAAAGAAATAAATACATACTGCCACATTAGAAAGTGCTGTAGCAATGGCAGCTCCGGTGATACCTTTGCCCATCAGTGGTACAAATATAAAGTCAAGAATAATATTAATAACTCCACCCATTGACATGCCTATACTTGCCTGCTTTGAATTTCCCTCAGCACGAAGCATGTGTGCCAGGAGCATACCAGCTACAGATGGAATGCCGCCGATAACTACTACCCATGTTATATAATCTTTTGTAAACTCATACGTATTACTGCTTGCACCCATTGCAATAAGAACAGGATTCATAAATATTACAAGTAATAAAATAAAAAATGCGGTAACTGAAATACCACCGTAAAAACTGAAAGTTGATACTGCCTTTGCCTGTTTCTCATTTGAAATTCCAAGAGAACGTGATATCATACTATTTGCACCGATTCCAAATAGATTTGCAAGTGCTGTAAGCATCATAAATATCGGAAAACTTAATGTCAGTGCAGATAATTGATCCGAATCTCCTGTATGCCCAACAAAAAAAGTATCTCCCAGATTATAAATTATTGTTACCAACTGACTTAATACTGTTGGCATTACAAATTTAAACATCGCCTTACGTACAGGCAAATTCTCAAATAATTCTTTTTTATCGTCCAAATAAAATTCCTCTTTTTTAATATACAGATATTATCTATATAAAGTATTCAAATAATAAACTGCTGATTTTTTCACAGTACCTTG
>CALMUA010000243.1 GCA_937872775.1 uncultured Ruminococcus sp.
AAAATGGCTAAAGAGTGGGACTACTATATGCAGTCGGACGGAGCACTTTTTTACAGTCAGGCAAAGCTTATGGAGGATTATGAGGACGATTTTGAATATAAAGGAGAGGTACAGAGATATTACCCGACGTATCAGTCTATGAATGACGAACAGATCAGGGGCTATTTTACATGGCGTAAAAAAGTAAGAAACGGTAATATAGAAAAGACCTCGACATCATTTGCATACATGTACGTGTATGAGCTTATCAATATGATAGGTGTAAAATCTGCTGAGGAAGGGTTTTATAAACTTAAAAATTTCCGGAATGCTTACATAGGGTTCGAGCCTCGAATGGACTTTTATCTGAAAGCATGGCTCAACGACTATGTGGTGTATTATAATCTTGACAAATCATTGCTTTCAGAGGCATTCTGCGATAGTGTGAAAATGGATGACGCAGTGGTTGTCCTTTCAGACTATGCGTCACACAGCGATGAAGAAATCTTTGACGCTATAAATTCTCTTTCTTCATATAATATAAAGGATTCTGTATTTGGAAGGCAATATCCAGTTGATACCGCTGATATCGTGTGCGGAATTTATAAAAAATTATGTGAATACTATTCAAAGCACAGAAAGAAAAGTCTCTATGAGAATCTTTTCCGTTCACATATGTATAATAAATATTATATATTCAGTAATGCTGTTTTTTACGACACTCATAAATACTCAAATTATGTTTATAATATAAGCCCGATTTACAGATATATATGTAAAAATGGTACATGGATATGTGAAAAATATTACAGCAACGGCGGAAAATCAAAAAAGCTCGGTTCACTGTTAAGGGCGACTGACGGTATAATGCGTCAGAAATACGAATTCAAGCGCCAGCTTAAAGAAGAAAAAACAACAGTACTTGTTTTGAATATAATCGAAAAAGAGATTGACAGATATCTTAAAGAAAAGAAAAAAAATATAAAGCCTGAAATAAAAATAGAAATAGAAATAGATATTTCAAAGCTTCATGGCATAAGGCAGTCAGCTGATATAATCAGGGACAAACTTATTGTGGACGAGGAAGCTGAAGATATTGATATTGTGTCATTTGAAGAACAGAGTGCTGATAATACCGGCATGGATACAGATGAGAATATTCAGGAAAATACTGATGAAAATAATGAAAACACTACACCGCTTGATGATAATGAGTACAAGATACTTCACTGTCTTCTTTACGGTGAGGAATACAGTACATTTTTAAAGAAAAACGGATTAATGCTGTCAGTAGTGGCAGATTCAATAAATGAAAAGCTTTTCGATATGTTCGGAGATACGGTTATAGACTTTGACGGTGATGTACCGATGCTGATTGATGACTATACAGATGAGCTGAAAGGAATTATCGTAAAATGAAAATACCTAAAAGAATAGCGTCTGCTGTAATAAATTCACTTAAAGGCGGAGTTGTACCGAGAATAGGACTTCCGTATATAACAGTCGGCAGGGAAACAGAAATAAATGCACTTCTGCATGATGTTGATATTATTTCTGATGGAGGAGCATCATTCAGATTTATAGTGGGCAGATACGGAAGCGGAAAAAGTTTTCTTCTGCAGACTATAAGAAATTATGTTATGGAAAAGAACTTTGTTGTTGTGGACGCTGATCTTTCACCTGAAAGACGACTTCAGGGAACAAAAGGACAGGGACTGGCAACCTACAAGGAGCTTATCAGGAATATGTCAACAAAGACAAGACCTGAGGGCGGTGCACTTACGCTTATACTTGACAGATGGATAAACAGTGTTCAGGGTGAAGCAGCAGCCGAATCCGGGCTTGATCCACAGGATCCGGCATTTTCAAAGCTTGTAGAGAAAAAAATATATGAGGTAATAGGTTCCCTTAATGAAATGGTCCATGGATTTGATTTTGCAAGACTTCTCAACATATATTACAGATCATATATTGACGGAGATGATGAGAGCAAGGCAAAGGTAGTAAAATGGTTCAGGGGCGAATATGCAAACAAAACACAGGCAAAGGCAGAACTTAACGTAAATATAGTAATTACCGATGACGACTGGTATGAATATATAAAGCTTTTTGCGGCATTTTTAAAGAAAGCCGGATATATGGGAATGCTTATCCTTATTGATGAGCTTGTAAATATATACAAGATACCGAACGCAATTACAAGGCAGTATAACTATGAAAAAATTCTGACCATGTACAATGATACACTACAGGGAAAAGCAAAATATCTTGGGATTATCATGTGCGGAACACCACAGTGTATTGAGGACACAAGACGCGGAGTCTACAGTTATGAAGCATTGAGGTCACGCCTTGCAGAAGGACGATTCAGCAGGGATGACGTAAAGGATATGTTCGCACCTGTGATTAAACTTCTTCCGCTTTCATATGAAGAAATGCTTATTCTTATAGAAAAACTTGCCGGAATTCATGCAGAGCTTTTCGGATATCAGCAGGTAATGAGTCAGGATGATATGATAAACTTTATAAAGATAGAGTTCGGCAGAATAGGGGCTGATGTTAATATTACTCCTCGTGAGGTAATACGTGATTTTATAGAGCTTATAAATATTGTATATCAGAACCCTAAGATAAATGTAAGTGAGCTTCTGGGGTCAGAAAGCTTTGAATATTGCAGGACTCAGATAAATTCCGATGAGGCAGTTCAGGATCAGTTTGCTGAATTTGAAATATAGGGTGAAAATATGAGCGTTTTTAACAGATATGCGACGTTTATTCAGGATTTTATTTACCGTAATAACTGGGAGTCGCTCAGAGCAATTCAGGTTGCAGCGGGTGATGCTGTTTTTAATACAGATGATAATATTCTGTTATCGGCTTCTACCGCTTCCGGTAAAACAGAAGCGGCTTTTTTTCCGGTACTTACTCTGTTTACTGAGGATATGCCGCATTCAGTCGGAGCAATATATATAGGCCCTCTGAAGTCACTTATAAACGACCAGTTCATGCGCCTGACGGATCTGTGCAATGAGGCAGAGGTACCGGTCTGGCACTGGCACGGTGATGTTTCTCAGTCACATAAAAACAAGCTTCTTAAAAATCCATCAGGTATTCTTCAGATAACGCCCGAATCACTGGAGGCACTTCTTATTCATAAACATGCGGCCATATCAAAGCTGTTCGGTGATCTCAGATTTATTGTAATTGATGAGGTACATTCGTTAATGCGTGGTGACAGAGGTGGTCAGACTCTTTGTCTTATTGAACGTCTTTCACGGCTTGCCGGAGTAAATCCGAGAAGAATAGGCCTGTCTGCTACTATAGGTGATTCTGAGGCAACGGGAAAATTTCTTTCATCGGGCACAGGAAGAAAGACTATAATTCCGGAGATTGAGGCAAAGGGTACAAAATGGCGGCTTTCCATGGAGCATTTTTATGTTTCGGGAGCTCAGACAGCAGACGGAAAAACAGAAGAAAAAGGACTTTCGGTGCTTGATAATCCCACAGATACTGCACCTGAACATGCTGATCCGGGAATGGGGTATATTTTTGAACATACAAGAGGAAAGAAATGTCTTATATTTGTAAACTCAAGAGAAGAGTGCGAGGCTGTAACGACAACGCTGCGTCAGTACTGTGAAATAAATCATGAGCCGGACAGGTTCCTTATCCATCATGGAAATCTTTCTGCTTCATACAGAGAAACTGCAGAAGCCGTAATGAAGGATGAAAATCAGTATCAGACTACGGTTACTACTGCAACACTTGAGCTTGGCATTGATATAGGACGGCTTGAAAGGGCATTTCAGATAGATGCACCGTTTACCGTTTCATCATTCCTGCAGAGAATGGGACGTACAGGCAGACGTGATCTTCCACCGGAAATGTGGTTTGTAATGCGTGAAGATGAGCCTGAATCAAGGGCAATGCTTCCTGAAACTATTCCGTGGAAGCTGATACAGGGTATTGCACTTGTGCAACTGTATATTGAGGAGCGTTGGGTAGAACCGCCTAAACTTGACAGACTGCCGTTTAGTCTGCTGTATCATCAGACTATGAGTACACTTGCATCCTGCGGCGAAATGTCACCTGCTGCTCTTGCCTCAAGGGTACTGACACTAAGTTATTTTTACCGTATAAGCCAGGATGATTTCAAGGTAATGCTCCGGCACATGCTTGCAAATGATCATATACAGAAAACAGAGAATGGCGGACTTATTGTCGGACTTGCAGGTGAAAGAATAGCAAACTCATTCAAGTTTTATGCAGTATTTCAGGAAAATGAAGAATACACAGTAAGATGCGATTCACACGAACTCGGCACAATAGTAAAGCCTCCTCCAGCAGGTGATAAAATAGCAATTGCCGGTCATGTGTGGATAGTTACTGAAGTAGATCACAAGCGTCATCTTGTATACTGCGAGCAGGTCAGGGGAAAGGTGCCTGCATATTTCGGTGAATGTCCCGGAGATATCAACACTAAAATACTTCAACGTATGAGAGAGGTATTTAACGAAGATAAGGTATATCCGTATCTTATGAAAAATGCTGTTGTAAGGCTCGGACATGCAAGGCATACAGCTCAAAACTCACATCTTTATGATGAGCCTCTTATCTGTCTGGGCGGAGACATGTGGTGTCTGTTTCCGTGGCTTGGTTCATATGCATTTCTTGCACTTGAGAGATTTATAAAGATAAAATGTGCACCAGTTCTTAAGATTTCGGGGATAAATCCATCAAGGCCGTATTTTATTCAGTTTACAATGAAAGCCGGCAGGGAAGAATTCTTTTCTGTTATTTCAGAGATGGAAAAGATACCGTTTGATCCTATGGAGCTTGTATATCCAAAGGAGGTTCCGCTGTTTGAAAAATATGATGAATTTTTGCCGGCAGAGCTTGTAAAAAAGGGGTTTGCTTACGGGATACTTGATATTGAAGGAATGAGGGAAAGAGTAAGAGAATGGGCGGGAAAGGAAATGGGAAATGGATGTTATTGCAAGGATAGAGACGGATTTTCCGACTAAGTTCGGAGTGCCAAGGCAGAGCGGGATTGTTCAGTCGCTTATTTCACGGATAATATTTGAGCCGGAATACCGTGACCCTGAATGTATAAAGGGACTTGAGGATTTTTCGCATATATGGCTTTTGTGGGAGTTTTCAAACACTCCTAAAAAGAAATTCTCACCTGTGGTACGTCCGCCAAGACTCGGTGGAAATACTCATATGGGCGTTTTTGCAACACGTTCACCGTTTCGTCCTAACGGTATAGGACTCTCATCTGTAATGCTTGAAAAGATTGAAGTTACCGGAAAATATGGCCCTGTACTTTATGTTTCGGGTGCAGATATGATAAATGGTACGCCGATTATAGATATAAAGCCCTATCTTCCGTATACAGACAGCCATCCTGATGCATCCGGAGGTTTTGCGGATAATGTAAAGGATTATTCACTTTCAGTAGATTTTGCGGATAAACTTCTGAATTTAATTCCGTCAGAGCTTCACGATGGTATTATCAATGTACTGTCGCAGGACCCAAGGCCCTCATATCAGAATGATGAAAAAAGAGTATATGGCTTTGAATTTGCAGGCTATGAAATAAAATTTACTGTAAGCGGCGGAAAGCTTACAGTACAGAATGTTGATAAAATTATTATAAGGTGAGTTCATTAGAAAAATATTTAAAAAGGATCTGAGACAAATGGAAATTAGACAAATTGAACCGGATGATGACAGATATGCTATAAGTAATATTTATGAGGAAAGCTGGAAATCTGCCTACAGAAATATTATACCTGACAGTTATCTTGAAAGTATTCCAAAAGGCAGATGGGTACCTAAGCTTGATAGAGAAGGTATGAACAGTGCTGTTATTATTGAAAATGGTGTATTTATAGGTACATCAGGTTATTGCGGCTCAAGATTTTCAGAGTTTGACGGATTCGGCGAAATATTATCAATTTATTTTCTGCCTGAGTACACAGGTAAAGGTTATGGAATACAGCTTTTGAATTTTGTTATTGATGAACTCAGAAAATCAGGATATAAAGACGTTTTCCTCTGGGTTCTTGAAGAAAATATGAGAGCAAGAAAATTTTATGAAAAAGCGGGATTTATAAAAACAGAAAAATATCTGGACGATAATATAGGTGGGAAGGCACTGCGTGAGATAGCCTACTGTTGTCATATTTAGAAAATGAATTACCTGTGCACTGGCTGTAGAATCAGCATACTCACCATTATTACTGATATTCGCTTATCCTATATTCAGATATGAAATGATGATTAGTATATTAAATCCGGTGATGATATTAAGATTCATCAAAAAACAAATAAAAATCAAAAGTAATTCTCCATAAGGACCGAAACCCATTCAGGTGTTGTTGCATCCTTTTTGTCGTATACAGGAAAATATGGCTTTATATCAAGTACAGGTGTTCCGTCTATTGCGTCAAGTCCCTGTACAGTAAGCTCTTTTTCTGAAACGGATACTATTTTAACAGATGTCATGCCAATCTGATTCGGTCTGTCTTTTCCTCGCTGTGCGAAAATTCCTGTCAGAGGCATGTCAGCTATGTTTCTCGGCCTTCTCTGAAGATGCTTCTGTGAGTCATACCGTGTTTTATTAAGATAAAAAAGAATAATACAGTGCGAAAATTCATTAAGTCCAAGCAGACCGCCTTTGTATTCGTCATTAAGAGTAATTACTGATGTATCTTTTCCCCATGAGTCATCCTTTTTTATCTCTATATTGTTTTTTACATAGCCTATAGGACTGAGTATAATATTTTCCATAGTTGTTTTCTCCTTGATTTTATTATTTTTGTTCTGATTTTTTACATATTATCAGAAGAATGATAAATAAGACAAACGCCGTACCTGCGAGAGTAGCCATTGTTATTCCCATAATAACTCCTAATCTGTAGCCGTCAGCATTTTCAGGATGTATACGCAGTCCGTGAAACGCTGCCCCTGTAATCAGTGCGGCAATTGAAATGATAAGTGAGTATTTCTTTGCTGTTCTGAGTTCTTTGTTTTTCATTTTAGAAACCCTCCGTGAATTTTATACTTTAATTTTCAGGAATAAGATGATAATAATGACCGGTAGTATGGATAGTTCCTCCGTTACAGTCATAAGGTACGTCCTTTATGTATTTAAAACCAAGTTTCCGGATGACTTTTTCTGACGCCTTATTTTCAATAGCATGAACAGCAATAATTTTGTCTGCTTTCAGTTCGTTCTGACAGAACTGAATTACTTTATTCATTGCTTCAGTAATATATCCGCTGCCCCAGTACTGCCTACCTAAATTATATGATATCTCCCATGTCTTATCATCACTGTCAGAAAAAATAAGACATGATCCTATAATTTTAAGTGTTTCTTTGCAGACAATTATCCAACTGTACCAGTTATCGGAACAGATATTATCAAGCTCAGAGTCTATAAATTTCTTTGTTTCGTTGATATCACTGCTGTTTTTCCAGTACATGTATCTTGAGACTTCTTCATCCTGCATCCAGCAGCTGAATATCTCCTGAAGATCATCAGCTTCTATATGACGCAGCAGAAGTCTTTCTGTTTCTAACTCGGGTGTATACATTTTATTGCTCCTTTTTTATCAAGTCGTGTAAGAATAGGATAAAGTGTTCCCTCGGGAAGATTTTTAAAGCCTTTGCTTTTAAGCTCTGAAATAAGTTTGCATCCGTATGTTTCACCTTTAGATATTATAAAAAGAACACATCCGAGAAATCGGATGTGTGGGTGTTCGTTTTTACCACTGAATTTTTTTCTCTATACCTGATTCAAACTTAGGCATAAGTTCAAGCTTGAATTTGTTTGCTTTATGCTTTTTATCAATAAGTTCTTTTGCAGCCGTGTCTTCGCATTTTCCGGTGCGGATATATTCATCAAGAGCGGAATAGGTAAAGCCCAGATTATCCTCATCAGTTTTTCCGCATAATCCGTCAGAAGGAACTTTTCCTACAAGAAAATCAGGAAGTCCCAGTGCTGAGCCTACTGCTTTTACCTCCTCAACAGTCAGATCAGCAAGTGGAGCAAACTGTCCGGCGCTGTCACCGAAAAGTGTTGAATAGCCTACCCAGTCTTCAGAAAGGTTACATGTGTTTGCTACTCTTCCAGATCGGAAGTTATTCTCGGTGGGAGATTTGTTGTGGTCTGTGAAGTGAGCGGAGTACCAAGGCCGGTAACTGTTGCTTCACTAAGAGCGGCTACTGCTTTTCCGATGTTTACTTCAGCATAAGGAATTTTAAGAAATTCAACAACGCTGTAGCTGTCCTTTATATCCGGCTGTTCGCCTGATGGCATGAGCACACCAAAAACTCTGTCTTTTCCAAGTGCTGCAACACAAAGTGCAGCGGTAACTGAAGAGTCCTTTCCTCCTGAAATACCTACTACAGCCTTGCATCCCTGACCGTTCTTTTCAAAATAATCTCTTATCCACTGAATACATTTGTTCTTTGTTTCTTCTGCATTAAAATTATACATATCTGCACATCCTTGCTGCGGGTTGAGCCGCCATATTTGAACTTCAAAATTTTTAAAGGTTTCTTCAATCATTTTATATACTATATTCCAGTCACCGCCGCCTCTGTGGCATGACATAAGGTATGGAAATGCTATCACAGGCCGTGAGTCAAAGTTTTCATCTGCATATTTTACAATACTGTCAAAACACATCTGCAGCTTATCATAGTTTGTGTAAACACTGTTATCATATCCGAAATGATCCTGACCACACATGTTGGCAATAATTTGCCCCTTTTTGTTTTTAGCGAAATTAACGTAACCGAGTTTTAACATTCCTTTTTCAAAATCAGTACGGTAAGACTCAAAAACTTCCGGGTATCTCTTTTTTACTTCTGCTGCAACTCCGCTGCCCATAATGCCCTGACAATTGCACTGATGACATATGATACCGGCAGATGTGTTGAAAAGGTTTCCTTCAATTATTGTTATGCCCATAATAAATCTCCTTCTTAGATGTTGTTTTTTTGTGAGATATTTTTAAGCTGAAAATGTTTGTGAATAAAGCTTAACAGAATCAGACATTCAGATATCCCGGTTTATTTATGTAATTCCTTTGTTCTGCACAATTATTATGCTGGTTTTAGTTATTGTCTATTTGATAATATCATTATAATACTAACAAAAGTATTTGTCAAGAGTTTTTCATATATTTTAATTAAGAAGAGTAAAATTACTGCGTTTACATTCAAGAATTCCCTCATGCCGGAGTTTACTTATTTCAGCAGATAAGCCGCTTCTGTCAACCTCAAGATAGTCTGCAAGTTCCTGTCTGTCAAAAGGGATACAGAAGCTGTTTTTTCCACATTTTTTTGCCTGAATAAGCAGATAGGTCATAAGTTTTTCTCTTGTGCTTCGCTTTGAAGTAATTTCTGATTTTTGGTGGAAGAAAATATTCTTTTCTGAAGTTATCTTAAGAAGATTAAAAATAAGATGACCGTGAAACTGACATGCATTGCTGCATGATTGCGTAATATGACTGGCCTCAATCAGCATAACTTCAGAGTCTTCCGAAGCAGCTGCATTTACAGGGAGAGAGGTTACTCCTGCACATGCAAATGCTTCACCGAATATGAGAGGAGGTGTGATTTCTGTAATAATGCTTCTGTTTCCGTAGTAGTCCACACGTATTATCTGGACTGTTCCTGAAAGAATAATACCTATATATTTTGCAGGGTCTCCTTCTTCAAAAATAATCTGTCCTTTTTTATATGTTCTGACATTTGCATCAAGGCATTTAAGCAAGGAACTGAGTTTTTCGGACTCTATTCCGTTAAATAAAGGGCATTTTATAAGAATGTCAATAAATTTTTTCATTTTTTTCTCCGTTTGTTGAAATTTCAACATATTTTATTTTTTAATTATAATATAATCATATTGTAAGGTAAATGGATAGCAGAATATACATTGCAGATAAGTTGCATATAAAGAAAATGTGTATACAGCTTTGATATTTCCATATACCTTCGTATAAACGGTTAAATTTAAAAACGGTAAAAATAAGTCTTAGTTAATACAGTAAAAAATATATAGGAGGATGTAAAATGATTAGAAAAATAATTAAAATTGATGAAGATAGGTGTAACGGATGCGGTGCATGTGCTGCTGCATGTCATGAAGGAGCAATCGGAATGGTTGATGGTAAGGCCAGACTTATGCGTGAAGATTACTGTGACGGATTAGGTGATTGTCTGCCGGCTTGTCCTACTGATGCAATTTCATTTGAGGAACGTGAAGCACCTGCATATGACGAAGAAGCAGTTGCTAAAGCAAAATCTGAAAAACCTCTGCCTTGTGGATGCCCTGGAACACAGTCAAAAATGATCAGTCATAAAAACAATTCTGAGCCTCAGAATAATGCTTGTGATAACGTAAGCCGACTTTCTCAGTGGCCGGTTCAGATAAAGCTTGTTCCTGTAAATGCACCGTATTTTGATGGAGCTGATCTTCTTATAGCTGCTGACTGTACTGCATATGCATACGGAAATTTTCATAATGAATTTATTAATAACCGCATTACTGTAATCGGTTGTCCAAAGCTTGATGAGGGGGATTATTTTGAGAAGCTCAAAGATATTATTTCAAACAATAATATTAAAAGTGTTACAATCGTAAGAATGGAAGTGCCATGC
This sequence comes from uncultured Ruminococcus sp., assembly GCA_937872775.1. Classification (GTDB taxonomy): domain Bacteria; phylum Bacillota; class Clostridia; order Oscillospirales; family Ruminococcaceae; genus HUN007. Next base: position 10,660 of record CALMUA010000243.1, read on the forward strand.
TGCGGAGGAATTGAAAACGCTGCAAAAAGAGCACTTCAGTCAAGCGGAAAGTTTATTCCATGGAGTGTTGTGACAATTTCAACCGACGGAAGAATTTTATCAAGATAATTTTCGGGGTGCAGGCTTCTCACACGGTCTGGTTTACTAATGATTAATATACCATAAATACGCTCCTTTATCAAGCAAAAATAGACCGCCGCATGGAACAAAGTTTTTTGTTAAAATGGAAAGAAGTCTTTCT
>CALMUA010000244.1 GCA_937872775.1 uncultured Ruminococcus sp.
ATTATAACAATTATCAAGCTAAAAATCAATCTTATTTCTGAATATTTATAGAATAATTAAAAACAGACTAATTTTAAAAAAGAATATAGTATAATAAAATATAAATAGTATATTTAAACTGACAGCTTATAAAAATTAAAAGCACCGCTCTTTAGACGATGCTTTTAATTTAATATTTTTTATTATACCAGCATAAAAATAATATAAAGAAGATTCAGATAAAAGCTTGACCGTTTTTAACTCATAACAATTATGCAAATCTGTGCGTGTTATCTTTCAGGTAAGCAATCTTATATATAGATTATATTTCAAGTACAGGTATCTGTGATTTAACATCTACGCCTGAATTTCTAAAAACTCCTGCAAGATTGTCAGCTTCTGCGATTGTCATTTTCTCTGTTACGAATGTAAAATCATCAGTTTCATCAATTACCTGAATATTTTCAATATTAATGTTGTCTGTCTTTGAAATTCTGAAATACATTCTGAATTCATTTTCTCTGTAATCTGCCATAAATGATGTATCTTCTGAATCTTCCCATGTCTGTGCATTATCAGTAGTTCCTTCTGTTTTGAGTTGTTCTATTACATCACCAAGAACGGCACTGGCAGTAGGAAGCATTCCTGCGCCACGTCCGTAGAACATTGCCCTGTCTATTCCGTCGCCGCATACCATAACAGCATTGAATACATCATCAACCCTGGAAATAAGATTATCATAAGGAACTATCATAGGCATTACCATAGGCAGTATCTTACCATTATAAAGCTTTTTTACACTTGCTATAAGTTTTATAGCACCTCCGAATTTTTCTGCAAGCTTAACATCTTCCAGAGAAACGTCTGAAATTCCTTTTGTATACACATTTTCAGGATATACATGTCTTCCGAAAACTAATGATGAAAGTATGCATATTTTTCTGCATGCATCGTGTCCCTCAACATCAGCTGTAGGATCATTTTCAGCATATCCGAGTTTCTGAGCCATTTTTAATGCAGGCTCGAATCCCATGCTTTCATTTATCATTTTTCCGAGTATAAAATTTGTCGTGCCGTTTAAAATACCTGCTATCTCAGTTATTTCATTTGCAGCAAGACACTTGTGAAGCGGTCTGATAATAGGGATTGCTCCGCCAACACTTGCTTCAAAGAAAAAGTTACAGTTTCTTTTCTTTGCTATTGCAAGAAGCTCTGCACCCTTTGCAGCAACAAGTTCCTTGTTTGAAGTTGAAACATTCTTTCCATTTTCAAGGCATGATTTTACAAAATCATATGCAAATGTTGCTCCGCCCATACATTCTGCTACTATCGTTACCTCATCATCATTGATTATAATATTTATATCCTTTACAAATTTGTCTTTGTACGGACTGTCCGGAAAATCTCTGATATCCAGTATGTATTTTATATCAGCATCCTTTCCGGCATTTTTCAATATACTCTCTTTATTTTTATAAAAAAGTTCAACTACACCAGAACCGACTACACCATATCCTAAAACTGCTATCTTAGACATAAAAACTCCATTTCTCTGCAAGGGTAATTTGTATGCAGCTATAAATAATACTATTCCCTGTTTAATATTTTGGCATCAACAACTCCATCAACAGATATAATTAATGACTTCACATCATCTTCATTACATTTGTCGGAATTTAATTTTAAAGTAATTGTAATTGTTGCTACTCCGTCAATAGGTATGCTTTGATTAAGTGTCATTACATTGGAATCAGACGAATGAATGACACTCAGCACATTTGCCAGAACTCCCGGTCTGTCTTTAAGTACTGCATAGATTGTTATCAGTTTCTGTGTGAATTTCTCATCATACTGAAAAACATAATCCTTATACTTGTAATATGCACTTCTTGATATACCTGACTTTTTACAGGCCGCCGCAAGGCTCTTTTCTTCTTTGTTTGCAATTACTTTTTTTACTTCAAGAACTTTAAAAAAGACCTCAGGAATAACACGTGAATCAATAACAATCAAATGTGAATGTAATAAATTATTCATATTTAAACCTCAAACAGTCCACCACTCAAAAACAATTGTATTTTTGGCTTTATATAAATATAACATATTCACATATGATTTGTCAATGAAAAATTTATATGCCCGGTACTATGTCATATTTGTGTTTTTGATGCTTTTAACAGTTTTACTTATAAATATTGCTATATTATTTTACACATAAAATTTATAGAATAAACATCAGATTACTATATTATAAATTTATGGACGAATAAAAA
>CALMUA010000245.1 GCA_937872775.1 uncultured Ruminococcus sp.
GTGTGCTCTTCCGATCTTTAAGAAATTAAACATATTATGTGTATCATTAAAAAGAAAACAAGCGATCACACGCTTGTTTTCTTTTTTTTCTTTTTCTGATTAGATTTAATAATAATAAAACCTACAAATGATATGGCGAGAATTAATGGCTTAAACAGTTTAATTTTGAAATCATTCATTGTGACCTCTCCTTTTATACTACGAGACTATTAATCCATATGAAGAACACAATCTCTTTAAACCATCCCTATATCCTTGTCCTATTGTATTTATTCTCCACTGAAATTTATGCCTGTATATTTCCATAAATATTATTGTCGTTTCGGCAAATAAATCGTTTGCCATATATCTGAATATTTCTTTACCTGACTGTAATATAGATATATACGGGTCAAGCACTTTTGAAAAATTATAGTTTAGTGTGGGAAGATAAATTGAGTATGCAAACGATATTCTTTCTATGTGTTCGGGAACCGTTTTTAAATTCAAATCAATAGATTTATCACTGTTAAACACAATGCTTCCGCATTTTGAAGATGTGTTTCCGAAATACACGAAATCCTCATCACAACTTGTGCTTCCTGAAGCATCAAGCATGAATATATAAGGATCTATATCCATTTCTTTATATTGCCCTTTATTGCCCATAATTATTTTAATCGGCAAATCAAAATAATCTTCAAGATAAATACGTTCTCCTCTTTTGAGAATATATGTACCGACTACCGTATTATTTTTTCTTTCAGATACATCCTGTATATTGTTAATGATTACTGATGATTTTACAGACTGTCTCGCAGGAGTATTGATCATTTCAACTATTTCATTATCCGGTTTTACAGTGCAATCTTCCTGACTGATCTTGCTTATGCACTTATTGTCACATAATTCTCCGTTATCGGATGATGAACCATTTATATAAAAACGTCTTACAAACTGAGATTTTAATATAATATCTCCGTATATATACGAATTAGCAGATATAGGTGAAACAGTTGCTGTGATTGTATTTATTCCTGGATGCAGGTCAGAAACTGACAGCATTACATCTTTCATTTGTGTTGATACTTCAGCATCGATTGCAGTAAATAAATCAAATGTAAAAGTATTTTCTGTTTCTGACCTGAATGTTCCGAATGAAAGCTGCTTTTTCATTTCTGGAACCATATCTTCATCCTGAAACCCATGTGTCGGACCAATTATTTCAATATTCTCGCATTGAGTATCACTGTATTCGGTGCTTAAGGAATATGCACCATCATTATTTTTACTTATAAGTTCAACCCTTAAGTTTATTAGTGTTACTCCTGCCGACCTTATATAAATGACTGTTTCACCATTTGCCCATAAAGTTGTATTATTTCCTTCAAGTATACATGGTCTGTTTACAAAAAAAGAGCCTTTGTATTCTCCGGGCGGTAATACGATATGACTATTACCTGAATCAATCATTCCCTGAATATTATCCATACTACACCCCTCTGCTCAATATAATATTTAAAGAATAAGCGATGATAAAATCATTACTGCTATACCTATCGCTGAAAGTGCTGTAATTACAAGAATATATGCAATCTGGTATCTCAGTAGCGGAATAACTTTACTATGATACAGTTTTTTATCCCGGAATAAGTTAAACCCACTTGATCTCCAGTCGAGCAGAATCATTACATACAGTATGATTCCGATACACACCATCGGTATTCCTCGTTTTCCCGATGAAACAATAAAAAATAAAATAAGCTGAATAAGAAAAATCATTATCTCTATCTTATCCTTTGCCGAAAGGACAAACCCTTTTTCACCAAGACATTCAGTCTTATATTGCTTTGTTATATACTTCAAAGAGGCTTCACAATTATTAAAAAAGACAAAGTGCAAATCGTCCTTTTCAGTTTGCTTGGTACCATATGATAAATGTACCAGTGCACATTCCTTATTTGGCAGAAGAAAAAGAACATCATTCCGTTCCTTATGTTTCGCAAGTACAGTTAATGTGGTCAGATATTTATGTATATGAAGATGTTGATTGTTGCCGACTTCGTTAATAAGTTCTTCGGCTAAAGAATGTGAAAGTTTATCATCAGGAACATACCAAGTAAATGTATCGTCATAATGCTTAAAATATTCTTTAACAAATTCAGTTTCTTCATAATAATTAACCATGCAGCCACCTCCTGATAAATAAAATTCATACAATATAATTATACGCATTTTTTTGTCATTCGTCAACATATGCACAATATTTTTATTTTTCAAATGTTTTTTTATTAACGGATCAGTGAAAAAAGCTATGAGAATGAATGTGTAGCATAGTATCCATATTATTGGTTCATATATTATTATACCAAAATATCCATAACAAGGAGTAGTCCAGAAAACTACTGCTATTATCAATTATCAGCCTCCCCATAATCCGAAAAAGGCTGATAATTATTTTAATTTATTGATGATAATAATGTATGAACTATGGAGTCTGTTGTAATTTCTCCTGAAACCCTGTTTTCAATTAAAACACAGAATGCTATAGGGTGGTCAGGATTTGTATCAAATCCGGTAAGAAATGAGTTTTCTTCAGCACCATTTTTGACCTGTGCCGTTCCGCTTTTAAGCCCAAGGGTATATCCTGGAATTGTATCAGTATATCTCTGCCCGTTCTGCATCATAACATTCTTTACATATGAAGCTGTCTGAGATTCAAATAAGCCATCAGTATAATTATTTATTGCATAATTGTCAGGAGAACCATCAAACCTTGTTGTATGTCCGATAACATATGGGACTGTTGCTTTTCCTGTTTCATTAGCAATCGCACTCTGCCACATCATCATCATACACGGACTTACCATAGTGTCTCCCTGTCCGATACATCCCCACTGTGTTGAGAATTCATTTTTATCCTTAAGATTTGTAGAGGCTGTCTTTACATCTATACCATTTATCTGGAGCTTATATGGTTCTGAATCATTAACCGAATAGCCCATTTTTTTAAATGTTTTGATTACAGTCTCAAGATTAAAATCATTATCCTCAACTAATTGTGCAAAATACGGGTTACAGCTGTTTTCAAATGCAGCAACAATATCCTGTGTACCGTGGCCATATAAATTATGACAGAATATTTCTTCTCCGCTTTTATTTGTATAAGTTCCGGTACATTCAAATACCTTTGAAGAAATAAGCTCTGTCCCCATAGCTTCATGAGCAGCTACAAGAGTAGCAACTTTCTGAGTTGATCCAGGAGTAAATTTATAAAATGCCTTGCAGATCATACTTCCATCCTCAAGATCAGTGTATCCTCCAAACGGATTCAAACCTGGCTTACTTACACAAATTAAGATCTCTCCTGTTTTATAGTTATATGCTATTGCTGTACCATTTTTTACTCCGAACGCATCATATACAGCTCTGTTTGCTTTATGATCAAGAGTAGTGTGTATGGCACTTTTGCCGTCAGAAGTATATGCACCTACAGAAAATGAATAATTATTAAGAAGTTCAAGATTTTTTGAAACAAGTGTGTTTGTCATTTGTCCGCTGTCATTACCGATGAAGTTTGTTATATCAGTAAAATAATCATATCCATATACATCAGCAGATGCATTCTGGTCAAATAAAACCTCACCATTTCTGTCATATACTTTTCCAAGCATTGCATTGTCAGAATTGACGATGTAATATGAAGATTCTTTATATAACTTTGCGACAAGAATAATTAATCCAACGCAGAATAATGATAGCATCAGCGTTATCAGCCGCATATTTCTCTTTATGCTTCTCATAACTATCCCCTCTTTTCTGATTTATCAGGTTTTTTGGCAACAATATTGCGCACAAATACCGGTGATTGTGAAGCTTTAAGCATTCCGACAAGAAATGCACTTGTAACCATCGATGTACCTCCGTTTGAAAGGAATGGTAATGTTACTCCTGTAAATGGTATAAGATTGCATGAACCAAATATATTCAGTGACATCTGTACAACGAATACTGCTGTAACACCTACAGCAATTGTTCCATGATAATAGCAGCGCGGAGTATTGATAAGTGATGTTGCAAGCAAAAGCAATATAAGAACAACAAATAGTATTACAGCAAGCAAACCCCATTCTTCTGATACTGCTGAGAAAACAATATCAGTATCATATGCTGCCACCTTATACAATCTTCCGAATCCAGGGCCTTTTCCAAGCCAGCCTCCTTCTGCAATTGCAATGAGTGCACGGCTTTGCTGATATCCGTTTCCGTCCATATGAGCCCATATATCAACATATAATCTGTCTTTAACATACCCAGGAGCAAATTTTATTGCAACAAGTGCGGCAGCAAGGATCATAACAACAAGAAATACTATTTTTTTCTTTGAGAATTTTGCTCTCGGATAACACATACGGTTTATAATCGCACATCCAATGACTGCTGCGAATGTTGGTATACTTCCAAGATCCCTGCACCACCACTGCAATCCGAATATCACTGCAGCCATTGCAAACATTGCGAGATTATTTGGTGTAACCATGAAATACCATATTTTTTTCTTATCCTGCTGTTTATAGAGTGATGTGGCACAGATCAGTATAAATAACGGCTTCATAAATTCTGAAGGCTGAATTGAAAAGGCACCAAAATCTATCCACATACTGCGACTTCCCGTAAACAGGACTATTACCCCTATAAGTAATATTGTTCCTGCATAATAATACGGTTTGAGCTTTTCGGATTTAAAACTGTTTCTTGTAAAGTAATATCCTATATGATATGTTACCATACCTGCAACAATGGTTATAAAATGTTTAAGATTAAAATGAACATTACCGAAACACGACTGAAATATCATACTTATATTCATAATGAGGATAAGCAGAAAATCAACTGTATATGTATCCTGTTCCATACACCCTGCAATTATAAAATATATGATATCAGAAGTAAGAACTACTGCTGAAAGCTTAATTACCTCCATAATATCAGTGTAATTTCCATTCAGATATATAGTTCCGAGAAGAATACTATGAGTCAGAAGTATCAAAAGCCTTATAAAAAAATAATTAAGCTTCTTTTTTTCTTTTACCATTATCTCCATCCTTTATTTTTTTAATAGAAAATATCATTGCTCCGATACGTATTTCATCATTTATTTTAATTACTGCTGATTTTATTCTTTTCCCATTTACATATGTACCGGATTTAGAATTCAGGTCATCGAGTAAAAGTATGCCATCTGAAAATGTCAGTACTGCATGATAACGTGAAACAGATAAATCTGGAAACTGTATATCTGAAGAACGGTGTCTGCCAAGCAGTATTTCAGAATTTTCTATTGGAATTACTCTGTTTTCATCGACTAATGCCAGGTATTCAAAACGCCTGTTCCATTTCTTATGACAAAATTTCTTTTCTGAATATGATTTGCAGAAAATAGCAATAGCACAAAAGTCAACAAACAGCAGTGCAAATGCACATGCAAAACCTTTGAATGTTACTATCTGTTCTCCAAAGCCCTTCAGAAATTCTGATAATGTTTCGTGCATACGTTTACCTTTCTTTTATTTTAAATAATATATCACTGTGCTCCTGACATATTGCTCCGGGTGTATAAGTTCTGATTATGTCTTAAACAAAAATATAGCTTGTACTTAATTACATACTTTTATACCTCAAAATGCAAATAACTTTTCAGGGAAAATAAATTATTTGACCACATAATATTTATATCCTGAATTACTAAGAGAATCTACAATTGATGTCAGATCAGAAGCTGATACACTACTTGATATGATACATGGAACTACTTTCATGCTGCCTGATTTATGTTTAATTTTATTCATAATGTCTCCGATACTCTGTCCGGAAAAATCGTTCATATTTATTGTAACAACTGCTGACATTTTTCCCAGTTCATCAGGTTTGAATACCTCAGATGAAGAATTTATCACATCAGATGCAGATACCGAAAGCATTACCTCACCATTGTTTGCTGAAGCTTTACTGTTTAATGTATTGATAAGATCTGTAAGCCCTTTATAGCGGGTTTCAGGATTTACCAGATCGCCTATGTAACCTAAATCCTTATCACGAAAAGCTGGAAAATATGTATCCGTGCATATTACCTTCTTGATTCCTGCACTGGTTATTTCACTCGTAATGTCTGACAGATAGCTTATTGTGTAATCAGAAAAAGGTGAAATCCATGGTTTTCCACCCTGATCAGGTTTATTGTCAAGCCATTCCCCGGTAACACCATCATCAAACTGATATGCTGATTTTTTATATGTAAGCGGATAAATATTATCTGCTATCGTGCTTATTTCTGCTACAGGCTCCATTCCACACTCAGATATGATTCTTACCATATCATAAAGGGAAACATCAGATGAAATGACTCCTGACAGTGATGCCGTTTCAACATTTGATTTATAGTAAAGCTTTCCTCCTGTAACTTTAAGAGGAAGAACTACAGAGCTGTAACCATGTATATTGTTTAATCTGTCTACAAGTGTATTAAGGTCAGATATATCAGAGGTTGTAAGATAATATGATCCCCCTTCATCTGATAAAACCGGAGCTCTTGTAACCTGTGCCTCAGTTTTGGTTTCTGAAGGTTTTGTTGTTTTTGTTGAATCCGGAGCAGTTGTTACCGCTGGCTTCGTTGTTTCAGATGATGTTTTCTCATCTAAATCTGAAAAAATCTTTTTTGCTGATGAAACAGTCGTCTCACTATTTTCAGTGATCTTCGGAGCAGTCGTTACTTCAGCTGTTTGTGATGAACTACTGTCTGATGTATCGTCTCCTGCAGAAGTTATAAGGTCATATACAGGAACTGCAACTACATAATATCCAAATATACCAACACCGAATACTACTGCACATGTACCAAGAAGGGATAAAATCTGATTTGAATTTTTACCATTTTTCTTTTTCTGTCTATATATTTTCATACCTTTATTTTTTTTTCATATTTTTATACTCCTTTTTTATTTTAAAAGACTTTAAAAATCCCAATTTTTAGTAT
>CALMUA010000246.1 GCA_937872775.1 uncultured Ruminococcus sp.
TAAAATATATTATCTGAAAAAGGAGGCGCATTTTATGGGAAAAATTAATATAATAACTATAGGAAGAGAGTATGCAAGTGGTGGAAGAGATGTAGGAAAAGCTGTAGCTGAAGGTCTTAGGATACCATTTTACAATAAAGAAATTTTTGATATGGCAGCTGAGAAGCTTGGAATGTCTGCGGAAGATGTAAGATTTGCTGACGAAACAGCGGCAAGCAGTCTATTATACAGCATGTCATTAATGAGCAATATAAGTGCATCAACGTCTCTTCCGTTAAATGACAAAATATATATTGAAGAACGAGAAATAATTAAATCATTAGCGCAAAAAGGACCATGTGTTATTGTAGGCAGATGTGCTGACAGTATACTTAAGGAAATACGAGATGATATCCTGAATGTATTTATTTATGCTAATCAGGAAATGCGTGCAAAGCGTGCAGTTGAACAGTATGGGATAGACCAGGATGAGGTTTATTCTGTTCTCAGAAAGCATGATAAAAAGAGATCAACCTATTATAATCTTAATACGGGCCAGAAGTGGGGTGCAAAGGACAACTATCACTTATGCCTTAACAGTGATTCATTAGGAATTGATATGTGTTCGAAGCTTATTTTAAAACTTGTGACAGAGTCAAAGTAAAAAAATAAAAGGGGCTGTAAAAAACTCCCCGAAACACGAGGGTGGAATCTTTTCGGTTCCGCCCTCAAAAATATGTAAATAAACCGAAAACGATTTTAGATATTTAAATATTACCGGGAAACAAATATTCACATATGTGATAATTCCCAGCATATTTTCACATATGATATATATGGTATTTTTTTTACTTTTCAAAGGTATTTTTTTTACTTAAAAAAATTATTAAATTTACTTAGATAAAAAATATTACAAATAAAAAAATCTGCTATAAAAATAGACCATTCTAAAATATGCATAATGTAAATTAATATGCAAAAATAATATTTTTTTACTTACTTTTTATCCAAAAAAATTGGATTTATTTATCCTGAAACAATTTTTTTTAAAAAAAAATTGTGCATTGTGCACAATTAATTATACTTAAGCAAAAAAAATTATATCGAACTTGACATAGTAATAATTAAATAGTACAATATAAACAGAAAGAGGTGATATAATGAAACAAAAATTTATATCTTGTTTCACAGCACTTTTAGTGGGGCTTACTCTTGTTCCTGCTTCTGGACTTTATTCAGATGTATCTGTTGTAAAAGCAGCTGATCAACAGAAAAAAGGAAATGTAGACGGTTACGATTACGAACTCTGGAATCAGAATGGTAGCGGATCTGTTGATATGCAACTCGGAAGTAATGGTGCATTCAGCTGTTCATGGAGCAGTATCGAAAACTGTCTGTTCCGTACTGGTAAGAAACTTGGCAGCACAAAAAAATATCAGGATTACGGAAACATCGCCATTAACTATGATGTTGATTACCAGCCTATGGGTAATTCCTATATGTGCGTTTACGGTTGGACCGAAGACCCTACTGTAGAGTACTATATCGTAGAAGCGTGGGGTGATTGGAGACCACCAGGACAGGCAACCTCTCTTGGCACAGTTACTTCAGATGGAAATCAGTATGACATTTACAAAACAATGCGTAACAATCAGCCATCTATTCATGGTACCGAGACATTCCCTCAGTACTGGAGCGTAAGAAAGACAAACCCTGCACAGGTTAACACCATGAAGAACCTCAAGGGTACTATCACAGTTTCAAACCACTTCAAAGCGTGGGAAAAAGCCGGTCTCACTATGGGTAATATGTACGAAGTTGCCCTTAACGTCGAAGGCTACCGTTCAAGTGGTAAAGCTAACGTTAAAAAGAATGAACTCATTATGGGCGAAGCTAATCCGAATGCATCAACGGGTACTAGTGATACTCCTTCAACACCGGGCCAGACCGTTCCTAAAGTATCTGTTATAACTCCTTCAGGATCAGGCACAGGCGTTTCTGACAGCTTTGAAGGAAAAGGCACTGACTGGACAACACGTGGAGAAGATCCTTCTGTTAAGCTTTCAACTTCGTTCAAGCATGGTGGAAGTCAGTCACTTTATGTTTCAGGTAGAAAACAGTCATGGCAGGGCTTCTCAAATGCTTCATCAGAACTTAAAGCCGGAGGTTCATATTCTATCGATCTTTACGCAGGATATCAGGATCCGAACTACAGTTCATCATCATTTACTTTAGGCGTACAGTATACAAAAGGCGGAGAAACATCATATGATAACATTACTGATGCAACATGCAGCACAGGCAAATGGACTGAGTTATCAGGTGACTTCTCAATTCCGGCTGGTGCAACAGATATTTCTCTGTATGTTCAGACTGCATATACAGAATCACCTACATCAGCAGATCTTATTGACTTCTTTATCGATGATGTAAAACTTACATCAGACGGAAGCAGCTCAACAGATCCTGGTACTACAAAGCCGGTTACTACAAAACCAGGCACTACAAATCCTGGCAGCAGCACTTCTTCAAACAATTATATGGAAGAAGCAAGAGCAAACTTTACTCCTAATGTTCCTGCTGATGTAAAGAGCGGCGACAAAGGAAAAACTACAAAGATTACATACTATTCAAAGAAGGCTCAGAGAAACAAGCCTGCAAACGTATGGCTCCCTCCGAACTATTCTGAAAGCAAGAAATATCCTGTACTTTATATGAACCATGGTATTATGGGCGGCGAAGACGATCTTCTCACAGGCTGGGGCATTCGTGAAATGGCTTCAAACCTTATTGCAAAGGGTGAAGTAAAGCCGTTCATCATCGTATTCACACAGATGTATACAGACCCTAATGCTGAAAGACCATCCGGAATCACCCAGGAGTCCACTGATCATTATGATGATTTCCTTTATGATCTTACAGAAAGCCTTATGCCATATATGTCTGAACATTACTCAGTAGCAGAAGGAAGAGAAAACACAGCTATTGCCGGTTTCTCAATGGGCGGCAGAGAGTCACTCTATATCGGCATGAAAGCAGCTGACAAAATAGGATATGTATGTGCTTCATCCCCTGCACCTGGTATCGTTCCTGCACAGGATTCGTTCCTTAATCATCGTGGAAGTATGACAGAAGCTGAATTCAAATTCACTTCACCAAAACCGTATATCCTTATGATAGGTGGCGGTACAGCAGATCAGGTCGTAGGAACATTCCCTAAACAGTATCATGAACTTTATGACAAAAATGGAACAGACAACATCTGGTTTGAAGTTCAGGGCGCCGGACACGATGCAAGCGTCGGAACGCCTCTCTTCTACAACTTCTTCCGCAATCTGTTCAAAGCTTCGTCAGGCAGCGAAAATCCTCCTGTTACTACAACAACTACAACAACTACAACAACAAAACCACCTGTTACAACTTCATCTACCTCAAAAAATCTCAAAGGTGATGTAGACTGCAACGGTACAGTAACGTCAGTAGATGTTGTAAAATTAATACAGGTAATGATCGGAAAGGTTACACTCTCACCAACGGGTCAAAGTAATGCTGATTTCAACAATGACGGAAAAATTTCAATTATTGACGTTATTAAACTCAAAAACCTACTTCTTTCATAATCAAAGTATAAATATAATAGCTTATCAATCATATCTAAGGGGGCTGTAAAAAAACTCCCTAAAGCAGATGGCAGAATCGAATAGATTCTGCCATCAAAATTTTTTTTAGAAAAAAGGCTACAACCTATTGAGGAAGCAGCCTTTTTATATTTTTTTTAACTCTTTGATCTTGTTTTTGCACGGAGTGTATTTGAAAGAATCTTCTTTCTGATTCTTATTGTTTTAGGAGTTACTTCAAGAAGTTCGTCATCTGCAAGGAACTCAAGGCTGTCTTCAAGGCTTAATTTTCTTGAAGGAACAAGTCTTAACGCATCATCACTACCGCTGGCACGCGTATTTGTAAGATGCTTTTTCTTACATACATTAACAACGAGATCTTCTGCTTTTGGTGATACACCAACGATCATTCCTTCATATACAGCAAATCCGGCCTCTATAAACAAAGAACCCCTTTCCTGTGCATTGAACAGACCGTATGTTACAGCTTCACCGGTTTCAAATGAGATAAGTGAACCAGTTTTTCTTCTTGGAATGTCACCTTTGTATTTTTCGTATCCGTTGAACACGCTGTTCATAACGCCTTCGCCTTTGGTGTCTGTAAGGAACTCACTCTTGTATCCGAAAAGACCTCTTGCAGGAATTGAGAATTCAAGTCTCATTCTGCTTCCCTGAGGATGCATTGTGAGCATTTCGCCTTTCCTTGTACCCATCTTTTCAATTACAGAACCTACGCAGTCTTCAGGAACGTCTACTACGAGAAGCTCCATTGGTTCGCATTTCTCACCGTCTATTTCTTTGAAAAGAACACGAGGAGTTGATACTGAAAGCTCATAGCCTTCACGACGCATGTTTTCAATTAAAATAGAAAGATGCATTTCACCTCTGCCGCATACAGAAAATGAATCTGTATTTTCAGTTTCTGTAATTCTGAGTGATACATCCTTTAAAATTTCTTTAAAGAGTCTGTCACGAAGCTGTCTTGATGTTACGAATTTTCCTTCTCTTCCGGCAAACGGACTATCGTTTACTGAGAATGTCATTTGAACTGTAGGTTCGCTTATTTTTGCAACAGGGAGTGCTTCAAATTCTACATTAGAATCGCATATAGTATCACCTATTGTAATGTTTTCAATACCGCTTATCCATACTATATCACCAACAGTAGCTTCCTGAACAGGTACTCTTTTAAGTTCCTGAATCTGAAGAACGCTTACTATCTTGGCGTTATAAGGCTTCTTTGAATTGAAATGATCACCGATAGTAACATTCTGTCCTGATTTTATAGAACCACGTTCTATACGTCCGATACCGACACGGCCTACGTAATCATTGTAGTCGATTGAGGAAACAAGCATCTGAAGAGGCTGTGTTTCGTCACCTTCCGGAGGGGAAATATAGCTTACAATAGTATCAAACAAAGGAGTCAGATCAGTACCTGCTTCATACTGACTCAATGAAGCTGTACCGCTTCTTCCTGAGCAGAAAAGTATAGGACTTTCAAGCTGTTCTTCATTTGCATCAAGGTCAAGAAGAAGTTCAAGAACTTCGTCACCTATTTCATCAAGTCTTGCATCAAGCTTGTCTATTTTATTTACAACAATTACTATCTTATGTCCCATTTCCAAAGCCTTTGAGAGAACAAAACGAGTCTGAGGCATAGGACCCTCTGCGGCATCAACTAGTAAAATAACACCGTCTACCATATTAAGTACACGTTCAACTTCACCCCCGAAGTCAGCATGTCCTGGTGTGTCTATAATGTTGATTTTCGTCTCCTTATAGCATACAGAAGTATTTTTTGCAAGAATAGTAATACCACGTTCTTTTTCAAGGTCATTACTGTCCATTATTCTTTCAGTAACAGCCTGATTTTCTCTGAATGCACCGCCTTGTTTTAGCATTTCGTCAACTAAAGTTGTTTTGCCGTGGTCAACGTGGGCTATAATTGCGATGTTTCTCAAATCGTTTCTAATCATAAATTTATTTCCTCCTCAAAATGGGTGAGTCAATACTACTTTTCAAAAAAATTAAATTATAGTCTATAAATACAATAATATAATGACTTTGAAGAATATACTGATAATAATGCCAAAAAATCAAAGCATAAAAAATTTCCTACATAAAATGTAGGAAATTTACTGATGGGAGAAGATGGATTCGAACCATCGAAGCTGAAAGCAACAGATTTACAGTCTGCCCCCTTTGGCCGCTCGGGAACTCTCCCATATTATGTTGAAGCTGGTGGACGGACTCGAACCCCCGACCTGCTGATTACAAATCAGCTGCTCTACCAACTGAGCTACACCAGCACAGCTTTTAAAGTATACCACACTTTAAATTACTTGTCAAGACTCTGAAGTACAGAACTTGAAGAGCTGGTGGACGGACTCGAACCCCCGACCTGCTGATTACAAATCAGCTGCTCTAC
>CALMUA010000247.1 GCA_937872775.1 uncultured Ruminococcus sp.
ATTTTGTTTATAGAAAAAAGAATAGATATATGGTATAATAAAAAAGTAAATTAATTGTAAGGGGGCATAATTTTGAGAATGTATTATCCAAAATGTGTGGCAGTAGTTTTCTGTCTGATGTGTACTTTAAATGTATTAGCTGTAAAATCCGATTATAATTATGCAGGTGCATTAAGTACAGTATCAATATCGCCATATGCTTATGACAACTCATCCCAGATTTTTATTATTTCTAAGTCTGATGATACGGTTACTGATCCTGAAATATCAATTTCGGGTAAAGTCAACAGAGCAGGCATAATAAAACTTGAAATTAACAGAGTATCTGTGTGTGATACAAAAATTGTTCAGGGTGGAACATTTTCTTTGAATGGTATGCTTTTGCCGGGAAGAAATGATGTAAATCTGTATTTTACGGACAGTTTCGGTATGGTAACCAGAAAAACATTCAATTACGTTTTTATGCAGAGCTATGACATGGTAGTAGACAAGTTATATTACGGCAATAACGGAAATCTGATTGACGGTCATCGTGTGTATAATTCAATAGGTGCAGCACTTCAGGCTGCAGTACCTGGTACAGTTATTTTTGTAAAAAATGGTAGTTATAATGAAATGGTAATTGTCAGTGGTAAGGATATCAGTATAATAGGTCAGGATAGTCTTAAAACAAAAATATTTTATTCAGTTGCATCAAAAGATACAAACAGTATGACAGAGAGAAACTGCATGAAGATAAATGCATCAGCTGATAATTTTTCACTTGAAAATCTGACTGTAGAAAATTCGTATGAATATAAAAACGGAAGTGGTGAACAGGCAGATGCTGTCTGTGTACTTGCGGATCGTGCTGTTTTTTCAAATGTAAGATTTGTAAGCCTTCAGGATACACTACTTGCCGATTCATTATCGTCATCAGTTATAGCACGACAATATTTCTATAAATGTTTTATTACAGGAAACGTTGACTTTATTTACGGGAGGGGACGTTCATATTTTCACGACTGCGATATAGTTGGAAGGTATACACCATATAAGAAGGATGGCTGCTTTACCGCACCCCGAACAGATATAAGCAGCAGATACGGATTTGTTTTCAGCAACTGCAGATTTACGGTTGAAAACGGTATTACTGACGGCAGCTACAGGCTTGGACGACCGTGGGGTGCAGACGCTGCTATGGCAGTTGTAAACTGCTATATGGGACCGTGCGTTGTAAACACAGCATACAGTGATATGAGCGGAAATCTTTATAAAAATGCGCGTTTTTGTGAGTACAGATCATTTGGTAGGGGTGCAGCCATAAATAGTGACAGACCTCAGATACCGGAATACACAATTTCAGAATATACAGCTGAAAATGTATTTGCTGACGGAATAAAAAATAAGTTTGATTTTGAGGAACGAATGGATAAAATGTATATTGATTCGTCAGAACCTGTAACTACACATCAGACAACCACAGTATCCGCAGTAACTACGTCGTCACATACGGTTACAACAACTGGGGCACCCGAAACAACTTATGAGGAAGTTAAGAAAGTAATATACGGTGATGTTAATAATAATAGTAATGTTGATATTACTGACCTCACAATTCTCAGTCAGTATCTTCTGAAGGATGTAAGTTTTGATCAGAATCAGCTTTATGCAGCAGATGTAACAGGGGATGGGGACGTAAATCTCGGTGATCTGGCACATCTTAAGCAATATATCATGAAGGAAAATATTATATTAGGACCAGATATGTACCCGAAGGTGCAGGGCGATCGGAAAGCCCTGCAAAAACCTCAGGAATTTTCATAACCCTGCCCTCTAATACCTGATAGTAAAAACAACTACGACAGATATATTTTTTCTTTTATTATCTGTGTATTTGCTGCAAAATCAACACCGAGTATTGACTGTCCGTCTCCAGTTTCATCATACCACCATGTATCCTCAGCAGGAATTCTGTACTGTTGAATATCATACCCTATAAGAAGCATCGGTAATCTTAAAGAAAGGAGATACATATCAGATACAGAAAGATCTGTACCAATGTAAGGAAGTGCTTTTTTAATATTTTTATTGAGAGTAATTGGATTTACAGATTTCATATTTGCAAGTATCTGGTTTACTACAGTACGCTGGCGCTGTGTTCTTTCAAAGTCTGCATCACCTACATACCGTATACGACTGTATGAAAGAGCCTGTTTTCCGCTTAGCTTATACTTTCCTGCACCAGGCAGAAAATCAGAATCAGGATCATCACCCATTATTTCATTTACTTCGCTGTACAGAATAGTATTTATTGCTTCTGCTTCCGAGTCTGATACAGTGATCTCAACTCCTCCTACAGCATCAACGATATACGCTACGGCCGAAAAGTTTACAGTTACGCATCCGTCGATCCTTACATGAAAGCTGTCTTCAATAGTATTTATCAAAAGCTCACAGCCTCCGTATGAATATGCGGCATTTAGTTTTTCAGAACCGTATCCTTCTATTTCTGTATACATATCACGCATAAATGATGTCATCTGTATTTTTTTATTCTTTTTATTTATTGACATAAGTATCATGGAGTCAGAAAGACCTCTTGTCGATGTATCCCTGGCATCTGTTCCTATAACTAGTATATTTTTAACATCTGATGAATACAGCATATTGCTTTCATTATTTTTATACTGACCTGTATTTTCAATAGGGGATACCTTTGTTATATAATATAAAGCAAATGCAGAATAAACCGTAAATAAGAGGATTGCAATCAAAAAAACTGTAAACATCAACCTGCTGAATGGGCTTCTTTTTTTCTTTTTCTTTTTAGGTGCTGTCTGAACATTCTTAACAGGGGGAGCACTATTATCAGGGTTTATACTTTTTAAAGGCTGCCTGGGGTCTGCAGGACGTTGACCTGCACTGTGGGATTGAGGCTGAGGTCTTCTTGTACTATGATGCTGTGACTGCTGTTCAGGCATCCGTTTCATTGACCCTGCTGTACTATTTCTTTCCGGTGATCCGGGCTTTTTAGAAACTTTAAAAACCTTTGTGCTGTCTGATGGAACAGCGTTATTGGTCGGAATTTTAAATTTCAATGTATCCTGTGCTTCGTTATTTTTTTCTGTTGACATTTTTTTTTCCTTTCAAAAGGTGATGTAGATTTTAGTTATTGTTAAACTTTACGTAACTTTCAAATTTATACGTACAGCTGGTTGTTAAGTCAGAAAATATATAAATAGAGTCAGATTAATAGAAACTAATTTCTAATAGTTGTTCATATATTTGTATAAAAGATGCAGTAACTATATATAATTATACAACGTTAATTATATATGGTCAAGCCGTTTTAAGGAGTAGAAATAAAAAATCCGGACTATCATTTTGTGATAATTCCGGATTTTTATATATTTAATATGTATTTTTGTAGTTTACTATTTCATCAATAAGTAAAGTAACATTTTCGGCCATTGATTCATCAGAGAACTGGCATGTTCCTACAACACGATGACCGCCTCCGCCGTATTTGAGCATAAGACTACCTACATTTACTATTGATGTTCTGTTAAGTATGCTGTGACCAACGGCACATGAACATCCTTTGCCGCCTTTTCCGTTTACAATCCATACAGAGATGTTCTGCTCAGGATACAGGCTGTAAATTGTAAATCTGTTTCCTGAGTATATTGTATTTACTCCTCGCAGATCAGTTATTATAACATCTTTCTGAATTTCAGTATGTTCCTTTATCATTTGTATAAAAAGTTCATTCTGTTTTTTATACACTTCAATTCGTTCCTGTATGTCAGGCAGGGCAAGAATTTCATCTGTAGACATAGTTCTGCAACAGTTAAGAAGCTTTTCCATAAGCTGATAGTTGCTTATTGTAAAATTCCTGAAACGACCGAGTCCTGTACGCGGGTCCATAAGGAACCCCACAAGTATCCAACCATCAGGTTCAAGAACTTCTTTAATTGTAAGTTGACCTGAGTCTACCTTGTCAACAGCCTCCATTATATCGTTAAAATGTGAAAAGCGTTTTTCTCCTCCGTAATAATCATAAATAATTTGTGCACAGGAAGGAGCCATTCTGCTTTCACCTTTGTATTTTCCCTCAAGCTCGTTTCGTTCAAATTCACTTGAATGGTGATCAAACCAAAGTCCGCATCCTTCTACAAATGGAACATTTGCAAGAACATCATTTTTATCAATTGGTATCAGTCCATCCTGAAGATCTTTAGGATGAACAAATTTCCATGAATCTATAATCCCTACTTCAATAAGCAAAGCTCCGCATACAAGTCCATCAAAGTCCGATCTCGTTAAAAGTCTCATATTTTTAGTCCCCCTTTTTTATAATGTGTACTCATTATACATTATTTACTTCAAAAAAACAATACATTTTATTATATTTTGTCTAAAGTAAACAAAAGGATCAGGGAATAACTGTTTGCCATTCCCTGATCTATGATCTATTTTATTTTTCTTTTAAACTGATTCCGAGAATATCAAGGCTTTCCTTGTCAACCTGTGACGGACATTCTGACATAAGTTCGCTTGCATTCTGAACCTTAGGAAATGCTGTAACATCTTTCAGACTGTCGCATCCACACATAAGCATTGAAAGTCTGTCAAGACCAATTCCAAGACCACCGTGCGGTGGTGCACCATATTTGTAGGCTTCAACAAGGAATCCGAATTTTGCCTGAATTTCTTCTTCAGTAAGTCCGAGTGCCCTGAACATCTTCTGCTGGAGCTCATAATCAGTTATACGCATTGAGCCTGATGAAAGCTCAATTCCATTAAGTACAAGATCATAAGCTTTGGCAAATACTTTTTCAGGTGCTGTATCAAGATACTGAAGACATTCGTTCATAGGCATTGTAAAAGGATGATGCATTGCAAGCCATGAATTACTTTCTTCATCCCATTCAAAGAACGGGAATTCTGTAATCCAGAGGAAGTTGTATGTGTCAGGGATAATGTCAAGCTTCCTGGCAACATGAAGTCTCAATGCGCCGAGAACAGGCAGTGTTACCTTGTTTTTGTCTGCAACGATCAATGCAACATCACCTTGCTTGCAGTCAATTGTATTTAAAATTTGTGATATTTCATCATCTGTCATAAATTTTGAAAATGAACATGATGGCTTTTCATCTACCCATCTTATATATGCAAGACCTTTTGCACCGATACCCTTTGACATTTCTGTAAGCTTATCAATTTCTTTTCTGGTAAGTACAGAAGCAGCATTCCTGGCAACTATTGCACGGACACTTCCTCCGTTTTCAATAGCTGAAGTGAATACACCAAAACCACATGATTTAACAATATCTGAAATATCATTTATCTCCATACCGAATCTTGTATCAGGTTTATCTGAACCATAACGGTTCATTGCATCAGTGTATGTCAGACGCTGTATAGGAAGTGAGATATCTTTTCCAAGAACAGTTTTAAACAGGTATGAAATAAAACCTTCTGTAGATTCAAGTATATCTTCAACATCAACAAATGACATTTCAATATCTATCTGTGTAAATTCAGGCTGACGATCTGCTCTTAAATCTTCATCACGGAAGCAACGTGCAAGCTGTATATATTTATCCATACCTGAGATCATCAGAAGCTGCTTGTAAATCTGAGGTGACTGCGGAAGCGCATAGAACTTTCCGTTGTGGACTCTTGATGGAATAAGATAATCTCTTGCTCCTTCAGGAGTGGATTTCATCATCATAGGTGTTTCTATTTCGATAAATCCGTTCTGATAATAATATTCTCTTGCAGCCTTTGCAATTTTATGACGCATGATGAGATTCTGCTGAAGCGGCTGTCTGCGGAGATCAAGATATCTGTATTTTAATCTGAGTTCTTCATTTACCTTTGTTTCATTCTGAATTTCAAAAGGAGTTGTCTGGGCTTTTGCAAGTATTCTTAAATCTGAAACGATGATTTCTATCTCACCTGTTCTGATGTCAGGATTCACACTTGCTCTTTTAGCTACTGTGCCTTTTGCCATAAGTACAAATTCAGATCTGCATGAAGCAGCTTTTTCAAAAATACCCCTTGCAGTATTGTCATTGAATGCGAGCTGTACTATACCTGTTCTGTCTCTTAAATCTATAAATATAAGATTGCCGAGATCTCTTATTTTCTGAACAAATCCGCCTACTGTAACTTCATTTCCGATGCCTTCTACATCACCGCAGTAGTGAGTTCGTTTTAAACCTATCATGTTATCTGCCATTGATATTTATCCTTTCCGGTAATCAAAAATTAAGGGAATCCTGAAGATAAGGATATCCCTGATTTTTGTTTATTTTTCTAGGCCATTTATAAATTTTTCTGCTTCTTCGCAGTTAAGCATAGCTGCAACTGCTTCATTTGAAAAATTATCAACAAAAGAATTGTCGAGGGCAAGCTCAATTTCTTTTCCGCTTTGCATATTCTTGATATTTACCATACCTGATTGTATTTCATTATCACCAAGGACCATTGTGTAAACAGCACCTGTTTTATTTGCATATTTCATCTGTGCTTTGAGACTTCTGTTCATAAGGTCGTATTCTACTGTATAGCCTTCAGTACGAAGTCCTTTTGCAATAACTACAGCCTTTTCAAGTGCACTCTGTCCCATTGGTACAATGTAAAGATCACATTTTGATTTCTCCATGAAATCGCATCCCTGCTTTTCCATTGTCATTATCAGACGTTCAATACCTGCAGCAAAGCCGAGAGACGGTGTCTGAGGACCACCAAGCTCCTTTACAAGACCGTCATAGCGACCTCCTGCACATACAGTACCCTGTGCGCCAATATCGGTTGTTATAAATTCAAAAACGGTTTTTGTATAATAATCAAGACCTCTTACAATCTTAGGGTTTACTTTGTATGCGATATTCATAGATGTCAGAATATCTTTAAGTTTTTTAAAATGCTCAGAGCATTCGTTACACAGATAATCGGAAATAATCGGTGCATCCTGGGCAATATCGGAGCATACCGGACTTTTGCAGTCGAGTATACGCATAGGATTTTTCTCAAGTCTGCTAAGACATGTTTCGCAAAGGTCAGATTTTCTTTCCCCAAAATATTCTCTGAGTGCTTTATGATATTCAGCGCGGCATGAAGGACATCCTATGGAGTTTATATTAAGTTCAATGTTCTTAAGACCAAGTCTGTCTAAGAAATCATGTGCCATTGAGATCATTTCAGCATCAGCAAAAGGTGAGGCACTTCCTATCATTTCAGCACCAAACTGGTGAAATTCTCTGAGTCTGCCTGCCTGAGGCCTTTCATGTCTGAAACAGGAAACAAGATAAAAAACCTTCTGAGGGAGAGCATCATTGAGCATTCCGTTCTGCATTACTGCACGTATAGTTCCCGCTGTTCCTTCAGGTCTTAATGTGAACTTGCTTTCTTTTGCTATAACAGAATACATTTCTTTCTGTACTACATCGGTTGTTTCACCTACTGAACGCAGGAACAGGTCAGTGTTTTCAAATGTAGGAAATCTGATTTCATTAAAACCGTATGTCTGTGCTGTACTCTGAGCAATCTGTTCTACTGTATACCATTTGTTTATTTCTGCCGGTGTAACATCTCCGGTACCAAGTGGTCTTTGAACTGTTAAAGCCATATTATAAATATAATCCTTCCGTAAATAAAATTAAGTATTAAAATTCAGGTGTTCCATATGCACGCCAATCCAGATCTCCTCTTTCAAGAGCAAGAATAAGCGCTTCAGCTGTCGCAATGTTTGTTGCCACAGGCACATTGTGAACGTCACAGAGTCTCAGTAACTCAATGTCATTAGGTTCATTTGCCTTAGGTGTAATAGGATCCCTGAAAAACAGAAGGATATCTATTTCTCCGCATGAAATACGTGAAGACAGCTGCTGGTCACCGCCCTGTGAGCCACTTAGATATCTTTGAATATTAAGTCCTGTAGATTCACTTACAAGTTTTCCTGTTGTGCCTGTTGCGCATAAATGGTTTCTTGAGAGAATTCCGCAGTAAGCTATGCAGAACTGAACCATTAATTCTTTTTTTGAGTCATGTGCTATTAAAGCTATAGTCATACTGATATTCCTTTCTTTATAACAGATATACCTTAATGATATCTGTATTTGTGTATATTAAAATTTGATTGTAAGCGGTATATTTTCATTCTTTATTCTCTTTGATATTGCATCAAATGCAATAAGACTAGGAGAACCATACGGAATAGGCTGACCGGTTCCTGTTGCAGCTACGAGCTGATAATCCTCAGGAATAACACCGATAAGCTGTACGCCTATTGTGTCTATGGTTTCGTCAAGGTCGTGAATGAGCAAGTTGTCAATAGCGAGTCTGGAAACTTTGTTTATTATAAGTCTCTGCCGCTGATTTCCTTTTGTATAAAAAGCATCAGACATCATTTTTGCATCACGTATGCATATAGGATCAGGTGTAGTGACTACAAGTATAAGGTCTGCCTGTTGTACTATATCAAATACATGTGAATTTATTCCGGCACCTGTATCAATTATAATGAAATCATAGTATTTCCTTATCTGAGTACATATGTTTTTAATCTGTTCTGCAATAACAACAGTAAATGGATTCTCAGGTGCACATACAACACTGAGATTGCTTGCCATAGGGGTTTGTGTCACGGCCTGAAGAATATCGCACTGTCCTGAAAGAACATGCCCAAGGTCATATTTTATTTTGTTCTGTAGCGAAAAAATAATATCAATACAACGAAGTCCGAAATCAAGTTCAATGATTAATGTTCTGTTGCCCTGTTTGGCAAGAGAATATCCGAGCCCGGAGCAGATGGAAGTCTTTCCGGTTCCTCCTTTGCCGGAGGTAACGGCTATTACTTTAGACATATTAAACTCCTTTCAATTAAGATTTAATATAGTGCTATGTCATTTATTGGGTCGTTAATCAGATAATTTATATAATTATATTGTACCATAAATAATGATTTTGTCAAAGTCATTTTTTTATTAAATTCTAAAATTGTAGTAATGTATGATTTGTTTATTTTGATTTGTATATATTGTATAATATATAATAAAAAACGATAGGATTATCAGCTGATTTTATTGCTGTAATGAGAATTATAGGAATCAATAATTTTTCTGACAAGATATTTGGAATCTGTGCCTTTTTCAATAACAGCAGCAAATGCGATAACAGGATCATCTGCAGGTGCAAAGCCTATTACTGTTGTATTGGTGTCCTTACTTGATGTAGTCTGAGGTGTTCCTGTTTTTATTGCTACATCATATCCCAGACCGTTAAGTGAGAACTCACCGTCAGGCGTATTCTGTGAAGCGCCTATCATACCCTGGATTATAGATGGAAATACATAATCATAATTTGCATTTATAGTCTCTGCAACGAATGGTTCAACATCATCAATTTTGTTTCCGAGATAATCATATATGCTGTCTACAAGATGAGGCTGATATCTTACGCCTTTGTTGCCGATTGTAGATGCGAGCACCGCCATCTGAAGCGGAGTTATCATTGTTTCAGACTGACCGATCGCTGCGTCCAGAAGATTTCCCGCATACCATGTGCCACCGAGCTCCTCTACGACTTCAGGGCATGCGACATAGCCTACGGTATCTCCGCTTTCGAGTCCGAGATGTGTTCCGAGACCGTATAGATTTCCGTATTTCACTATGTTCTTAATTCCTGTAAGCTGTGAAAGCTCATAAAAGAATATATTGCACGATACACGGATAGCCTCTGTTACGCTTATATTTGAGTGATATCCGGTACAGTTTTTGTCTACATCAATGTATCTGTATTTCTGACCGCAGTAAAATGTACTGTCAGGTGTAATAAAGCCTTCATTAAGACCAGCTGTTGCTGTCACGGGTTTAAATGCCGAACCAGGTCGGTAAAGACCATCAGTTGCGCGGTTAAGAAGAGGTGTACCTTCACGGTTAAGAACATCTGAATAGTTTTCTATATAATCATTGAGATTATATGTCGGTGCTGTAGCAAGAGCAAGGACGTCATTATTCTTTGCGTTAAGAACAACTATTGCTCCTGAGTTGACATCAGTCATGTCCTTAACTTCAGTATTCAGATATTTCATAAAATTTTCAAGTATAGACTGAACGTCACGCTGAAAATCATTATTTATTGTAAGTCTCAATGTGTTTCCGGGAACAGGAGGTTCTGTAATTTCAGATGATATCAAGGAATTGTTCTGTACAGTTATTTCACGGATACCGTTTTTTCCTTTAAGATAGCTTTCCATGCCTTTTTCCAGACCGCTTTTTCCGACAGAATCATTAAGAAAATATCCCAGATTTTTAAGTTCATCATATTCCTCAGCGTAAATCGGACCTACTGTTCCGATCTCATGAGGTATAATATCTGTAACAGGATTTGTTCTGATAGCATCTTCTGCTATTTCGACTCCAGGAAGATCTACGCTCAGTTCCTTTATTTTTGATACAGTATCAATATTTATATCCTCACAAAGAGTAAAGACGTTACTCAATGAAAAATCACGTATATTCATTTCGTAACGTATTCCTGCAATTATCCTTTTTTGCTCATCAGTATAATCATCAGAGATTTTGTAGTCAACGATCAGTTTGTCAATGCAGTTTTCTGCTGTTGCGTAGACATTTACACCTATCAGGGATTTGAACCGTGATATGTCAGATTCATCCTTGCTGGAATATTCATAGGGAAGTGATTTTGAAACAGGCAGAGAGTCATGATAATCATAACCCTCTTTTATAAGAAAATCAGCTATTTTAAAAATTACGGCGTTGGCTTTCTCGTTATCCGAAGGAAAAGAAGATTTTTCAATTGTAACATTAAAGCCAAGCTTGTTTTCAACAATCGGAACTCCGTTTACATCTTTGATTTCTCCTCTTGTTGCATGTATTATTTGCTCGGCAGTGTATGATAACGGAGTTTTCTCGGTATAATCATTGCTGTCAACTATCTGTATTTTCATAAGTTTTACACTGCCAAGTGCAGCTGTTGAAATTACACCGCAGATAATCAGTACGGTTCTGAATCTGTCTGTAAAAATATTCATATTAACATCCTAATCCTTTATAAGAGCATCATTTTCATTTAATGTATGCATTTTGCGAAGTGTAAAATGTTTTCTGATAAATTTTATGAAAGGGTAAATAATTATCAGGGAAAAAATAGTAAGTAAAAATTCAGGCAGCATAAATTTTTTAAGTAAAATGTCTGTATTGCTGTAATCCCATATAACGTAATAGAAAAAATAGTCCAGCAGGAAACAGATTGATGAGTAAAAAATAGTAAGAATGAATATGTTGAGAAAACTTTTTCTGAGAAGATGTGTAAACAGAAGTGATGTACAGACACATCCAAGCAGAAGAAGTATAGCGTTATAGCCTATAAGTTTGCCAAGGGCTATATCATTAAGTAGTCCGCAGAAAATTCCTGTGACAGCACTTACGAGTTCATCCTCACTCATTGAAATGCACAGAGCCAGAGGTATAAGTATTTCAGGCTTTGTGAAACTTCCGGTTGTCATAAAAATAAATGTAAACCATATAATCAGTGAAAATATGCTCCATCGCATAAGCGCAAATTTCCGCTTTCGTTTGGAGGAAACAAGTTTAATATTCATTAACCTCGCCCTTTCCGTTGAATGAGGTAACGACCATAACACTTGTAAGCTTGGATACATCGACAAACGGTTCAAGAACAGCAAAATTTGATAAGCCGCTCTGTGCACTTCCTGTCTCGGTAACCTTGCCTACGAGATAATCAGCAGGGAAAAGTCCGCTGCTTCCTGTTGTTACAATCGTATCACCTTTTTTGATGCTGCTGTCTTTTTCAATGTAAATTATCTGGCTTAGTCCTTCTGAGGAATATTTTATGTCACCTTCAAGTATACCTGTATCTGATTTTCCCTTTATTGTTACACCTATTGAAAGATCAGGTGAAAGAATTGTACGGACTGTGGAATATTTTTCAGAAACCTCAACAACTGAGCCAACAAGTCCGGCTGATGTTACTACCGGATCATGTATTGAAATTCCGTCATTGCTGCCTCTGTCAATTATAAATGAGCAGAACGGGTCATTTGCTGTGTATGCAATTACTTTGCATGGAGGGGATAATGTGTAATCATTATGTTCTTCTTTTATGCCTATAAATTTTCTCAGCTCTTCAAGTTCTTTTTTTTTGTTTTCGTAATCAACCATATTGTTTCTGAGTTCACTTATTTCTGACTCAAGTTCAAGATTTTTTTCATAATATTTTTGTGAATTGAGGAAATAATCAATTTTTATGCCGAGATTGTCGGAGATTGCAGATGAAACATAACGGAATGGTTTTGAAATGGTGTTTACAAACTGTGAACCTCCGACTGAATGACCACTTTGTGTTACTGAATACAGCATGATTCCTATAAGCATTGCAATCAGACATAAAATCAATTTGAAATTAAGACTCTTAAAAAAATCACGCATTTTATTCTCCAATCAATAGTATTTAGGTTCATATTCACTGATGGCATCTTCATATTTTGAATAATCTTCTATTACCTTGCCAGTACCTTCAACTACACAGTCAAGAGGATATTCGGCAATATACACTGGCATTCCAGTTTCATTGTTTATAAGTGTATCAAGACCTTTGAGTAAAGCACCGCCTCCGCATAATGTTATGCCTTGCTCAATGATATCAGCAGATAATTCAGGAGGGGTCTTTTCAAGTGTTACTTTTACGGCTTCAATTATTTTGGATATAGGTTCTACAAGGGCGTCTCTTATTTCAGTTGATGTCACGGTAATGTTTTCAGGTAGTCCGTTAAGGAGATTACGTCCCTTGACTTCCATTTTTTCTACAGCATCCCCCGGATAAGCAGATCCTATCTGAACCTTTATATCCTCTGCTGTACGTTCACCGATAAGCATATTGTATTTTTTCTTTACATAGTTAATAATGGAATTGTCAAGTTCGTCACCGGCTATTCTTATTGAACGGGATGTTACTATTCCTCCCATGGAAATAACAGCAACCTCGCTGGTGCCGCCTCCTATATCAACTATCATATTTCCTACGGGTTCTGTAACAGGCAGGCCTGCGCCTATTGCTGCTGCCATAGGTTCTTCTATTATATAGACTTTTTTTGCTCCTGCAAGTTCAGCTGCATCTTTTACAGCACGTCTTTC
This sequence comes from uncultured Ruminococcus sp., assembly GCA_937872775.1. Taxonomy (GTDB): domain Bacteria; phylum Bacillota; class Clostridia; order Oscillospirales; family Ruminococcaceae; genus HUN007. Next base: position 13,170 of record CALMUA010000247.1, read on the forward strand.
TACCGGAGTAACACCTGATGGTATACAAATAGTAACTCTTGCTTTTGTAAATAAGGTTCCCTTAAGTGACTTTTTTATAAACTCTGAAAGCATGGTTGTAGTTATATTAAAATCAGCTATTACACCGCCCTTAAGTGGCCTGACAGCAATTATTGAACCCGGTGTTTTTCCTATTACTTCTTTTGCTTCTTTTCCGACATAGCTTGCCTTTTCATCTCTTGTGTTTACAGCAACAACAGAAGGCTCCCGTATTATTATTCCTTTTCCTCTCATATATACAAGGGTATTGGCAGTACCCAGATCAATGCCTATATCTTTTGTGAACATTAGAATTCTCCTTTTTATGTGATAAAATTAGTATATGTATTTTTTTGAATATATTATTAAAAAATTCAGATATCAGTCAATAAATCTTGAAAAGATAGTATATATAATAATTGCAGTAATGATACATATTACCTGTGCTATACTGATATCGAGTGTAAATCCGAGTGATATTGTCATAATCATAAGATCAATTGAAAGAGGTGCTTCGTGATTGAGACCTATAGAGACAGTATTTGACAGCAATGAGCTGTCAGTATGCTGTCCTATATATCCGCCTATAATAATTGAACTGATTATTAATGTTCCAAACACAAAACCTTTTTTTGTGAGTTTCATTTTTTGAAGATTTCCTTTCTCAAGAAGTTACTTTATACCGCGAAAATATAAGCCGCGTGTTATTCCGGAAGGAGCAACCGGTGAGCCGTTTATATAATCTGATATAATTTTTTTGACCTGTATTTCTGTTTCATCTGTAAAATAAAGTGTAATAAAGTCAATTCCGTCAAACTCATCAGGTTTGTCTGCAAGGTAAACTGTATCTGAATTAAAAATTTCTGTATAGTCATAGCTGCATTTTACCATAAAGCTGCGGTTTGTCCTGTCAGTTATATTGTGATTGCATCTGCTGCATCCTATAGTGTTTTTAATCGGGCAGTTGGATGTAAGCATAAGAGGCAGTCTGCCATAGGCAACAATTCCGACAGGTACAGGACTATATATTTTTCTGATCTGTAAAAGCTTAAGCTCAAACGACATAGTAGAATCAGTCAGCCCAAGAGCAGAGAGAGACTTTAATGAGTATGAATTTGCGATGTTGAGGCCAAAATCGCCATGAAGTGTAAAACCAATATCTGCTCCGGTCTTTATATATGACAGATTATTACACATAATGTGTCTGAATCCACGTTCATACATTGTTTTCAGATCGGAAATAATTTTACGCTCATCAGTGATAAAGCGAGGCGGTTCAATAATGATCCTGCTTGTGATGTTGTCCGGAATATTATTTTCTTTGGAGATATAGTGCATCGGAAATATTATCATGTCTATAATATCTGTATTTATGAGAGAAATCTGATCTATGTTTTCAAGTCTTATTCTGATCAGAGGCTTGGCAGATCCTGCAATATGATTTTTTCCTTGATATGTCAGTGAAAAATCATTATCAACAAATTTATTACAGGCCTGTTCACGAAGCCTGTATAAATTTTCTATAACATTACGTCTTATGCAGTTGATAGCAGAAGCCGGCACTGTAAGTCCTTCCTCCAGAGTGATTTTTATTTTACCAGGAGAATAGATTGTATTTCCGAGTTTTGAAAGTTGGTTTTTTATTATATCATCACTAATGGCTTTGTTCTGTGCTTTTTCAGGTATTACACCGTATACGGAAAATGAAAAATTTTCGCTGTCTGTTGCTTTAAGAATAATAGGCTTACCAGTATTTATTGTAATATCAAAATCTACTGATGAAATTTTTCTTTCTTTCTGATAAAGCTGATTAAGCTCCGGAATGACAGATGCTGAAGAAATAACATCATTTTTGTCACGCATACCGAACATGTTACATTTTTTTGAAGTAAAATATCCATCGGTAAAACCATTCCTTGAAAATACGGATTTTAATGATTCTATATCAGGTGTTTTTCCGTCTATAGCATTTCTGTATGCTGTGACAGCTGCTGCTACATATTCAGGACGCTTCATACGTCCTTCAATTTTAAGGGAAGTAACACCAGCTTGTCTGAGCTTGTCTATATGATCTATCAGTGAAAGATCCTTTAAAGAAAGACAATTGCTGTTTGTATCAGATGATGCAGAAAACGGAAGACGACAGCTCTGTGCACAAAGTCCTCTGTTTGCACTTCTGGAACCTATCATAGCAGACATATAACACTGTCCGGAAATTGACATACACAAAGCACCATGCACAAAAACCTCTGTATCAATTCCCTCTGCGGAAATATCGGAGATAATCTCAGAAGATGCTTCACGTGAAATTACCACCCGGGAAAATCCGAGTTTCTTTGCAAGCAGAGCTCCGTTTACAGAGTGAATGGTCATTTGTGTAGATGCATGAATATGAATATCCGGTGCAATACTTTTTATTATTAATGCTGCTCCCGGATCCTGAACTATAAACGCGTCAGGTAAAAGAGCAGCATATTTTTTTATGTCCGCTGCAAATTCATCAAGCTGAGAATCCATGAGCATGGTGTTTACTGTTATATAAAATCTGGCATTGTAAAGGTGACAGAGCTGTATTGCCTGTTCCATTTCCATCAGATCAAAATTTGCTGCGTTTTGTCTTGCCGAAAAATTTTTTCCTCCTGCGTATACCGCATCTGCTCCGCAGCGTAATGCAGCAATAACTGATTCCATGTTTCCGGCAGGGGCAAGTAATTCTATCATGGCTGAACCTAGACTTTCTTATAATTAATACTGTCTTTTAATTTTTTTAGATTAAGAGTGTCCTCAAGTTCAGTAATTTTATTTTTTAATGTTTCTATTTCACGCAGGGCACTGTCACGTTCAAGACGTGCTTTACCTGCTTCATCTACGTATTCTTTGATCTGTACACGAAGATTATCCATGCTTTCATTGCATTTGTTTATATCATCAAGTTTAGAAAGCGCAATCATCACAGAAGCAGAGTATACAGAGATATTTGTGTTGTTTCCAACCAGTTCTGAAATGTTTTTTTCCAGTTTTCTTGCCAATGCATATACATATGTCGGTTCTTCTTCTGTATGCAGACTGTATTCTTTTCCGCATATCACTACCTTTACTTTATTCATTAGAATATCCTTTCTTTTAATATTAAAATTTAAAAAAATTAGTGGGCAGAAAAAACCCCACACAAATATTATAATATATTTTTTTTACGTTGCATAGCCCTATATTCAAATTTTCATTAAAAAAATTAATTATTTTTTAAATAAAGGGAAAACAAGGGAAAGCCCCTGGATTGTTTATTTAAAAACGTTCCTGGGGCTTAATAATATCATCACATTTTATGGAAAATATGAATATTTATTCTAAAAATTAAAGTACTGGACCAAGTGTAACCTTATCACCGAGAATGAACTGCTTTAATGTTGTAAGATCAGCAAGGTTGATTTCGTCATCATCCAAAACATCACCGGCAACTTTCTGAATTTCGTCAAGTGATTTTTCCTTGAGAAGGTTAAGTGCAACATATGTGAGGTCTGTAATATCAGCTTTATCGTCACCTGTAATATCTCCGTATACGAGATCTGTTATTTTCTCAATAGCTTCCTTTGTAGCATCATCAAGTTTAATACACTGTACAAGTGAATGATCCTTTACATTTTCAAGATGTTTAGGAACGTTAATGGATTCAATGTTTTTGCTTCCTTCAAATGTTCCTTCTTCAATAACTTTCAGTCCTTCAGGAAGAGTAGCTTCTTTAAGGTTTTCACAGTTTCCGAAAGCTTTTTTGCCGAGCTTTTTAACGCCTTTGCCGATCTGAACTTTTTCAAGTTTCTTTGCATTAAGAAAAGCTTCGTCATCTATTTTTTGCATTGTGTCAGGAATAGCTACCTCTTTTAATGCAGAATCCTTGAATGCTTCTCCTTCAATTTCACGGAGACTATCAGGAAGCTTTACTTTTTCTATATGTTTGCAGTTATCAAAAGCATGCTTTGCAATTTTTTCTACACCTTCAGGTATAGTGTATTCAGCATCTGTTTTTGCGTCAGGGTAAGAAATAAGAACTTTCATGTCCTTATCATAAAGAACACCGTCAACTGATTTGAAATTCTTATTTTTAATATCAACCTTTATTTCCTTGAGATCTGTAAAATTAACAAGAGCAAGCAGTTCATCAATTGTCAGGGATGTCTTGTCTTCAGGTATTTCAAGCTCATCATATTCACCAAGTTTTGTCCAGTCAATTATAAACTTGAGGTTGATATCACATATAGAAATCTTATTCTTAGATTCTTTGTTTTCATCTTTTTCAGGTTTAGCAGGCTTTGTAACGTCAGTTCCTTCTGTTACTTCAGGCTTACCAGGCTTTGTCACATCGGTATTCTTTGTAACTTCAGGCTTAGTAGGCTTAGTAACGTCGGTATTCTTTGTAATCTCAGGTTTAGTATGTTTTGTAACGTCAGTATTTTTAGTAACTTCATGCTTTGTAATGTCAGAACCTTTTGTTACCTGAGGCTTTTCCGGCTTTGTAATGTCAGAGCCTTTTGTTACCTGAGGTCTTTCCGGTTTTGTAACGTCAGAACCTTTTGTTACCTGAGGTTTTTCCGGCTTAGTAACGTCAGAACCTTTTGTTACCTGATGCTTTTCAGGCTTTGTAATGTCAGTACCTTTTGTTGCAGCAGGAGTTTCTGCGTTCTGTGTGATTGTTGTGACAGGAGCTTCTGATACTACTGTATCTGCTGAAACACTTGCAAAAGAACCTGCTACCATTGTCAGTGCGGATATACCGGCTACTATTTTTGAAATTTTCATAATTAATTCTTGTCTTGCTGATTGCAAGACAATCCTCCCTTCAGATTTTTAAATTTTTAAATCAGACTTGTAATGCAGAGCGTAATGATATTGATATGTAATAAGCACAAACTGCAGCTTATTTGCTATATCATTAAGATGCACGTGAAATGAAAAAGGTTCCCGGAAAAATATATTTTTATTTGAAATTATTTTTCCACATTAATGATGTAAAATGTTCTAGCTGTAAACTGCAGATTTTGTTGCTGTATTAATTAGATGTCGGAGAGATATGAAAGGTTCCCAAAAAAATAAAAAAAATTTCAAAAAATTATGGGGAACCTTTTGACTTTTTGACTCATCTTATTTATAATGATGTATATATGAGCTGTAAATTCAATATAACAAGTGATCTTGCAAAGGGGCGAGGATATGGATTTCAAGGAGCAATTCAGCCAGAACGTTCTGAAGTACAGTAATTCACTCTTTTTTGTTGCTAAAGGGGTATTAAAGAACGATGCTGATGCAGAGGATGCGGTTTGTAATGCAATAATGAAAGCATACGAAAATTTCGGTCAGCTTAAGGATATAAAGGCTTTTAAGTCATGGATAACGCGAATAGTTATAAATGAAGCGTATATGATATGCAGAAAAAATAAAAATACGCAGTCAATAGAAGAAATACTGCAGGAACCATCATATATAGTTAAGTACTATGATGATACCTGGGAAATTGTCAACTCACTTGAGGAAGAATATAAAACAGTTCTGATATTGTTTTATTATAATGATTTTTCTATAAATGAGATAGCACAGACGCTTGATATAGCCAAGGGAACTGTAAAATCAAGACTTAACCGAGGGCGACAGAAGGTTAAAGAGCTGATAAAATAAATTAAGAAGGGAAACGAGTGAATGTATATGGTACATAGAAACAAGCTCTTTAATAAGAGCGTAAAAAATAAAGACAGGTATATTCCAGAAGGATACAACCAACGAATACTTAATATTCTTGGCAGTCTGCCTGACACTATGCCTGAAGATATACAGAATGTCTGTATAGTAAAACATAGCAGAACTTCCACATATACAACAGCACTGTCTGCAGCTGCAGTAATAATGCTTGTAATGGGAAGCGTATATGCATATACAAATATTGCTTCCAGTGGTAAGGATCACGATAATGATCCGCAGATTACAATAACAACAGTAACAACGGTTACAACAGATAAATCAGGTGAAAAAAATAATAATACAACAATATCTTCGTATGAAGAACGTATAACAACATCAGTTTCTGAAAACACAACAACATCATCAGGCGAATCAGTACAGAATCATGATATTGCAGGAAATACAGATATTAATACTGCTCAGACTTACCAGCCACAGACAAGTGTAAAGAAACAGATCACATCAGCATACGACAAAAAAGAAACAGAAAAGGCAGCTCAGACTACAAAGGTAAAAACAACAGATAAAGCTGAGTCAAAAACTGCGATTAAGGAGACAAAGAAAGCCGAAACAAAGCAGACAGCAGTAATACCTGACCATGCAGCTCCGGATAACAAAAAACCTGTTGTAACAGCCCCGCCTGCAGTAATACCACCTGTTCCTCCGGTTCACACAAAAAAGGAAAATGAAAAACCTGATAATGACCGCCATGAAAATAATAAGGATTTTTCAACGAATGACAAGCAAAAAGAACTCCCTGATAAAAATAACGGCAGAATAGAAGAAGAAAAAACGGAGAATCAACAGAATTGTCATTCATTTGAGAATGTAAAAGAAGTTAAAGATGATAAATGTATGAATGAATATGATACCTCATATGGTAATAAATAGTACAAAGTATTTAACAGAAAAAGTCAAGTTACTATAAGGATGTACATGGGACCGAAAGGTGAAGTTTAACTCCAGCCAAAGCGAACCTTTTTGTCAGACCGGTAAATTGTAAGCATGATCTGATGGTAACTATTGATATAAATGGGATCGGATAATGCATTAGTTTTCCAACCGACAAATATCTTCGGGTGGAAAGGAGAAAATTATGAATATAAAAGAAGAATTAATAAAGATAGTCAGCATAACAGAAGATATACAGCTCAACGATGTGGATATAGACCCTGAAAAAATAAAAGCTGTTATGATAAATGAAGTGGTGCCCACTGATCCGTCAAAGGATTTTTACGGAAAGTCCGATGCTGATTATATAAAAACAACAATTCTGCTTTTTGAAAAAGCAGGGTTTAAGATAAATGGAATCAATGATATTTTAAGCATGGGGATTTATATTACAAATGCAGTCAAAATACCAAAGTCTGAATATGCGGTTTCTAAGGGCAGTATTGAAAAAAGTCTGCCATATCTTGAAAATGAACTGGCACTGTTTCCAGATATAAAGGTTATTATGCTTATGGGGGATGTTGCAAAAAAATCATTCAATATGATAGCAAAAAAACAAACAGGGAAGAATGCGGTTTCTTCTTTTTCTACGTACAGGCTGAGAGAAAGCGAGATATATTACAAAAATATACGTGTGATGCCGTCATATATTATGACAGGAGGAAGTATCCTGATCGAAAAATCAAAATCCCAGATGACCTCAGAGGATATTTCAGTTATGGCAGATATAATAAAATGAATTTAAAGGCATTACTGCCTGAGTGCTTGTTTTTAAAGCAATCAGACAGTAATGCCTTTGTTTTTTATATCAGTATATATTAAATTATTTTACGAATTTAGAAAATGCTTTATCAGGGGTTGCCTCAAAACAAAGTTCTTTTCCGGTAACAGGATGTTTTATAATAAGTTTGTCTGCGTGAAGACCGAGACGTCTTATCGGACAGCTGCCGGCACCGTATTTTTTATCGCCTATAATCGGATTTCCGAGATCCTTCATATGAACACGTATCTGATTTTTGCGTCCTGTATCAATTTTGATTCTCAGCATTGAATAGTCGTTATTTTCTTTTATTACTTCATAGTGAGTTACAGCAAGTTTTCCGTCGCTGTCACCGTGACATGAGTATATAAGATGTGTTGTTGTTTCCTTTAAAAATGACTTTATTGTACCGCTCTTTTCAGGTGTGTGTCCGTTTACTATTGCAATATATCCACGCAGTACAACAAGCTTGTTCCACTGATCCTGAAATTTTGTCTTAAGCTCTTCATTCTTTGCAAATATTACAACTCCTGAAGTATCCTTGTCAAGACGGTGCAGTATAAAAATGTGGTTAAGACCGTCACGTTCACGGAGATATTCTGTCAGATAATGATATGCTGTCAGTTCCTTTTCCTTATCAGTTGCTATTGTAAGAAGACCTGCCGGTTTGTTTATTGCTATTATTTCATCATCCTCATAGATAATATCAAGAAACTGGCTGCCGATTGTATTTTTGGCTCCGTGTGATTTTATAATTACCTTTTGCCCTGCCTTTACCGGATAATCGTACTTTGAGGTGATTGTTCCGTTTACTATTACCTGGTTATGATATAGCATTGATTTGATTTTGTTAAGTGATTTTTCCGGAAGCTTTTTCTGAAGAAATTCACGGAGAAATGCATCTTCCTCTGCAATAAATTCATATGCAGGCTTGTGATGATTGTTTTTGTAAGGCGTTTCCAAATTTGGCTTTGTGCCAGGCTTCTGGGAGACAAGATTATTAAATTTTTTATCCTGGGTTTTATCTTTTTTTGTATATGCGGTTTTTGATTCGGAATTTCTGCTTTTACTGTTTTTTTTATAATTATTGTTGTTCATGGCTTTTTCCTTTCGTAGTGCAGTTATCTGCAGCACTGTTAAGTATAGCATTTTTTGAAATAATGGTCAATGAAAAATAATATTTAAGAAATTTTCATATGATATAGATATGAAGTATATTAAAATTAATAAAACCCGTATAGATTTATGGCAATCAATAAAATTATGGTTGAAAGAGCCACATTAACATGATATAATTATAATAGATATTTCATTAAAAATACAATTTCGAAAGGATAAAATACTTATGTTGACTGATATCGAAATCGCTCAGGAAGCAAAAATGAAAAAAATTACCGATATAGCAGAAGGACTTGGCATTGATGCCGATGATCTGGAGCAGTACGGACAGTATAAAGCAAAGCTTTCGGAAAACCTTTATAAAAAGCTTGAAAACAATAAGGACGGTAAGCTTATTCTTGTTACAGCAATAAATCCTACTCCTGCAGGAGAAGGAAAAACTACAGTCAGTGTCGGACTTACACAGGCAATGGCCAGAATAGGCAAAAAAGCAATGCTTGCACTCAGAGAACCGTCACTGGGACCTGTGTTCGGAATCAAGGGCGGAGCAGCAGGCGGCGGATATTCGCAGGTAGTTCCTATGGAGGATATAAACCTTCATTTTACAGGAGATATGCATGCTATTACAGCAGCAAACAATCTTATTTGTGCAATGCTTGATAATCATATGCAGCAGGGAAATGAACTTCAGATTGACTCAAGAAGAGTTGTTTTTAAACGTTGCCTTGATATGAATGACAGGGCACTCAGAAATACAATAATCGGACTCGGAGGAAAGGTAAACGGAGTACCTCGTGAGGACGGATTTCAGATAACAGTTGCTTCAGAAGTTATGGCAATACTTTGTCTTGCCTCTGATCTTAATGATCTGAAAACAAAAATAGGCAATATACTTGTTGCATACAATACAAGCGGTGAGCCTGTATATGCCCGTCAGCTCGGAGTTCATGGAGCAGTTACAGCCCTTATGAAGGATGCCCTGAAGCCGAACCTTGTACAGACACTTGAAAACAATCCTGTATTTATCCATGGCGGCCCGTTTGCAAATATTGCACATGGATGCAATTCAGTAAGAGCTACAAAGCTTGCATTGAAGCTGGGAGATTACTGTATTACAGAAGCAGGTTTCGGTTCTGACCTTGGTGCAGAGAAATTCTTTGATATAAAGTGCCGTTTTGCAGGTCTGAAGCCTTCATGTGTTGTTCTTGTTGCCACAATAAGAGCACTCAAATATAACGGCGGTGTTCCTAAGGCAGAGCTTACTTCTGAAAATACAGATGCACTTAAAAAAGGAATTATCAACCTTCAGACACATATTGAAAATATGCATAAGTTCGGACTTCCTGTAGTAGTTGCAATAAACAGATTCCATACAGATACAGATGCCGAAATATCGATAATCAAAGATCTTTGTCAGAAATCTGGTATTGAAGTATCACTTACCGAAATATTTGCAAAAGGCGGAGAAGGCGGTACAGATCTTGCACAGAAAGTATGCAGTACCATTGAAAAATGTGAAAAAAGCGGCGAAACAAACTTCAGACCTCTATATGATGAAAAGCTTCCGATAAAAGAAAAGCTTACAATACTTGCAAAGGAAATCTACAGAGCAGACGGAGTTATTTATACAGCACAGGCTGAAAAGGCAATAAAAGAAGCCGAAAGACTTGGTTTTGACAATATTCCTGTATGCGTTGCCAAGACTCAGTATTCGCTCTCAGATGATCCGGGACTTCTTGGAAAACCTGAAAACTTTAAAATAACAGTAAGAGACGTTAAAATATCTGCAGGTGCAGGCTTTGTTGTTGCATACACCGGTGACATTATGACAATGCCTGGACTTCCTAAGCAGCCTGCAGCACTTAAAATAGACTGTGATAATGACGGAAATATTTCAGGATTGTTCTGATATATATAAATTAATTAGAGGAAAAAATAATGAATAAAGTTATTACAAATTCACCTGAGGAGACAATAGCATTTGCCCAGAAAATAGGCGTACTGCTTCATAAGGGCGATGTTATTGCATACAGGGGAGGGCTTGGCGCCGGAAAAACTACGTTTACACGTGGACTTGCAATAGGTGCCGGACTTGAAGATGAGGTAACATCTCCGACATTTGCTCTTATAAATGAGTACAGAGGTGCAGTTACCATTTATCATTTTGATATGTATCGTATAGGAAGCATGGCTGACCTTGAAACAACAGGCTTTTTTGATTATCCATCGGAAGAAAGTATTTTTGCAATCGAATGGTCTGAAAATATTGAAGATGCATTGCCTGACAATACTATATATATAGACATCAGACGTATTGACGATAATATAAGAGAAATAACAATTCAAGGAGATGAGCGGTTTGCTGGTATTGGGAATTGATACTTCAGGAAAGAATGCCTCTGTCGCTGTATGCAGTCAGGAGCAGCTGCTCGCACAGTATTTTCTGAAAACTGATAAGACACATTCACAGGTGATTTTGCCGTTGTGCAGAAAAATGCTTGATGATCTAGGCATTTTTATAAAGGATATTGACAGATTTGCAGTTTCAGCAGGACCTGGTTCATATACAGGACTCAGAATAGGAATTTCAGCTGTAAAGGCAATGGCATTCACACTTGGTAAGGAATGTAACGGAATTTCTACTCTTGAGGCTCTTGCATATAATTTTGCAGGAACAGATGGTTATGTATGTTCTGTAATGAAGGCAAGACTTGATATAGTTTACTGTGCAGTATTTAAAATAAATGGTGATACTGTATCACGCTGTACCGATGATCAGATGATTTCTAAATCAGAACTTGCAGATAAGCTTGAAGAATTTCCGGAACATATAATAATAACAGGAGACGGAGCAGAAAATTTTGTTTCTGAATTTAAAAACGAACGTTTTTCACTTTCTTCTTTACATCTTAGATATCAGCTTGCTTCAGGAATTTGTATGAGCGCATTAAACAAGGATGGACAGACTCCTGATGAAATAAATGCTTTTTATATGCAGATTACAAAAGCAGAAAAAGATTTGTTGGGAAAAAAATAAATTGTTGATTTTTTATAATATCTATGATATAATTTAAACATTATTTCAAATATCGACGAAGGGATTGTTGCAATAGTGATAGCTATAGGCTGTGATCATGCAGGTTATGATTTGAAAAAAGAAGTAGCAGAATATTTAAAAAAGAATAACATTGAGATAATTGACTGTGGATGTGATGGTCAGTCCTGTGATTATCCTGATATAGCAGAGGCCGTATGCGAAAAAATTACATCCGGCCAGGCTGACAAGGGTATTCTTATTTGCGGAACAGGTATAGGAATGTCAATTGCTGCAAATAAAATAGATGGTATACGGTCTGCAGTTTGTTCAGAGCATTTTTCAGTAAAATATACAAGACTTCACAATGATGCCAATGTTCTGTGTATGGGTGCCAGAGTAATAGGTCCGGGCATAGCTGTTGAACTTGCTGATTTGTTTATCAGCACAGAGTTTGAAGGCGGACGGCATCAGAGAAGACTTGATCTTATAATAAAATTAGAAAACAAATAATATATGAGGAGGATAAATATATGAGTAACAATGTAATGGTAATAGAACATCCATTAATCCAACACAAAATTTCATTATTAAGAGATAAGATGACAGGTGCTAAGGAATTCAGAGAACTTGTTTCAGAAACAGCAATGCTTATGTGCTATGAAGTAACAAGAGATCTTCCTCTTAAAGAGGTGGAAATTGCAACACCTCTTGCAATGGCAAAAACAAAGATAATCTCCGGACGTAAACTTGCATTTATCCCTATTTTAAGAGCGGGTCAGGGAATGATCGAAGGTGTTACAGAACTTGTTCCGGCTGCTAAAATAGGTCATATAGGTACATTCCGTGAACCAAATACTAATGAATCAATTTTATATTATTGCAAGCTTCCTGAGGATATAAGTGAGCGTGATGCAATAATAGTAGACCCGATGCTTGCTACAGGTGCTTCACTTTGTGTTGCAATTGATGAGCTTAAAAAGAAAAATGCCAAGAGCATAAAGTTCATGTGTATTATAGCATCTCCTGAGGGCATAGAAAATGTTACCAGAAAGCACCCTGATGTTGAAATATACTGTGGTGTTATTGATGATTATCTTGATGAGAACAAATATATCGTTCCTGGACTCGGTGATGCAGGGGACAGAATGTTCGGAACGAAATAATTACAGTTTATCAGAGCGGTTTTTTCGTAGCCTTCTGACTAGTCTCTTATACTTAATCTGAATGTTTTTTAATATCCATCTGAATTTCCTGATAACGTCTGATGGTTTTTTTTCCATAATGACAGCAGCTAGGATGAGAAATGGTACAGTTGGAAATACAGGAATAAGAAGTCCTATGATGCCGATAAGTACAAATAAACAGGCAAAAATGATACGAATGGTTTTGCAGAATTTTTTCATGCCATAGCCTCCATGGTAAAAATAATAATTTACTTATAGATATTATATCACAAATTTGCACGTGATATTATATATCAATAAAATTAACACGATATCGTTGCAGTTAATGCAGATGGTATCGTGTTTTTTTCTTATAATTGTGTAACGTGTGTGTCGTGTGGAATTTAATCGGACAATTATAATATAAAAATCCAAAAAAATATTGACAAGTGTATATATACATGCTATACTGTGTATATCGTATATATACAAATTAAACAGAGGTGCACCAATGGATATCTTATTAAATAATGCAATTGATGAGCCTATATACCAGCAGATAGTCTCACAGATAAAGGAAAATATAATGAACGGTAATATTTCAGCAGGTGAAGCATTGCCCTCAATGCGTGTTCTTGCGTCACAGCTTCGGATAAGTGTTATTACAACAAAACGCGCGTATGAGGAGCTTGAACGAGAGGGCTATATTGAAACCTATGCTGGAAAAGGCTGTTTCGTAAAGGGACAGAATACTCAGTTTCTAAGAGAGGAAAATATAAGACAAACTGAGGAACTGCTTACAAAGGCATGTCAAAAAGCTAAAATGTGTAATCTGAGCTTGGATGAAATGAAAGAAATTCTGGATATGGTTTATGGAGATGATTAGAATGAGTGATTACGAAAATGCGATTGAAATAAGCGGTCTTACAAAGAAATACGACGGCTTTACTCTGGATAATGTAAGCTTCAATGTCCCAAGGGGAAGCATTATGGGCTTTATAGGGCAGAACGGGGCAGGGAAAACAACGACTATCAGTGCATTGCTCAATATTATAAAAAAAGATTCCGGTTCTGTTAAGATTTTCGGTATGGATAATATTGAACATGAAAGAGAGATAAAAGAATACATAGCACCGGTTTTCGATGAGCTTCCGTTTCACGAACAGCTTAATGCCAGGCAGGTAAGCGTTATTTTAAAAAGCATATACAAGGAATGGAACGATAATAAATTCAAAGAATATCTCACACGATTTTCACTGCCTGAAAAGAAAAAGCTAGGCAAATTTTCAAAGGGTATGAAGATGAAGTTTCAGATAGCAGCGGCACTTTCACACAACGCAAAGCTGCTTGTAATGGACGAGGCAACAACAGGACTTGATCCTGTTGTAAGAAATGAAATACTTGATATTTTCCTTGAATATCTTCAGAATGAGGAAAACAGCATTCTTATGTCGTCTCATATTACTTCAGACCTTGAAAAAATTGCAGACAGTGTGACTTTTATTGATAAGGGCAGAATTCTGTTAAGTGGTTATAAGGATGATATACTTGAATCTCACCGTATAATAAAATGTACAAAGGATCAATACAAAAATATTTCCCATGAGGATTTTTTAAGTGCCCGTATCAGTGATTTCGGAGTGGAAGTAATGGTTCATGATAAGGATATGTGTGAGAAAAAATACCCGGACCTTATCTATAACAGAACAAACCTTGATGAGCTGATGATGTTCTATGTTAATGCGGCCAAAAAGGAGTGGAAATAATGCATGTCAGAAAAACCACTTTGATAAAAGGACTTATCTACAAGTCATTTATACTTAACTTAAAGGAAACGCTTGTATTTTTTATGGTTACAATTATTTTTATATTAGTTGGTATACTTATAGAGTTAAGCATAAAATACGGAAATCTTGGTGACAGAGGATATGAAAGCCTGCTTTCTAATCCGGTATTGAGTATTATGGTTATATATTATCCTTCAATGTTTATTACAGCTTCATGTATCATGGGAAGTAGTACTATTGTAAAAGACAAAAAGTCAGGATGGATAAAATTTCAGTATGCTTCTCCGGTAAATGAAAAAGACGTGGCTGCAGCAGAGTATTTATTAGTTGCTATCGGTTGGATAATTGGAACTGCTTTATCAGTTGCCAATATGGCTATGTTTTATGCAATTGAAGGCCAGAATCTCAGCCAAAGAAATATTTCAGTAATTCTTTTGATAACAATTTTAGCTGTTCTGTTTAATAACTATACGAGTATAATGTCGAAAATTTTTTCAGCAAATATTGCAGTAATAAGTTTGTTTATTGTGTTTTTTATATGTTTTGCAGCGTTCCTTATTTTAAAATGCCTGTTTGGCTTATCAATTGAAGATCTCATACCGGTGTTTAATACCATCTGCGATAAGTTTATTTTCTTTGCTGTTCCGGTATTTATTATAATTAATGTCGCAGGTTATTTTATTACTGTGGCATTGTTTAAAAGGAGGAAGGTAGTATGAAAGGTCTGATTTATAAGGATCTGATAATAAACCGTGTATCGCTTATTTTTTATTCTGTGGGAATAATTTTGACAAGTATTTCGTTTTTGATTATTGAAGGATTTATTAAGAACATAGAGATTGCATATACATCAATGTCAGTTATGCTGTATGGAATGTTGTTTATATGTTCTGTTAGCCTGCATGACGGATGCTTTTGGGCTGACAATAAACGGATCTGGTCGGCATTTTCAATTTCAACGCCCGTTTTAGTAAAAGGATGTGTTCTGGAAAAATATATTTACATAATGATTATCAGCTTTTCATCTTTATTATACAGCTTTTTATTTGAAACTGTCTGTGTGGCAGCTGGTATAACAGATTCATTAAAATTTTATAAATTAAATATTATATTATTCTTTATAAGCATGGTATTAGGGGCAGTCAACATTCCTTTTGTTGTAAGATTAGGACGTAAATATGGAAGCTATGTAAAGACAGCAGCTTTACTGCTTATTTGTGCAATATTCGGAGTATGGTTTCTGTTTGGTGACATATCAGTGCTTAATTCACCTGAAAAAATACTGACGTGGATTTCAGATGCAGTTACCGGAAATGGTCCTGAGTTTACAGGTCTCATTATAATCCTTGCTGTATGTTCGGCATTTATGCTTTTAGTGTCATATTTTATTTCATGTGGTCTTTACCGTAATGGTATAGAAAATTGTGAAAAATAAAAAAGCCAACCCTTTGATCCGCTTAAAATGCGGAACAAAGGGTTGTTAAAATTTAAGGCAGTATTATTTATGTTTCATATGTGGTAAGTATGCTTCGGGCGACGTCAGTTTTTGACTGGCGTGTGTCCATTGCCTGTTTTTCAATGTATCTGTGTGCCTGAGGCTCGGTAAGCTTAAGGTACTGAATAAGGACACACTTTGCACGGCTTATAAGACGTGTTTCTTCAATCTTTGTCTGAAGCTTGTTGTATTCGTTCATAACTGTGAGCATTCTGGCTCTTGTTGACTGGAGGAGCTTTATTGAATGAAAGAACAGTGTTTTATTAAGCGGTTTTGGCAGGACGCAGATGCCGTAAACGCTTGCTTTATCCGAAATTTCTTCTGAAATCTCTGATTTGCAGATCAGAAGAACTCCGGCATTTGTTTTTTCGGCTATTGTGACTGCAAGCTCATGACCGAATTCATCACGTAGTGGAGTGCTTATTATCACTATTTCAAAATCAGTACGGTTAATAAGTCTTCTTGCTTCACTTCCACTTTCAGAGGTAGTTATCTGATCATAGCCATAGGATTTCATAAGGTCTGAGAGCAGTGATAATGCCTGTTCAGAACCGGAAATCAGAAGAATTTTGTCCAATAAATCCACCTACCGTTCGTTGTTGAAATGACATTTTACTAAATATATCTGAAATAGAGTTCGTCTTCAATTTTTCCTTTATCATCTGCATTTTCATAATTTTTAAGATCAATGCCAAGCTGATTTATAATATTTTCATATGCATATCCGGAAAAAACTTTTTTTACAAATTTGCTTTCTGACATGATCTTTATAGCTTCACTGAGTGACTCTGGCAGCGGTTCACCGTCATCCGGAGAATTGAATTCTTTTAATTCAGCTTTTTCATTTATTCCCTCAAGGCCTGCAAGCAGAAGAAGATTCAGTGCAATATAAAGATTGCATGACGGGTCGGGGGAGCGAAGCTCAATTCGTCCGCTGCCGGTACGTGAATCAGGAATGCGTATAAGGTATGTACGGCTTTCCTTTGCCCAGTTTACGTGGCCAGGCTCAGGAATTTCGCCGTTTCTGAAGTATGAGTTTGTAAGGGGATTGAGAAACGCTGTTATTTCACGTATTCTTTTGAGCACGCCGGCTATAAAGTACTGACCTTCTTTTGAAATATTTCCGTCGGCTACTTCAAAAATATTTTTATTATTATGGTTTATTGATATATTTATAAGAAGTGCACTTCTTGGCTGATCTCTTAAAGGATATGGCATAAATGATGCATACAGACCATTTTGTGAAGCAATTGATTTTACGGCTGTTTTAAAATTTATAAGATTGTCGGCTGCTGAAACAGCATCACTGTACTTGAATGTAATTTCATTTTGTCCATGTCCGTACAGGTGACGTGAGGTTTCCGGGTGAATATCCATTTCATCTATGGAGAGGCATATTTCACGTCTTATGTTTTCTCCGTGATCACGTGGAGCAACGTCAAGGTATCCTGCATAGTCGTTTGTTGTGTGTGTAGGATTTCCAGACTCGTCAAGTTCAAAAAGATAAAACTGACATTCTGTTCCTATGCTGCATGTGTAGCCTTCAGAGCGCAAAAATTCTGCTGTGTTTTTGAGTCTTGCCCTTGTATCACCTTCAAACTGGGTTCCGTCAAGGTTTTTCAGGTCACAGAAAAATCTTACTACACGGCCTGCCTTAGGTCTCCATGGCAGAACGGAAAGAGTAGATGTGTCAGGTACAAGGAATATATCGCTGTGTGTACAGTCGTTTTTTCCATAAAACGCTGATGCGTCGAGGGGAACGCCTCTTTTTAGTGCAGTCGGTAATTCTGATGGCATAATAGCCATGTTTTTCAAATTTCCGCACAAATCTACAAATGCAAGTCGTATAAACTTTACATCATTTTCTTTTACAAAACTGATAACATCTTTTTCAGAATAGTTCATGTTATGTAATCTATCCTTTCATAGTGTGATAGTGGGTTTCGCCTCTTCGGAGGCGAGCAGGGCTTTCAGGTCGCCCTGCACCTTCGGGTTTCATAGCTGATAGGTTGGTGGTGCAAGGGTTTCGCCTCTTGGGAGGCGAGCAGGGCTTTTCTATCGCCCTGCGCCTTCGGGAATAAAATTCTCTTATAATTATACAACATTTTAAATAAACTGTAAAGAATTTTGAGTATATAAAATATGCCGCTGTAAACTATTATACGTTTACAGCGGTATGATATTCTTATTTGGGTAAGAGAAGATTTATTTTGTTTTTAATAAATTACCTCAGATTACTGTACCCTATCAGAAATTCGTCAACTTCTTTTGCTGCTTTGCGGCCTTCTGAAATTGCCCATACTACAAGTGACTGGCCTCTGTGCATATCACCGGCTGTAAATATTTTATCTTTGCTTGTTCTGAATGACTTATCTTCAGTTTTTACAGTTGTTCTTTCTGTTACTTCAACATCAAATGAATCTGTTACATATGATTGAGCACCTACAAAGCCTGCTGCAATAAGTACAAGCTCAGCAGGAATTTCTTTTTCACTTCCCTGTATCTCCTGAAGTTCGTTTCTGCCTGTTTCTTTGTTTTTTACAGACTTAAGCCTGACTGTGACTACTGCTGTAAGTTCACAGTTCTGGTTTTTTATAAATTCCTTTACTGTTGTCTGATAAATACGTGGATCATGACCAGATACAAATGCCGCTTCCTCCTGACCGTAATCTGTCTTGCAGATTCTAGGCCACTCAGGCCATGGGTTGTTTTCGCTCCTGCTGTCCGGCAGCTTAGGCATCATTTCAAGCTGTACTACAGAACGGCAGCCATGACGTATGCATGTGCCTACGCAGTCATTGCCTGTATCACCGCCGCCGATAACCACGACATTTTTGTCCTTTGCTGATATATACATATTATCTTTAAGATTGCTGTCAAGAAGACTTTTGGTTGTGGACTCAAGAAAATCAACTGCAAAATATATTCCGCTTGAATCACGGCTGGGAGCATTTATATTTCTTGGGTTTGAAGCACCGCATGCAAGAATTACAGCATCATATTTTTCTGCTATTTCCGATGCAGGGTATTTATCTGTACCTATATCTGCATTTGTTATAAATGTGATGCCTTCTGCTTCCATAAGCTTTATTCTGCGTTCTATTATGCTTTTGTCAAGCTTCATATTAGGAATACCATACATAAGAAGACCGCCGATTCTGTCACTTCTTTCATATACAGTTACACTGTGCCCACGCTTGTTAAGCTGTGCAGCAGCTGCAAGTCCGGAAGGACCTGAGCCGATAACAGCAACACTTTTACCTGTTCTTACAGACGGCAGTTTAGGCTTTATAAGCCCTGATTTAAAGGCATTTTCTATTATTGCATACTCATTTTCCTTTACTGATACCGGCTGGCAGTATATGTTGCATGTACAGGCCGCTTCACATGGAGCAGGGCATACCCGTGATGTAAATTCAGGAAAATTATTTGTGATAAGGAGCCGGCTTACGGCTTCATCCCATTTTCCGTTGTAGATAAGGTCATTCCATTCAGGAATCAGATTATTGAGCGGACATCCTGAGGCAGAGCCGCCTATCATCATGCCGGACTGACAAAATGGAACGCCGCATTCCATACATCTTGCACCCTGAAGCTGCTGATTTCCCTTTGACATATGTAGATGAAATTCATTGAAGTTTTTTATTCTTTCATAAGGAGAAATGCATTTGCTTGTTTCTCTTTCATATTCCATAAATCCTGTTGGCTTTCCCATTAATAAGCACCTCTACTTTCTTGCATTCGCATAAAATGCTTCAATCTGAGCCTGCTGACTGTTAAGGCCTTTTTCTTCCATCTGAGTAATTGTAGTCATCATCCGGGCGTAGTCAAACGGCAGTATTTTTTTAAATTTAGGAAGATACATATCGAGATTCCCGAGAATTTCTTTACCCTTTGCTGAGTTTGTAGCGCAAACGTGTTCTTCAATAAGCTGTTTTAATTCAAGAATATCATATTCCTCGTTTACAGGATTGAGTGAGACCATTTCTTTATTGAGTTTTGTATACAGATCATTGTTTTCATCAAGCACATAGGTAATTCCTCCGCTCATACCTGCTGCAAAATTTTTGCCTGTGTTGCCCAGAATAACTACTCTGCCGCCTGTCATGTATTCACATCCGTGATCTCCCACTCCTTCAACTACTGCATATGAACCGGAATTTCTTACGCAGAAGCGTTCTCCTGCAACTCCGTTTATAAATGCTTTTCCACTTGTTGCACCATAAAGGGCAACGTTTCCAATGATAATATTTTCGTCCGGCTTGTATGTTACGTCCTCAGGAGGATAAACGACAAGCTTACCGCCGGATAGACCTTTTCCGAAATAATCGTTGCTGTCACCTTTAAGCTCAAGTGTAAGTCCTTTTGGTATAAATGCTCCGAAACTCTGACCGCCGCTGCCAGTGCAATTTACTTTGTATGTGTCTTCATCAAGCGTGTTTTTATAGAGTTTTGTTATTTCAGATCCGAATATTGTTCCTACCGTACGGTCTGTATTTGTGACGTTTATTTCAATTGATTTGCTCTGCCTGCTGTTAAGGGCATTTTTCATTTTCTTCATTATAATTTTTTCATCTATTGTGTTCTTAAGATTAAAATCATAAGCAGTTACCGGATCAAATACTTTTATAGTCTCTGGATCGGTATAAGGATTATTTATTATTTTTGAAATGTTTATGTGTGAATTATTTACACCTTTCTTTTCTTTAAGGAGATCAGTACGTCCGATAAGTTCATCAACGGTACGGATACCAAGAAGAGCCATGTATTCACGAAGTTCCTGTGCAATAAATCTCATGAAGTTCACAATATATTCCGGTTTGCCTCTGAAATTTTTTCTGAGCTCAGGATTCTGTGTTGCAATACCTGCAGGGCATGTATCGAGATTGCATACTCTCATCATTACACATCCCATGGTTACAAGCGGAGCTGTTGCAAATCCGAATTCCTCTGCACCGAGAAGTGATGCAACAAGAACATCACGTCCTGTCATGAGCTTTCCGTCTGTTTCTATTACAACCTTGGAACGCAGCCCGTTGAGAATAAGCGTCTGATGTGCTTCTGCAAGACCAAGTTCCCATGGAAGACCTGCATTATAGATCGAACTTCTAGGTGCAGCGCCTGTTCCCCCGTCAGCACCGGAAATAAGTATAAGTCCCGCACCAGCCTTGGCAACACCTGCTGCAACGGTTCCTACGCCTGCTTCCGAAACAAGTTTTACTGATATACGGGCTTTTTTGTTTGCATTTTTAAGGTCATATATAAGCTGTGCAAGATCTTCAATTGAATATATGTCATGATGAGGAGGCGGGGAAATAAGACCGACACCCGATGTAGAATGTCTCGTCCGGGCTACCCATGGATAAACCTTCTGACCCGGCAGATGCCCGCCTTCACCTGGTTTTGCACCCTGTGCCATTTTTATCTGAAGTTCGTCAGCGCTTACAAGATATTCGGATGTAACTCCGAATCTTCCTGATGCAATCTGTTTTATAGCGGAACATTTATTTGTTTTTGAGCCCTTTGTTACGAGTCTTTCAGGGCTTTCACCGCCTTCACCGCTGTTCGATTTTCCGCCCAGCATATTCATTGCAATTGCCATTGTTTCATGTGCTTCCTGAGAAATTGAACCGTATGACATTGCACCTGTTTTAAAACGTTTTACTATAGAGTCAACACTTTCGACCTCATCAACAGGTATTCCACCGTTCTTATCAAATTTAAAATCCATAAGGCTTCTGATATTCATTGTAAGGTCTTCTCTGTTTATAGCTGCTGTGTATTTTTTGAAGGTCTCATAGCTGCCAGTTCTTGCAGATTCCTGAAGAAGATGAATAGTCTGAGGATTATAAAGATGTTCCTCCTTGCCTGAACGCATTTTGTGACTGCCGGCACTGTCGATTTCCATATCAATGTCTAGTCCGAGAGGATCAAATGCAGCTGAATGAAGCACATCAACATTTTGACTTATATCATTAAGTGATATTCCCCCTGTACGATTTACTGTGTTTGTAAAATATTTGTCAACAACTTCGCTGCTCAATCCTATAGCTTCAAATGTTTTTGCACCGTGATAAGACTGAATTGTTGAAATACCCATTTTGGATGCTATTTTAATTATTCCGTTAAGAACTGATTTGTTGTAATCATATTCAGCGGCATAATAATCCTTGTCAAGGACGTTTGTTCTGATAAGATTTCTTATCGTATCATGTGCAAGATAAGGATTTACAGCACATGCACCATATCCCAGAAGTGCTGCAAAATGATGTACTTCACGAGGTTCTGCACTTTCAAGTACAATTGCAAGAGCTGTTCTTTTCCTTGTGGAAATAAGATGCTGCTGAAGTGCTGATACTGCAAGCAGTGACGGAATTGCAACATGGTTTTCATCAACGCCCCTGTCTGACAGAATGAGAATATTTGCACCGTTTCTGTGTGCCCTGTCGGCTTCAAGGCAAAGCTGATGGATTGCTTTGTCAAGAGGGGTGTTTTTGTAGTAGAGGATAGGGATGACCGCAACTTTAAAGCCGGAAACGTCCATTGCTTTTATTTTCAGAATATCAGTACTTGTGAGTATAGGATTCTGTATTTTAAGTACTCTGCAGTTTTCAGCTTTTTCCTCAAGTATGTTTCCGTCTTTTCCGATATATACGCTTGTTGCTGTTACTATGTTCTCTCTTATTGCATCAAACGGAGGGTTTGTTACCTGTGCAAACAGCTGTTTAAAGTAATTAAAGAGCGGTTGGTTTGTTTTTGAAAGTGCTGCAAGCGGGATATCAGCACCCATTGCGGATATTCCTTCACCGCCTGTTTTCGCCATAGTGAGAATTGATGTCTTTATATCCTCATATGTGTATCCGAATGCCTTCTGAAGTCTTACAAGCTCATTTCCCGAATAACGGACAACATTTTTATTTGGAATACGAAGATCTTTAAGACTTACAAGATTTGAATCAAGCCATTCACCGTATGGCTGGCGTGAGGAATAGTGATCTTTGAGTTCATTGTCAGAAATAAGTTTTTTCTTCACTGTATCCACAAGAAGCATTTTTCCTGGTCTCAGTCTGTCTTTTTTTAATATTTTTTCAGTCGGAATATCAAGTACGCCTACCTCTGAGGAAAGGATAAGCTTGTTATCTGTTGTAATATAATATCTTGAAGGCCTCAGACCGTTTCTGTCAAGCACTGCCCCCATAATATCACCGTCTGAGAAAAGTATTGATGCCGGACCATCCCATGGTTCCATCATTGTTGCATAGTACTGATAAAAATCTCTTTTTGATTTTGACATTGTCCGGTTGTATGTCCAAGGCTCAGGTATTGTTATCATTACAGCGAGCGGAAGTTCCATACCTGACATCATCATAAATTCCAGTGCATTATCAAGTCTTGCTGAGTCAGAACCGTTTGAGTCAATGACAGGCATGACTTTATACATCTGGTCTGCAAGGGCCTCACATGAGATGTTTTCTTCACGTGCTGTCATTTTATCTGCGTTTCCTGTAATAGTGTTTATTTCTCCGTTATGGACTATTATTCTGTTTGGATGGGCCTTCTGCCAACTAGGATTCGTATTTGTGCTGAAGCGTGAGTGAACTGTAGCAATTGCTGATTTATAATCACTATCCTGAAGATCATTAAAGAACATTCTGAGTTCATTTACAAGAAACATGCCCTTGTAAACAATAGTTCTGCTTGAAAGTGATACAACATAGGTGTCTTCATTGCTCTGTTCAAATACTCTTCGTGCAATATATAAACGGCGGTCAAATTCAAGCCCTTTTTTTATTTCCTCCGGTTTTTTAACAAAACCCTGAATAATACACGGCATACTGTTGATTGCCCTTTGTCCTAGAATTGATTGATTTACAGGTACTATTCTCCAACCTAAGAATTCAAGGCCTTCCTTCTGCACAACTATCTCAAAAAGTTTTTTTGCCTGATTTCTTCTGAGTTCGTTTTGAGGAAAAAAGAACATTCCCACTCCGTATTCACGTTCTTTACCTATAGAAATTCCGAGTTTCTTAGTTTCTTTTTTAAAAAATTCATGAGAAATCTGAAGCATTATGCCAACGCCGTCTCCTGTTTTGCCATCGGCGTCTTTGCCGGCTCTGTGTTCAAGATTTTCGACGATTTTCAAAGCGTTTTCAACTACATCTCTTGTTTTGGTTCCGTCAATATTTACAACAGCTCCGATTCCACAGTTGTCATGTTCAAATCTCGGATCATAAAGTCCCTGTTTCTGATATGGTTCCTGATTTCTGAAGTTATCCATATAGACACTCCTTTTTTAATATAAAACAAAAAATGCTCACTGATAGTGAGAGGTCATTATGAATACACATAATGAGCCTGTCATTATCAGTGAACATCGTTGTTCTGATTTTTGAATTTTCTTTTATTATAATACATTTAAAAAATAAGTTTGTCAATAGAAATAATTAAATAAAAAAATAATTAGTGC
>CALMUA010000248.1 GCA_937872775.1 uncultured Ruminococcus sp.
CTATATTAATTCTTATATTTTTAAATTTTATTATGTCAGTATTCTGGATGTTTTCAAATCAACGTGAAATAGCTGTACTAAGGCTGGTAGGAAGAAAATCTTCCGGAAAAATTCTTAAACGATATATTATATATACATTGATATCAAACATTATAGGTACACTTATTTCATTTATTCTGTACAGGGACACTGAACTTTTCTGGGTATGCATAATATCAATATTAATAATGGAATTACTTGAATTAGTATCACTGTTACTTGGTCTTGCTTACTTTAAAGCCAAAGATGCAAAATACCTTCTGGAGATTGATTATGAATAAAATAAAAAATGAAATATTATTCTTTTTCAGCAGGAAATTTTTATTTTCCCAGCTGATTGTAATACAACTTGTCATATGTTTTACAATATGCATGTTTTCTATATGTTTTCAGGAAAATTCAAAAGCAGGTACAAAAAAGTTCAATACAAAATATAATGAAAAAAAATACTATCAGCTGACAGATCATTTCATTGGTGAAAATGAAGATTTTTTAAAATCAGATGATGCATTACAAAAATTAAAATTATTTTATCAGAGATTAAAGTCATCAGATTGTTTTACTTATGCAGAAATATATGAACAATCTATATCCTTTAAAGATTTTAAGGGATCAGATATGTTCTACGATGGGTATCAATACGGTAAAATTCGCAAAGATGGTGATCTGTCTTCACTAAATGCACTATGGTGCGGATATGATGCTGCAGATATTTTTGATTTTGATATTGAATCAGGCTCATGGTTTGATGAAAAAGAAATTAATAAACCATATGTAAGTCAGATTCCTGTTATTTTAGGAAATTCTTATAAAGAATTATACAAGACAGGAGATATTATCTACGGAGAAGCAATGACTGACTGCGAATATGGAAATAATACTTTCAAAGTTATAGGATTTTTAAAACCCGGAACCACTGTTGTATCAAGATATCAATTTGTTAATCTTGATCACTTCATAATCATGCCTATGAATAATGATCTTAGTATTGCGGAATCTGAATCCGAAAGAGCAATTATTGAGTATTTTTACCTTATGAAAACATCAGGAGAAATTGTATCTCAGAATAGTGCCGAATATGTTCAGAAGCATATAAATGATATTTGTCAGGAACTTAATATTCATCCATATTACATGGTTGTTAACGCTGAAAATCAGCAGGTTAGTTTTGTCTATGCAGATATTCAGCAGTGCAACAGTATACTTGCAGTTATGTCTGTCATACTTATATTATTTGCATGTGTAATACTGACGATATTTGAAATAATCAGTATAAAACAAAATCTGAAATATTTTTCAATCCTGCTTATATCAGGTTTCAAATATAATGATATATTGAAAATTCTATTCGGACAAACAATTATTTTTCAGCTGGAAGCATTGTTTTTTTCAGTATGTGCATTGATTATCTCATGTAAATTTGTAGATATTCATATATATTTCAGATGTTTTATTATAGTTATTGCGGTTTCATTTTTTGTCACTGTAATATCTGTTTTTATATCCTACATAAAGTTTTTAAAATACGATCTTACAGAGTATTTGAGAAAGAGGTAACTACATGATAATATTAGAAAACATTGTGAAAACTTATGGTACAAAAAACAAATTTGAAGCTTTGAAAAACATTAATATAAATATAAAATCAGGAGAAATGACTGCTGTCATGGGTAGAAGCGGCTGCGGAAAATCTACACTTATAAATATCCTCGGAGGACTTACTTTATACACATCAGGTAAATATTTATTTGAAAATAATCTTCTTAAAAACAGCAATAATTTCATGTGCAACTTCAGAAGAAATAATATAGGTTTTATTGTTCAGAATTATGCTCTTATAAATAACAGAACTGCTTTTGAAAATATAGCCGTTGCTTTAGATCATCCGGATAAAAAAAAGATTATGAATATTGCACAGGAACTCGGAATATCAGACATATTGGATAAATTTCCTTCAGAAATGTCAGGAGGAGAATGTCAGCGTACAGCCATAGCACGTGCTGTGATAAATAATCCAAAACTTATTCTGGCAGATGAGCCTACAGGTGCTCTTGATACTGAGAACGGAATAACTGTCATGGAAATAATCAGAAGCCTTGTTGATAAAGGTACTACTGCTATCATTGTTACACATGATAATCAGATAGCAAATAAATGCGATAAAATTATACATATGAAAGATGGCATGATTATTTAGCCTATTTATTTTGATTAATATAACGACTAAAAACATGTCACCTGCATAGAAAAATATAGCTTTCCATGACTTTTATATATCAGTTTTAAATTTCTAAAATTCAGAAACCTAATTAGAGTTTGTAAAAATCTTTTTATCTGAGGATTATCAAAATAAAAAGATTTCGTGGTGTATCTAGTGTACTGTATCAATGGAATTTAAATAAATTATATCTTTTATTGTAATTGATATTTCTATTTTTAATGCACAATGCATTTGCTTAAATATGAATGATACAACACGCTAGTTTTTTACAATAAACAAATCTTCATACAGATCGTATTATGAGAGAAAATATCATTGAATTAATTTAATTTATAAAAAAACTTACCGGTATACCGATAAGTTTTTTTTATCACTTTTTAACAACCAGATCAGCCAGTGCTGCATAATGATGAATATTAAATCTATCCGGAGCCATTTTATTAAGCATATCTAAATGTTCATTTTCCCATAAAGCAATTTCCTCCGGGGAAAGAGATGCACCAACACCCCTGCATGCTTTCATTCTTCCATGCCATGTTTCTCTTGTAAACGGAACCATAATATCATATTCTTCATGACCTGCAAAATCAAAATATTCAAGTATTGCCTCATCAATGTTTATCGGATGCTTTTTCTCTCCACAACCGCTCCATACAGGATGATATTTTAATATAATTTTTTCACTCTCACCAGCTATTTTATCTTCAAAAGGCAGCCATGCCATAAATAACACCAGAAGATGTCCGCCTTTTTTTATTATTTTATGAAGCTTCGGAGCAAGAACCTTATGATCAAAGTACCAGAAACACTGACACGATGTTACAATATCAAACATATCACTGTCAAAATCAATATTTTCTGATGAAGAAACCATATATCTGATATCCATATTGGCTTCCCGGGACATTTTTATTTCTTCTGATATCTGATTTTCTGAAATGTCAGTTCCTGTCCACTCTGCACCATACCTGTACATATTTCTAGGCAACACTCCGGTGCCTGTTCCAAGATCAAGAACTTTCTGACCATCGATACATAAACCACGATCAATAATTTTTTTATAAAATTCATCAGGATATATATCTCTGTATTTAGCATATTCTTTTGAGGTCAGACCCCAGTCAAAAGCTTTTCCATCATCAATTTCGCTATTACTTATTTTCATTATTATCATCCTTTCAAGTAAGATCACGTCTATTTTAACGTGCATTGTGCATCATCCCATAAAACACAATCCATATTACAATTAGTTAAATCACTGTTTAAATCTTTTAAAGCTCTGCTTTTAACAAGCAGAGCTTTGAATTTTAGTGAATCTTTTGTCTATCTCCTCGCATTAGCCAGCATAAGCTTTATTCTGTTCTCCTGGTTTACCTTCGTAGCACCCGGATCATAGTCTATCGCTACAATATTTGCGTTAGGGAAACTCTGCTTTATAACTCTGGACATGCCCTTTGCAACTATATGATTCGGCAGGCATCCGAATGGCTGGGCACATATGATATTTTCTGTTCCCGAAGCTGCCAGAGCGGCCATTTCAGCAGGAATAAGCCATCCTTCGCCCATTTTTACACCCTGATTTATATATTTATCTGATTCACGTCGCATATGTTCAAAGTCGTGTGACGGCTCAAATACACCATGTTCCTTTATAATCTTTATCATCTGCTTCTGTTTTCCGTAAATGATATCATACCCAAGCTTGAATGTAAATGTACCCTTGTTCTTAAAGCCGTATATTTTTCCGTCATTTACGTTATTTATTGCACAGTACAGAACAAAGTCAAGCAGTGAAGGCATTACTGTTTCGCAACCCTCGCTTATCAGGAAATCCTCAAGATGGTTGTTGGCAAGAGGAGAGTATTTTACATATATTTCGCCTACTATTCCGACCTTGATTTTTTTTATTTTGCTTCTTTTTATTTTTGCAAAGTCGTCAAGTATTTTCTTGTAGGTTTTTGCTGTTCCAAGAAATTTATTTTTAAGGAAATTCTCCTGAAGCGTTTTCTCCCATTGATGAAGAACCTTGTCTGTGTCTCCAGGTATCATTTCATATGGTCTGCACTGATTGTAGAGAAGCATCAATAAATCGCCGTAAAGTACTGCAAACAGAAGCTTCATGATTATTGGTACAGTAAGATGAAATCCGCCTTCCTTTTCAAGTCCGCTGAAATTAAGAGAAATAACAGGAACCTGAGGATATTTTCCCTTTAGTGCCTTTCTTAAAAGATGAATATAGTTTGAAGCACGACATCCGCCTCCGGTCTGAGTCAGCATCAGAGCAGTCGTATCAGGATCATACCTTCCGCTGTTGAGTGCCTCCATAAACTGTCCTATTACAAGCAATGCCGGATAGCATGTATCATTGTGAACGTTTTTAAGACCTTCATCTATAACTGTCTGTGTGGATGTCTGAAGAAGCTCCATTCTATAGCCACAGTTTCTTAAAATGCTTATAATAAGATTAAAATGAATAGGCAGCATGTCAGGTACAAGTATTGTATGCGTAGCTTTCATATTGTCAGTAAAGATAGGATACTTAGGCAAATTTGTCACTCCTTTTATTATTTTGAAGCTGCCATAAGACTTCTTAATCTTATTTTAGCTGCTCCAAGATTGCTTATTTCATCTATTTTAAGCTGAGTATACAGCTTTCCTTTTTCTTCAAGTATTTCTCGTACTTCATCTGTGGTTATTGCGTCTATACCGCATCCGAATGAAACAAGCTGTACAAGCTGCATATCCGGATTTCTTGTGACATATTCGGCGGCTTTGTACAGTCTTGAATGATATGTCCATTGGTTCAGCACATCAAGGTCAGGAAGATTTCCGAGGTCACATACACTGTCTTCAGTTACAACTGCCATTCCAAGACTGGTTATAAGCTTGTTTATACCATGATTTATTTCCTTATCAATATGATACGGACGGCCTGCGAGAACTATAATCTTCTTTCCGTCAGCCCTTGCCTGTGATATTATCTCCTGTGCCTTTGCTGAAATATTTTTATGGAAATCTTCAAGTGCCTCAAAGCCCTTATTAAGTGCCGATCCCATCTGATTTTTTGAAATATTATATTTTTTCAGGGTTTCTGTCATTACATCCACAACATGCTTATGTCTGTTAAGATCCATATACGGCATTTTAAAATTATCATCGTTCAGTTCAGGAACATTCGCCTTTAAAAGTTCCGGATAATATGCAACAACAGGGCAGTTGTAATGATTATCAGTGTCACCGTCATCAAGGTTATAGCTCATACATGGATAGAATATAAAATCAACATTTTTTTCGAGCATATCTGCAATATGTCCGTGTGCAAGCTTTGCCGGATAGCATACAGTATCAGAAGGAATAGTCTGCTGTCCCTTATAATACATCTGCCTCGAGCTTTCTGATGAAATAACTATTTCAAATCCGAGCTCTGTAAATATTTTTGCCCAGAACGGCAGCTGTTCATAAAAACCAAGCACCATAGGAATTCCTACTCTTGCAAGAGGTGTGCTCTGAGGTTTTAATTCTGTTTTCATAATAAGATCATATTTGTACTCATACAGACAGCTTCCGACTGTTGTATTTTTAAGACCTGCACCTTTTTCACACTTGTTTCCGGAAATATATTTTTCACTGTTATTGAATGTTATCATGTTAAGATTACATTTTCCTGTACATCCGCCGCATTGAAATGCTCTTGATGTGTATGAAAAATCCTCAAGCTCTGACTTACTCAGAAGTTTTGTCTTCCCATCTGAATTTTCCTTAGCGTACAGTGCTACACCAAATGCACCCATAAGTCCTGCTATTGCCGGACGTATTACATTTCTGCCAAGCTCTTTTTCAAAAGAACGCAAAACCGCATCATTTAAAAATGTACCGCCCTGAACTACTATATTTTCACCAAGTTCAGATACTGATTTTGCACGTATTACCTTGTATATCGCATTTTTTATTATTGAGGATGAAAGTCCTGCGGAAATATCTTCAACTGTTGCACCATCCTTTTGTGCCTGTTTTACACTGCTGTTCATAAATACCGTACATCTTGAACCCAGATCAACCGGATTTTCTGCAAAAAGTCCAAGGTTTGAAAATCTCTCTATATCGTGACCAAGAGCCTGCGCAAATGTCTGTATAAATGACCCGCAGCCTGAAGAACATGCTTCATTTAACATTATGCTGTCGATTGCACCATTTTTTATTTTAAAGCATTTTATGTCCTGTCCGCCTATATCAATAATAAAATCTACCTGAGGGCAGAAGAATGATGCTGCCTTGTAATGTGCGACAGTTTCAACTATACCGAAGTCAGCATGGAGTCCTGCCTTTATCAGATCCTCACCGTAGCCTGTAACAGCAGAGCCCGCTATTGTGATATTTTCATTTGCAAGACTATATATCTCTTTTATTTTCTTTGAAATTCTGTCAAGAGGTTGTCCCTTGTTTGAAGCATAATATTGATACAGAAGCTTTCCTTCAGGAGTTATAAGAACCATTTTTGTTGTAGTAGAACCTGCATCTACTCCAAGATATGCATCACCTGTATATGTTTGTATGTTTTCATATTCAAGATCATGCTGCTTGTGTCTTTCAATAAACTGTTCATACTCTGCCTTATTATTAAAAAGTCTTTCACCTGTAGCGACGTGGTCTGAAGATACTCCGTTACGGATTTTATTTATTATTTCATCAACTGTAAAATATTCACCCTCACTGTTTCCGGCAAAAACAGCTGAACCATATGCTACGAAAATAGGTGCTTCTTCAGGAAAACAAGATGTCTTTTCATTGAGCCTGAGTGTTTTTACAAAGGCATTTCTGAGCCCCTTCTGGAAAAAGAGAGGACCGCCTAAAAATAAAACATTTCCCTGTATCTTTCTGCCCTGTGAGAGTCCGGCAACGGTCTGATCAACAACAGCCTGAAAAATACTTGCCGCTACATCTTCTCTTTTTGCGCCCTGATTTAAAAGCGGCTGAATATCCGACTTTGCAAAAACTCCGCAGCGTGAAGCAATAGGGTATATCTTTTCTGCCTTTTCAGATAATTTGTCAAGCTCATCAGTCGTAATTCCGAGAAGTGTTGCCATCTGGTCTATAAATGCACCGGTTCCCCCAGCACATGAACCATTCATACGTTGTTCTACTCCGCCTGTAAAGAATATTATCTTTGCATCCTCACCGCCAAGCTCAATAACTACATCCGTATCAGGATAGCTCTCCTTTACTGCAATAAACGCAGCGTTTACCTCCTGAACAAACGGCAGATCCGATGAATTTGCCAGTCCTAATCCTGCCGAGCCTGTAATAGCCGGACGAAAAACACAGTCACTGTATTTTTCTTTTATAATATCAAGCTGCTCTGCAACGGTTTCTTTTATTTTTGAAAAATGTCTCTGATATTTTGAATATAAAATCGTTTTGTTATCATCTGTAATAACTGTTTTTACCGTAGTTGAACCTACGTCTATTCCCAATGAATATTTGTTCATTAACTTTACCTCATTTTAAAAAAACTTTCAGTTAATTTATATTATAACATTAAATCAAAGAAATTAAAAGTATTTTTATTCAAATACCATATTTTAATTATATGTTTTTTTTGTTATAATAATAGATACAGATCAATTGATAGAATTTCATAGGAAAGGAAAGAAAAATGAATCATAACATTCACGCATCCAAAGATCTAAATGATATAAACAAAAAATCCACACAAAATATTTTTTTTAATCCCGATGTACCTAACAAACATATTTACAAAAATATGCGAAATTTAAGAGTTACAAAACTCAGCATAAAATCAGACAAGCTTAATTATTCAGGGAGTTGTCGTATAGTTCAACTTTCAGACCTGCATAAAAAAAGTTTCGGAACAGATAATATAGATCTTATAAATGCTGTAAAATCTCTTAAACCTGATATGATATTTATAACAGGTGATATGGTCAGCCGTGATGTTGTAAATTTGTCTGATTTTAAACACTTAATTTCTGAATTGTTGAAAATATGTCCGGTTTATTATTGTCTGGGAAATCATGAGAAAGATACTGAGAAGATAAATCCCGATATATATAATCAGATGATTTCATTTCTTTCTGAAAGTGATATACATCTTCTTGATAATAAAACAGAAAAAATGACTATAAATAAAATAGCTATAAAAATTTCAGGGATCACACTTCCGACAAAATGTTATAAAAATAATGGAAAATATAAAAACCTTCACAAAATAACTGCACGTGAAATTTCACAGATGATAGGGATATGTGATGACTCCTTTAATATTCTCCTTGCACACAATCCTGTTTTCTTTGATACATATGCAGAATATGGTGCAGACCTCATTTTTTCAGGTCACGTTCACGGCGGATGTGTAAGGCTTCCATTGTTAGGCGGTATCCTTTCACCTGAAAGAAAATTTTTTCCTAAATACACCTCCGGAATCTATAAAAAAAATAATTCTTCAATGATAGTTTCACGAGGCCTTGGAAAATTCCGTATTTTCAATCCTCCCGAAATAATTTTTCTTGAACTTTACTGATATTTTTTAAATAATTACAGATAATATTAAACATACACCCTACATCAAAATCAAATATATAAGCCTCCGAAGGTGCAGGGCTACCATAAAGCCCTGCTCGCCTCATCAGAGGCGAAATATCTATGATTCTATGAAAGGATTATTATCTATGAATATTACACCAAAACAATACGACGAAATGTCAAAGCAAGCTTCTCCGAACTCTAAAAGCTATATCAATATACCAGTAGCATTTTTAGTTGGAGGACTTATATGTACAATAGGACAGGTATTTATGAACATATTTAAAAATGCAGGACTTGAAAAGGAAGCTGCAAGCACATGGACCTCAATGATTCTCGTATTTTTAAGCGCTTTGCTTACCGGATTAGGAGCTTATGAAAAAATTGCTAAACATGCCGGAGCAGGAACACTTGTTCCTATAACAGGGTTTGCAAATGCTGTTGTTTCACCAGCTCTGGAATCAAAGACAGAAGGATACATTCTGGGTGTAGGAGCTAAAATATTTTCAATAGCAGGTCCTGTTATACTTTATGGTACAGCAGCCTCATTTATATACGGGATTATTTATTATTTTATTTCATAAAAAATTAAAGAACTGTATCGGGTTTCATATTAAAGCTTCGATACAGTTCTTTTTTTATTTTTCAAATATCAGAATAGGATATGAGTTATCATGATCCTTGATTATTTCCGGATGCTCGTCTCCATAACTGAAAATCTTTTCAGCAAGTCCGGCATTAAGAAAATTTACAAGCTCGTTCAGAGGCTTTTTCATAATCGCAGGACATATAGGCGCTATAGCTATTACTCTTTTTCCGTTGAAATTCATTATTCGGAACGGCCATATCCTGCATTCAAACGGCTTATGGTCACCGAGTCGGCAACCTGACTTCTGATCAAGTGCCGGACACAGGAACATCTGGTTTTCATTAAGCTTTTCCTTACTTATTTTCATTTTAAAACAGTTTCCGAAGCTGTAAAATTCAGCTTCATTATCAAGCTTTTTTATTTTATCCATAGTTTCTGCGTCAAGAACAGGTGTTTCCCATATTTCATAGCTGTCAAATATGCAGCACAGCCTGCACTCTGCACATGAACTGCTGTTTAGTATAGATTTTATCATTTTATCTACTCTTCGTCATCATTAGGAGCTTCAGGAACCTCTATAACCTCGTTCTGCTCTTCCTGTAATGCAATCATTTCTTCCTTCTGGATTTCTTCATCTGATATCTGCTCAATAGTTTCTATTTCAGCAGTATCATCATGCTCTGCTCTTGTAAATGTAACTACCTTATTGTCATCGATAACTCTCATTACCTTTACACCTGTTGCATAACGTCCCATAATTCGGATATCACTTGTTCTTATTCTGATAACAATACCATCAGACGAGATCAGAATAATATCATCTGTATCATCAACGACCTTTATGCCGCATACATAACCCTTTTCATTTGAAACCTTGTAGTTAAGCAGACCGTATCCGCCTCTGTTCTGAATTCTGTAAGAAGAAAGATCTGATCTTCGTCCCAGACCCTTATCAGAAACTGTAAGAACTGAAGCACCTTCTCTTACTCTTGCTATTGATACAACATAATCATTATCATGAAGTTTTATTGCCTTTACGCCATGAGCTGATCTTGACAGAGGACGTACCTTGTTTTCTTCTATCCTTATTGCAAAACCGCCGTATGTTGCGATGAGAAGCTGCGCATCACCGTCTGTCATACGAACACCGGCAATCTCATCACCTTCATCAAGACCTATAGCTATAAGTCCGTTTTTACGGACATTTCTGTATGCTGAAAGATTTGTACGTTTTATCTTTCCGTTCTTTGTAACAAGAACAAGGAACTTATTATCATCAAAGTCAGTAGTCTTTATCATTGCGGCTACTTTTTCACCTTCGACAAGTGGAAGGAGATTAACTAAATTAAGACCTCTTGATGCCTTTGAACCTTCAGGTATTTCGTAACACTTTAACTTGTACATAATACCTTTGTTTGATATAAATAAAACATTATCATGAGTTGAAGCTATAAACATTTCGTTTACAACATCTTCTTCACGCTGCTTCATTCCGCTGACGCCTCTGCCGCCTCGCTTCTGTGTCTTATATACATCAACAGGCATACGCTTGATATATCCGATATCTGTATATGTTACAACACAGTCACTGACAGGGATAAGATCCTCAATATCAACCTCACCACTTACATTTTCAATCTTTGTAAGTCTCTTATCGCTGAATTTTCTTTTTATTTCTGCAAGCTCGTTTTTAATAACTTCCTTAATTTTAGTTTCACTTGCTAGTATTTCTTCAAATTCTGCTATTTTAAGATTCAGTGCTGCCAATTCATCAAGAATTCTTTGTCTTTCCATATTTGAAAGCTGATAAAGCTGCATTTTTGCAATTGCCTCTGCCTGAATATCAGAAAGTGAAAATCTGGCACATAATTTTTCTTTTATTTCACCAATATTTTTAGAGCTGCGGCAGATTCGTATTACTTCGTCAATATTATCTGCTGCAATAACCAGACCTTCGAGTATATGAGCTCTCTCTTTGGCCTTTCTGAGGTCAAATATCGTTCTTTTTGTTATTACTTCTACCTGGAACTCTATATATTTTTCAAGCATCTGCTTAAGAGTAAGAACCTTTGGTTCACCATTTACAAGTGCAAGCATTATAACGCCTACAGTATCCTGAAGCTGTGTAAATGTAAAGAGTTTATTAAGAACTATCTGTGCAATAGCGTCTTTTTTAAGCTCTATTACAATTCTCATTCCTGATCTGTCAGATTCGTCTCTTAATGTATAAATACCCTCTACTCTTTTTTCCTTCACAAGATTTGCCATATTCTCTATAAGTCTTGCCTTGTTTACCATGTAAGGAATTTCAGTTATTATAATGCAGGTTCTGCCCTTTATCTCTTCAATTGATGTTTCAGCCCTGAGAGTTATTTTTCCTCGTCCTGTAGCATATGCCGCTCTTATTCCTGCACGACCCATAATAATACCACCTGTAGGGAAGTCAGGAGCTTTTATATGCTCCATTATTTCATCAAGAGTTGCATCCGGATTTTCCATAACAAGATCTATAGCGTCTATTACTTCGCCAAGATTGTGAGGAGGAATATTTGTTGCCATACCTACAGCGATACCCACACATCCGTTTACAAGAAGATTAGGGAATCGTGAAGGCAATACTACAGGCTCTTTAAGTCTGTCATCATAGTTTGAAGTATATGGTATAGTTTCTCTATTTATATCTGTCAGCATTTCAACTGAGATTTTTGACATTTTTGCTTCTGTATATCGGTATGCAGCAGGAGGATCGCCATCCACACTACCAAAGTTACCATGACCATCAATAAGTGGATATCTCAGTGAAAATTTCTGTGCAAGTCTTACAAGTGCATCATAAACAGATGCGTCACCATGAGGATGGTATCTACCGAGAACAGAACCTACTGTATCAGCGCACTTTCTGTATGCCTTGTCCGGAGTCAGACCGTTTTCATGAAGTGTATATAATATTCGTCTGTGTACTGGCTTCAATCCATCTCTTACATCAGGCAATGCCCTTGAAACAATTACCGACATTGAGTAATCAAGAAACGATTTTCTCATTTCTTTTTCTATATCTCTTGGTATTACCTTTGAATTAGTAAAATCCAAAATTATCAAGACCTTTCCTTATGATATTTTATTTATTTTCAGGAGTAAATTTTGTATTTTTAAAGCCGTTCTTTAATATTTCAATTTCTTCAGGAGTAAATGCTTCCTTTGGAATAACATAAAAATTCTTTTTGATAATATATATAATAAAATACTTACTTTTCTCCAGAATTCTTATGTTTCCAGTCGAAAAATTAATGACGGTCCTTGCAATTTTATCATCAGGATCCTGACTTTTTTCTTGGAAAAATGAATCATTACTGTCATTATCCGTGGAAATATCAGATGAATCTTCTTCCTGAGTATCCTCGTCATTTTCAGAGCTCTCGTCAATTATTGTGCCAATACTTATCCTGTCAGAATATAGTTCTGCTATGTATCTGTCATCTTGTATGCCTTTAATTGAACCCAGAAGATTTTTACGTATAATCAGTGGATTAAGCCAAATTCCTCCTATCATAAACAGGCAGACAATAATGATCATTATGCATATTGAATTATTCGGATCCTTTGCAAGAGGGAAAATATACAAAATTGCAATTAATCCGAAAACAGTTGTCATTAATATGTTTTTAGGATATACAAATTTTTTTTGAAAATCTTTAAATCCATTTGCAAACATATCCATAGGAATACTGTAATTTTTTGACAATGTTGGTTTATCAGCCATTTTATTCTCCTCTTTATATATCAGATATCCAGGTTCTGAACATATCTTGCGTTTTTCTCAATAAATTCTCTTCTCGGAGCAACTTTGTCACCCATAAGAATTGTAAATATCTCATCTGCCTTAACAGCATCTTCCATTTCTATTTTTATAATTGTTCTTGTTTCAGGATTCATAGTTGTTTCCCATAACTGTTCTGAATCCATTTCACCAAGACCTTTATATCGCTGAACTTCGATCTTGCCTGAACCACCGTCTGAATATTCTGCTATATATTTGTCACGTTGTTCGTCAGAAAATGCATACTTGAAGCTTTTTCCTCTTGATATCTTAAAAAGAGGAGGCTGTGCTATATAAATATTTCCGTTGGTTATAAGCGGACGCATAAATCTGAAGAAAAATGTCAGAAGAAGTGTTCTGATATGTGAACCGTCGACATCGGCATCGGCCATTATTATTACTTTTCCGTATCTTAATTTTGAAATATCAAAATCTTCGCCTATGCTTGTACCAAGTGCTGTCACAACTGGCATAAGCTTTTCGTTTCCGTAAACCTTGTCTATTCTTGCTTTTTCAACATTAAGCATTTTTCCCCAGAGAGGAAGTATAGCCTGATATCTTCTGTCTCGGCCTTCCTTTGCAGAACCGCCGGCTGAATCTCCCTCGACAATATATATTTCAGTAAATTCCATATCTCTTTCTGAACAATCAGCAAGTTTTCCAGGGAGTGAAGCACTTTCAAGTGCATTCTTTCTTCTTGTGAGTTCTCTTGCCTTTTTAGCAGCTTCTCTTGCTTTAAGGGCTGCAACACTCTTATCAAAAATTGTTCTTGCAGTTCCCGGATTTTCTTCAAGATAATCCATAAGCTTCTGATTAATAAGATTTTCTATAAATGGTTTTACTGAAGGATTTCCGAGTCTTCCCTTTGTCTGGCTTTCAAATTCACAATCCTTGAGTCGCACTGATATAATAGCTGTCAGACCTTCACGCACATCATCACCGAGAAGTTTTTCTCCGTCCTTAAGCAGACCAAATTTTTTACCGTATTCGTTTATTACCTTGAGCAATGCATTTTTAAATGCAGTTTCATGAGTACCACCATCAACTGTGTGTATATTATTTGCAAAAGACAGAATAACTGAATTATAGCTGTCATTATACTGCAATGCTATTTCAGCAGTTGATGTATCCTCAACTCCGGCAATATATATTACATCATCAGAAAGTACTTCAAGACCCTTTGTTTTATGAATATGCTCGACAAACTGTCTGATACCACCCTCATAATGAAGTGTTTCAGATACAATATTATTTTCATCTCTTAAATCTGAAATAATAATTTTTATTCCGGCATTCAAAAATGCCTGTTCACGTAATCTCTTAAGCAGAATTTCATAATCATATTCTGTTGTTTCGGTAAATATTTCACTGTCAGCCTTGAATTTTACCATTGTTCCTGTTTCGGTAGTATCACCGATAACACATAATTCCTTTTTATAATCTCCTCGTTCAAAACGCTGAAAAAATACATTTGTTCCGTTCTTTATTGTGATTTCGAGCCATTCTGACAGTGCATTAACAACTGATGCACCAACACCATGCAATCCTCCCGCAACTTTATATCCGCTACCGCCGAATTTACCTCCGGCATGAAGTATAGTATAAACAACAGTTGCTGCTGAAATTCCCTCTGTAGGATGAATACCTGTAGGAACACCTCTACCATTATCCGATACTCTTATAACGTTATCAGGTAAAATGTCAACTTTTATTTCACTGCAGTAGCCTGCCAGTGCTTCATCAATTGAATTATCTACAATTTCATAAACCAGATGGTGAAGTCCTCTTGGTCCTGTTGAACCAATATACATTCCCGGACGCTTTCTTACAGCCTCCAATCCTTCAAGGACCTGTATTTCATTTTCAGTATATTCACCCGATTCAGGTCTCGCCATTGCTTCAATTTCATTATTGCTTTCATTTCCAGTCAACTCTAAGTCCTCCTTCAATTCAAATAAGGGGCTTGCCCCGTTTTTTAACATGGTGAGAGCAGCAGACGCTGCTTGTGATCACCATAAAACCTCGGTTACAATGACCACAGAATGACTCCCGCTGCATTAAAGACGGGGAACATCCTGCCTAAGCTATATGAGTCATTAATTAAATAATCATACTCGCTCTTTTACGTAAGGTTGAAACTGATATCTGTGATATATATACAGATTCCTTTCCTGTCTTGTCCTTACATACTATAAAGCTTTTCGGCATTTCAAGAGACACGTTTACAATTTTTCCGTTATCAGTAGATTTTTTTAAATACTGTCTTGTATCCTTGCCCAATGAAGTATTTTCTATATCAAATATTCCGATCATACTTTTATCACTTATAGAAATTTCATTTCCAAGATGAATATACATTCTTATCTTACTTCCCCCGGTCTGCTAAATTTAATTTACAAGTCTGCCTTCAGACATTTGAAAAACATTATCACACTGATGAATTATCGCCTTATGATTACATGTTGTTATAAAAACCTGCATATCACCAATAATATTACATACAAATTTCTGCCTGTTTTCATCAAGCTCTCCCATTACATCATCAAGCAATATTACAGGTGCTTCATTTTTCTGAGTATTGTAGATCTGAGCCTGTGCAAGTCTCATAACCAACGCTGTACTTTTCTGTTGCCCCTGTGAACCATAATCCCTGACACTAAGATCATTTATCTTAAGAATTAT
The DNA here is from genome assembly GCA_937872775.1 of uncultured Ruminococcus sp. Classification (GTDB taxonomy): domain Bacteria; phylum Bacillota; class Clostridia; order Oscillospirales; family Ruminococcaceae; genus HUN007. The sequence continues at coordinate 15,889 of CALMUA010000248.1, forward strand.
GTCATCACGGTTAACACCCGTATGAGTATAGCCAAGTCTTAAATCATCAGCTATACTGTTTTTCAGTTTATTATAATAGATTTCAGTCATATTAATATCTGGTGCATCCGGATAATGAAAATTATTTTCATAAACATTTGACTGATACGTTATAGATAAATTTTCGGCACCGTCAGCAATTTTATTATATAATTTTTGACAGTATTCACTGAGTTTAATCACATATTCATTACGCATATAAGAAATATATGAACCTGTCACCGCAAGCTGCCTGTCCCATATATCAAGACTATCCGGATTTTCATTTCCAAGAATAATATTTTTTATTACTGCATTTCTCTGAGCTATCAGTGAATAATATTTTCTTATATAATTCATTGACTTTGGTTTAAGCTGACAATAACACAAATCAATATAACTGCGTCTTTTTTCAGGCATTCCTTTTATCAGCTCAATATCTTCAGGAAGAAATGCAACACACTTAAAATTCTCAAACAATCTGCTGCTGTTTGACTGAGAAACACCATTAAGAGTTATAAGTTTATTTTTAATATTTTTTTTAAGCAGCTTGTAATTTATCTCCTGAGTCCTTATTTCATCCTGAAATATTATCTTCATATTGAATTCTTCACAATTAAATCCGATATAGTCTTTTTCCTTTGAACCACGGAAACTTTTGCATCCCGTTGCAATCCATATAGCTTCAAGGAGATTAGTTTTTCCCTGAGCATTCTGGCCGAAGATAATATTGAATGACTGACCGGGAGAAAGATCTATTTCTTTTAAATTCTTAAAACCGTCAATAATAATTTTTTTTATATACATAAATCAGCTGACTTTCATTTAAAAATCAAAGAATTATTCTACATTAATAAGAAAATCGTTATATTCTACAACATCACCCGGACGTATTTTCTTACCTCTCATTGTGCATATCTCACCATTGAATGAAACCTCACTGTTCTGAACTGCTTCCTTTGCAGCACCACCGGTTTCTGCCGCTCCGGCAAATTTAAGAAGAGAATCAAGCTTTATAAACTCAGTTTTTATTTTAATATTGAGTACTTTTTTTTCCATAATAAGCCTTTCCAGATATTAATTATTTAATTGTATCGGCATAAGCAGGAACATAAAACTTTCACCGATAAGTGGTACAATTTTTACAGGTCTGTTAGGAGCAATAAGCTGCATTTTTATCTTATCAGTATCGCAAACCTTAAGAGCATCCAGTAAAAATTTATTATTGAATCCTATTTCAATATCATTTCCGTTAATTTCAGCTGGTATTGAATCATCTATTTTTCCTATTCCAGTTTTACATCCGATCTTAATATTTTCATCTTTAAAAATACATTTTACAGGACATTTATTCTTTTCATTTATAAGAAGAGAGCATCTTTCTATGCTTTCAGTGTATTCTTTTGTTTTTAAAATAATCTCTGTATTAAAATCAGAAGGTATACTTGCCTTATAATTATGGAATTCTCCTTCAAGAAGTCTTGAAACAACGTAATATCCTGATATTTCAAATATTATATGCTTTGAATTGCTAAATATCCTGCATTCCTTATCCTCATCATCAGAAAGTATTCTTGCAACTTCATTAAGTGTTTTTGACGGAACAACAAAATTAAAGTTATTGTAACATTTTATCTGTTCACTTCTGATAGCAAGTCTGAAACCATCAATGGCAACCATTCTGAAAAGACCGTTTTCAATATCAAATAATTCACCTGTAAGAATAGGTTTATTATCATTTAAAGAAACTGCATAATTTGTCTGATTGATCATATTTTTCAGTATGTGCTGCTGAATACGGATATCTGTATCAGTATCAATTTTAGGAAAATCAGGATACTCATCTGACGGGATTGCTGAAATATTGTATCTTGTCATATTACTTGAAATTGTAACATTTAACATCTGATCAATTTCTATAAATATTTCATCGGATGACATTCTACGGATAATTTCAGTAAAAAGTCTTGAATTGATAACAAATTCAACTGAGTCCTCTGAGTTAACATCAATAGTGGTTTTTATGCCAAGTTCCATATCATATCCGGTTAACTCCAGAGAATTTTCGGAGAGTGTTAACCTTATGCCTTCAAGAGCAGCAATGTTTGATTTTGCCGGTACTGCTTTTGATACATTTGTTATTGCTTCATATAGTACTGATTTGCTGCATTTAAATTTCATTTTTCTTAATTACCGAGCCTTTCTTTTTAACAGTTAACATCATATTATTATATAATTAATTAATAATATAATAATAAAATTAATATATTTAAACAGTCGCAGTAGTAGGGACTGTGGATTTGTTGAAAAGCCCGTTAACCTTCGCTGTTTAGAGCCTGGTACTTCAACAGAGCCTTTTTGATTGATTGTTTAAATTCTTAAAAACTTTTTCTGGTGTTTAAAGTCTTGAAATCTGTGGAGTTTAAACTTAAAACTTGTTAAATAAATTCTTGAAAGTTCTGATCATATCAACATGGATGTTAAATTCAATTTTGTTTATAAGTTTGAAATCACAACTCAGAGTGTTAATAATCTGTATGTTAACATCCGTTAACTGCTGGTGTTAACTTGATACGAGTAGTTGAAAGTTTTCCACCATGTTTTCAACACCATGTTGAAAACATGGTGGAAAACATGTTATTATGATTATTATTTGCCTTTATCACGTATATTTTTAATTATATCATCAACCATTTCACGCATGCTTGAATCTTTTTTCAGGTTATGTTCAACATTATTAATAGCGTATACTATAGTAGAGTGATCTCTTCCTCCGAATTCGACTCCGATAGCAACAAGTGACATCTGTGTTATTTCCCTGACTACGTAAATGGCTATTTTTCTTGCATTTGATATCTGGGCAGATCTTTTGTTTGAACGTATATCATCAGGAGTTACTCCATATACGTTTGCTACTTCACCTATTATCTTTTCAACTGTTATCGGAATAGGCTGGTCATCGTTGAGAATATCTCTTATTACACTCTGTGCCATTGCCATTGTCGGGGGGCTTCCGGCAAGATGTTTGAGAGCCTTGAGTTTTTTTACTGCTCCTTCAAGCTGTCTTATATTGGTTTTTAATCTGTTTGCAATAAATTCTGATACTTCATCAGGAAGATTAAGGTTGAGAAGTTCTGCTTTGCGTCTTATTATTGCAATACGTGTTTCAAAATCAGGAATTGAAATATCTGCAATAAGTCCCCATTCAAATCTTGTACGTATTCTGTCTTCAAGTGTTTTTATATCCTTCGGAGGTTTATCAGATGTAAGTACAATCTGTCTTCCGTCCTTGTGAAGTTCATTGAATGTATGGAAAAATTCTTCCTGTGTACTTTCCTTACCAGCAATAAACTGAACATCGTCTACAAGCAGGACATCTGCATTTCGGTATTTTTCGTGAAATGTTGTAGTTTCCTTTTTCATTTTGATTGCATCAATAAGCTCGTTTGAGAATGTTTCTCCTGTTACGTAAATGATATTTATATCCGGATTATGCTTTTTCATTTCATTTGATATAGCTGTAAGTAAATGTGTTTTTCCTAATCCGGACGGGCCATGAATAAATAATGGATTATATGTACTTCCATTGTTATCCTTTGAAACGGCAGTACATGCTGCATAGGCAAACTCATTTGACTTACCTACTATAAATGTATCAAATGTGTAGTCATATTCAGCACCTTCAAAACTTTTTTCAAGCTGTTGGTGTTTCTGTTCAAGTTCTTCAAAGTTTACCTTTGGTGCAGGAACTTCATTTTCCTCCTGAATAGTAACAACGATATCAACGTCAAATCCTAAAATTGCCTTGAAAGCTTGCTTGAATAAAGGCTCATAATTAGACAAAAATATATCCTTCTGAAAATCAGTAGGAAAGAAAAGTGTAGCTTGTCTTCCGTCGAAACCTTTGGTTTCTATTGGTTTGATCCATAAATTATATGCAGTTTCCTGTACTCCGCCTGAATCAACACAATACTTCTTGACACGATCAAAAAGTTCTTCAAAGGAGTTCATATAGATTTCATCCTCCTAAATTTAAATATCCCTGAATAACATTGAACTCTGAATCTGTATGCTATCCGGATGTAAATATAACGTATCATTTTTTTGCAAAACTTTATTACAATTACAATTATATTTAATTATATCACACTTTTTTTTTTATTTCAAGTGAGCATAATAGTAATATTTTTTGATGTGTAATTATCAGATATTAAAGGTCCGGTTTATAAAAATGCTGTAATTTCCTGCATGAATTCAGGCTGTCATTCAGATTTGAACAGATATTTTCTGAGTTTATCAGCTAAAAATATGTACTGCTTAATTTTAATGTCTCATACTGCTTATTTTTATGCAATTGTGTTATTAGAAATAAAAAATACGTATATAAATTGTATGATTAATAAATAAATTTAAAAAATTACTAAAAACACTTGACAGCGGTAAATAACTTGGGATATAATTTATTATTGCAGGGCTATGTTATTAATTCATTCTATTATATAATGAATGATGATAAGCTGCTTTATGTAGTTTTATAATAATTATTTGTATTTCAGATTAGGAGGAAATATTCAATGAAAAGAACTTATCAGCCAAAGAAACTTCACAGAAAAAAGGAACATGGTTTCATGAAAAGAATGTCAACAAGAAATGGCCGCAAGGTATTAGCTCGTAGACGTGCAAAAGGAAGAGCAAGATTAAGTTATTAATTTGCTTTATTATCAACAGCTTGTCAGTGGTGGACTTAGTCATCACTGGCAGCATTAATTTTTATGTGAAGATTATTTTTAATCTTATTAAAAAATTATCGGAACTAATGTCAATGAGGCCACAAGAACAATATTTTGTGGCCTATTAATTTAAGAAAAGAAAATTATGGTTTATACTGAAATATTAAATAAAAACAAGGACTTTCTGAATCTGTACAAAAAAGGCAGATCAGTAGTCTCAAAGGCAGTTGTCATTTATGTAAAGCCGAATGGACTTTCATATAACAGATTCGGAATAACTGCAGGAAAAAAAGTCGGGAATGCAGTTATGCGAAACCGTGCAAAGCGAATAATAAGACAAGCTTATTATGAAAACGAAATTCTTTTTCCGATAGGTCTTGATATTGTTTTTGTAGCAAGAAAATTTGTTACAGAAATAAAATCAGAATATCTGAGTTCATATGTAAAAAAACATGCAATAGGTGCAATAGAAGCATTTTTTGTAAATGAGGAAATGAAAAAATGAATACTTTTCTTACTTTTATAAGGAAAATTTATCTTATTCCATTCATATTTTACAAAAAGTATATTTCTCCTTTTACGCCTCCATGCTGCAGATTTACACCGACATGTTCATCATATGCAATTGCAGCTATCCAAAAGTTTGGTATTATCAGAGGTTCTATTCTTGCGGCAAAGCGTTTGATTCGTTGCAATCCGTTTTTTAAAGGCGGAATTGACAATGTACCTGATAAATTCTGTATGTTTGGAAAACGAAGACACAATGGAGGAGATAACATTTGAAAATTTTAGGTTATCCTTTGGGATGGATAATGTATGGCATATATAGCTTCTGTAAAAGCTATGGTTTGTCACTTATAATATTTGCAGCTCTTACAAAAATGCTCTTGCTTCCTTTAAATGCAAAGAGTCAGCGTAGTTCAGCAAAAATGCGTGCTCTTGCCCCTAAAATGGCAAAAATAAAAAAAAGTTTTGCCAACAACCCTCAGCGTATCCAGCAGGAGCAGATGAAGCTTCAGAATGAAGAGGGTGTAAGCCCTATGGCAGGATGTCTGCCGGCACTTGTACAGTTTCCTATACTTTTTGGTATAGTTGATGTTGTATACAAGCCTCTTACACATATCCTCCGCTTCAGTAAGGATACTTTAAGTACTGCTACAGAACTCCTTCACAAATTGTATGATAATGGAACAATTACTGAGCCAACAGGAATTTTAAAAACACGTGAAGAACTAGCACTTTTAAAATTTGCCTCAGATCCTGAATACAGTCACTACTTTGAGAAGCTTGGCAGTAATTTTATGAATAAAATATCAGAGTTCAGTGATAACAATATATTTCTCGGATTTGTTGATCTTGGTTCACAGGCTGATCTTCACCCTGAGGTCTGGACAGTCGAAGCAATAGCGCTTATTGCAATTCCAGTATTATCAGGCATTATAAACCTTGCGACTACAGTAATTTCTCAGATACAGCAGAAAAAGAATAATCCTGCAGCTGCAACCATGGGAAGCATGAATGTCATGCTTTATGGTATGTCAATATTTTATATCTGGTTTTCATTCAGTATTCCTTCAGGTGCTGCATTTTACTGGACAGTGTCAGGACTTCTTGGACTGATACAGATGTTAGTATTCAACAAGTACTATACTCAGGAACGTTGTGAAGCAATACTTGAAAGTGATAAGAAAAAAAATAAGGGTAAAAAACCAGGTTTTATTCAGAATCTTATGTCTCAACAGCAGGAAGCACTAAACGCACAGCAGGCCGGAGGAAGTGCTTCGGTCAGCAGTTCCCGTGCTGCCAGGGGGGATATGTCAAAGTCAGAATATAATGAAACAAACAGGAATGCTATTAATGATGCCAGAAGACGTATGGCTGAAAAATACGGTGATGAATACACAGATGACCATAAATAAAATTTAAAATTCTCTTATCAGCAGAAAAGGAGTGATTGAAATGAAAAAAATATTTGTTGGAAAAACAGTTGAAGAAGCTAAGATGATGGCAGCTGAATCGTTCAAGGTAGAAATGAACAGAATATCATTTACTGTTCTTGAAGAACCCAGAAAATCCCTTTTCGGAAAATTAAAAGGAGATGCAAGGGTTGAGGCTGAATATACCGAAGTTGAACAACTATCGGAAAAGAAACCTAAATTTACAGGAAAGAAATCTGAAGAAGCTGTTAAATATATTATGAATATATTTGATAAAATGAATGTTACTGCAGAATATACTGTTGAGGAAAATGAAGAAGGGGCATCAATAAACCTTCAGAGCAGTGATACAAGCTTTATAATAGGACGAAGAGGAGAAAATCTTGATGCATTGCAGTACCTTACATCAATGGTATGCAACAGAATTGACGATGAATATTACAGGGTAATCCTTGACAGCAACGACTACAGAGAAAAGCGTAAAAAAACACTTGAAGATCTGGCTAAAAAAATTGCCAGAAATGTTCTTAAATCAGGCCGTTCTACTGCTCTTGAACCAATGAATCCATATGAAAGAAGAATAATCCATTCTATGATCTCTGAGATAGAAGGTGTATCTTCACGTTCAGTTGGTGAAGAACCATACAGAAAAATAATCATTTCATCACTCAACAAGAAACCTGATAACAGATACAATAATGGTAACAAAAAAGGTGACAAATACAAAAATGATGACAGAAAGAACAGAAATTTTGAATCCAAGTCACTTGATTTAAAGACAAGTTTTGAAAAGGATTATAAAAAACCTAAGCCGGAAGATGATATAAAAGCCGGTTTATATGGAAAAATTGAAGTATAAAAAAATTTTCCCCGGTGAGTTTTTCATCGGGGAATATAATTTAAGGCAGGATGGTGTATATTTATATGTCAACGGTTGCAGCAATTTCAACACCTAATGCTGTCGGCGGAATTTCAGTAATAAGAATTTCCGGTGAAGACGCATTGAAAATAGCCGGAAAGGTGTTCACATCATATAACGGGAAAAAAGTTTCGGATATGGACGGATATACATGTGCTTACGGGCAGATATCTGAATCAGAACAGAAACTTGATGATGTGGTCCTTACAGTATTCCGTACACCTAAAAGTTATACGGGTGAGGACATAGCAGAGATATCATGTCATGGAGGTCTGTATATAACAAAGCAGGTTTTAAGACTTATTATTGAGGCTGGTGCAGAGATTGCAGAACCTGGTGAGTTCACAAAAAGAGCATTTTTAAATGGGAAAATGTCACTTACTCAGGCAGAAGCAGTTATGGATGTTATTTCTGCAGGGGGGAAAAATGAACTTAAGTATGCTATGGCATTAAAGGGTGGAGCAACATACAGAAAAATTTCAGATGTAAAGCAGAAGCTTCTGAAAATTCTTGGTGATCTTGCAGCGTGGGCAGATTATCCTGAAGAGGATATTCCTTATGTTGAACCGGATGGTCTTAAAAAAGAACTTTCAGTTATAAAAGACGAACTTATCAGACTTTCAAAGACGTATGATTATGGCAAAATAATAAGAAACGGTATAAATACAGTAATAGTAGGACGTCCTAATGTAGGAAAATCAACTCTTATGAATTGTCTGAGCGGATATGAAAGAAGTATAGTAACAAATATTGCAGGAACAACAAGGGATGTCGTTGAGGAATATGTAAAGATAGGTGAACTCACAATACGTCTTTCTGACACAGCAGGAATACGTCTTACAGATGATCAGATAGAACAAAAGGGAGTGGAAATTGCATACGGCAAAATAGAAGAAGCAGACCTTGTACTTGCAGTGTTTGATTCTTCGGAAGTTCTTTCAGATGATGACAAACGTATAATTGATGCTCTTATTAATAAAAATTCTATAGCTATTCTTAACAAATCTGATAAAGAAAAAATAGCTGACGACGAATATCTTAAGGATCATTTCAGATATATAATTGAAATATCTGCAAAAAATTCTGAGGGTATAGAAGGTCTTGAAGAATGTCTTAATAAAATGTTTATTAATGAGGAAATACAAGCTGATAACGGAATAATAGCCAATGAGCGTCAGAAGGCTTGCCTTGAAATGTCACTTCAGGCTACTGACAATGCACTTGAACTCTTAAAATCAGGAGAAAGTCTGGATGCAGTTACGGTCATTATTGATGAGGCACTTGCAAATCTTCTTAAGCTTACAGGAGAGAGTATTACAGAAATTGTAGTTAATGAAGTATTTTCACGTTTCTGCGTAGGAAAATGATATCCTGTATTATGAAAGGACAGTAGTTCAGATGAAGTATGTAATGGGAAATTATGATGTAATAGTTGTTGGTGCAGGACATGCAGGGGTAGAAGCAGCACTTGCAAGTGCAAGACTTGGATGTAAAACAGCATTGTTTACAATTTCACTTGATAATATAAGCAATATGCCTTGTAATCCGTCTATAGGCGGAACTGCAAAAGGTCATCTTGTAAGAGAAATCGATGCGCTTGGCGGAGAGATGGGAAAAGCAGCAGATAAATGCTTTATTCAGAGCAGAATGCTCAACAGAGGCAGAGGACCTGCTGTCCATAGTCTTAGAGTTCAGGCTGACAGGACTCTTTTTCACAATTATATGAAGAAGGTCTGCGAGGACGAGAAAAATCTTGATATAAAGCAGGCAGAGGTAGCAGCACTGATTACAGAAAATGATACTATAAAAGGCGTAAGAACATACCTTGGTGGTGAGTATTGTGCAAAGGCTGTAATAATTGCAACAGGAACATATCTTAAAGGAAAAATTCATGTAGGTGAGTCTTCATATACAGCAGGACCGGATAATACTATTGCACCTATGAGTTTTTCAGATTCACTTGCAGAAAATAATATTACAATCAGAAGATTCAAAACAGGTACTCCGTGTCGTGTTCACAAAAGAAGTATTAATTTTGATATTCTTGAAAAGCAATCTGGTGATCCTGATATTGTCCCTTTTTCATTTGAAACAGATAAAACCAAACTGAAAAATCAGGTTGACTGTTATATTACTTATACAAACGAAAATACACATAGAGTAATAAGAGAAAATCTTCACCGTTCACCTTTGTATTCCGGAAGAATACACGGTGTAGGACCAAGATATTGTCCTTCTATTGAGGATAAGGTCGTAAGATTTGCTGATAAGGAAAGACATCAGCTTTTTATTGAACCAATGGGACTTGATACTGATGAATATTACCTCCAGGGAATGTCATCATCACTTCCGGAAGATGTACAGCTTGCATTTCTAAGAACAATAAAAGGTCTGGAAAATGTTGAAATAATGAGACCAGCTTATGCCATAGAATATGACTGTTGTGATCCTACAGAGCTTTTGCCTACTCTGGAATTTAAAAAACTGAGCGGTCTTTATGGTGCAGGTCAGTTTAATGGTACAAGTGGATATGAAGAGGCAGCTGCACAGGGACTTGTTGCAGGAATAAATGCAGCCCTTAAGATTTTTGGTAAAAAACCTATGATTCTTGACCGTGCGAGCTCATATACAGGAACACTTATTGATGATCTTGTAACAAAGGGATGCGACGATCCATACAGAATGATGACATCAAGAAGTGAGTACAGACTTTTATTAAGACAGGATAACTGTGACCAGCGACTTACTCCTGTCGCATATGAAATAGGACTTATAAGCCGTGAAAGATGTGAAAGATTAATTAACAAACAGGAACAGATTGAAAAAGAATTCAAACGAATAAGCATTCTTAATGTTGCACCATCTGAGGAGCTTAACAGATTTCTTGAGGAACATCAGACAGCTCCGATGTCAACAGGATGTAAAATGGCTGATCTTATGAGAAGACCGCAGCTTAATTATTTTATTTTGAAGGATTTTGATGAGCAGAGACCTGAACTTGACTTTGAAGTGTGTGAACAGGTTGATCTTAAGATAAAATATGACGGATATATTCAGAAACAGATCATACATGTTGAACAGATGCGTAAACTCAATAAAAAAGTTCTGCCGGAAGATCTTGATTATAAACAGATAAAGGGATTGAGGCTTGAAGCTGTGGAAAAGCTGGGAAAATTCCGACCATACAGTATAGGTCATGCTTCACGTATTTCCGGAGTATCTCCGGCAGATATCTCAGTATTGCTTATATGGCTTGAGCAGAATGAAAAAAATAAATAATAAGGAAGGTGTGTTATGCTACCTGAATTTGAAATATGCCGTAAAGTGTTTGAAGATAATTCATTGATTCTGACTGAAGAAATCTATAAAAAGCTTGATATATATGCTGAATTTCTTTTTCAAACAAATAAAATAATCAATCTTACTGCTATAACAGAGCCGCTTGATATTCTTATCAAGCACTTTATAGACAGTATTTACATTACAAAATATATTGATTTCAAGCCAGGAATGAAGGCTGTTGATGTTGGTACCGGTGCAGGATTCCCGCTTTTACCTGTAAAAATATATAAGCCTGATATAAATATTACGCTGCTTGATGGAAACAACAAGAAAATAAGTTTTCTCAATGAGCTGTGTTGTAAAATTGATATTGAAGCCGAATGTATTCATGAACGTGCAGAGCTTCTTGCAAGAAAAGAAGAATACAGGGAGAAATATGATATTGCAACCGCAAGAGCAGTATCTGCGATGCCGGTGCTGAGTGAATACTGTATGCCTTTTGTTAAACCCGGCGGCATATTTGGTGCTATGAAAGGTCCGTCTGAAAATATCTCAGATGCTTCAAATGCTATAAAACTTCTTGGTGGAAAAATATCAGATGATATAAATTATCAGGTAAATAATGATAAAAGAAGGGTAATAATTGTAAAAAAGATTATGCCTTGTTCGACAAAATATCCTAGGAGTTCAAATAAAATTAATGCTAAGCCACTGTGAATACAGTGGCTTTTGTATTAATATGTAGATTTTAATATTAATATTGTAGTGGAATTTATTTCCCATATGATGTATAATACATACAAGGACAACCATTTAAACATTATTATGTATTCATCATTCTGAAGGGAGTAATTTTATAATGACGGCTTTTTTGAATTTTACCAAGGAAAAGCAGATAAACAAAGTAGTCCAGATTGACATCAATGATATTGTACCAAATCCACATCAGCCCAGAACTGAATTTGAGAGGAGTAATATATTTTCACTTGCTGAAAGTATAAGGCAGAACGGGATACTGCAGCCTCTTACTGTAAGAAAGAACGAAAATAATTATGAGCTTATCGCAGGAGAACGCAGACTCAGGGCGGCAAAGCTTGTTGAAATGCAATATGTTCCATGCATTATTATGAACATAAGTGAACGTAATTCCGCTATACTTGCACTTGTAGAAAATATTCAGAGACTGGATCTTTCATTTTTTGACGAGGCAAATGCAATTGAAAAACTTATAAATTATTACGGAATGACTCAGGAAGATGCAGCAATAAAACTTGGAAAAGCACAGAGTACAATTGCAAATAAACTGAGACTTTTAAAACTTACTGATGAAGAACGTCTTGTAATAACAAGATATAATCTTACAGAAAGACATGCAAGAGCACTGCTTAAGTTGGGATCTTCTGAAGACAGAATGGTGATAATAAACAGGATAGTTAAGTTCTCTCTGAATGTAGAGAAAACAGAACAGGTTATTGATGATTACATATCAAAAAATAATATTAAGGAAAGCTATAGAAAACGCAGTAAGGTGTTTTCTGATGTACGTCTTTTTGTAAATTCTATAAACAGGGCAGTTGAGACTATGAAAGCAGCAGGAATTTCAGCTGATTCATGCAAGATTCAGTATGATGATTTTGTGGAATACAGGGTAAGAATTCCTATAGAAAAATAAAGAATGTTCCACGTGGAACATTCTTATTTCCCCCCTTAAATAAAGGGGGGATTTTTTTAAAAAAAATGCTTTTAGAAAAGAAGAAAACTTTACACTAATTATAATTTGTGATATAATAGTATTTAGTCAATCAAAATCTGAGGGGGGAATTATGTGGGCAAAATAATTGCAGTCGCTAACCAGAAAGGCGGAGTAGGAAAGTCTACAACCGTAATAAATCTGGCTGCATTTCTCGGAAGCAAAAATAAAAAAGTACTTTGTATTGATATTGATGCACAGGGAAATGTTACAAGCGGGTTTGGAATACGAAAAAAAACAGTAAAGTATTCTACCTATGATCTGCTCATAGGAAGGGCAAGCGTTCAGGATGCAGTTGTATATACTGAATTTGAAAATGTTTATGTAGTGCCTTCAACATCGGCACTTGCAGGTGCAGAAATTGAAATCATGAATCTTGATAGCAGGCTCAAACGTCTTAAAATGCAGATTCTGTCATGCAAACATGAATATGACTACATTTTTATTGATTGTCCTCCATCGTTAAGTCTTATTACATTAAACGGCCTTGTTGCAGCTGACAGTGTGCTTGTCCCGCTTCAGTGTGAATTCTTCTCACTTGAAGGATTATCACAGCTGACAGAAATAATAAAGCACGTTAAGGTAAATGATAATCCGTCACTTGAAATTGAAGGTCTGCTTTTCACTATGTTTGATCCGAGACTTAATGTGACAAATATGGTTGTAAATGAGGTTAAGAAATATTTTCCGAATTCTGTTTTTCAGACCACTATTCCAAGAAACGTAAGACTTTCAGAGGCACCAAGTCATGGAATGCCGGTAATGTACTATGATAAAGGTTCAAAGGGTGCAGAGGCATATGCACGACTTGGAATGGAGATTCTGGGCGAATCATATGAAGAAAAGAGCAAAAAGAAATTTAATCTTACATTCAAAAAGAAAAAATAAATATTTGCGAAAGTGGTGACGTTATGGCAGTAAGAAAGGGCGGACTTGGAATAGGTCTTGAAGCATTATTTGATGATAATTCTTCGGATGTTCAGGTAAAAAAAACCCTTAGAACGTCTGAAATAGAACCTAACAGATCACAGCCAAGGAAAAATTTTAATGAAGAATCAATAGCGTCTCTTGCAGAATCAATAAAAGAGCACGGAATTATTCAGCCACTGCTTGTGCGTCCATATCAGAATACCTATCAGATAGTAGCAGGTGAACGCAGATGGAGAGCTGCACGTATGCTTGGAATTGATGAGGTTCCTGTAATAATAAAAGAGCTTGCTGATGCTGAGGCAATGCAGGTTGCACTTATTGAAAATCTTCAGCGTGAAAACTTGAATCCCATAGAAGAAGCTTCAAGTTACAAAGAGCTTATTGAAATATATAAAATGAAGCAGGATTATTTGTCTAAAATAGTCGGACGATCAAGATCAGCAGTATCAAATTCGATCAGACTTCTTAATCTTCCTGATGAGGTACAGCAGTACATAAAAGATGGACTTGTATCTGTAGGACATGCTAAGATATTGCTCAGTATTGAAGACAAAGAAATAATGATTGAGCTTGCCAAAAGAGTTTCAGAAGGGAAACTGACAGTAAGAGCACTTGAAGCAGAAGTTCTGAGGCTTAATGAAAAATCAGACTATCATTCAACTGGACATAATGAAAAGACAGACAGCTATTTTAAAGAAATGGAGCTTAGTCTTAAGGATCGACTTGGCAGAAAAGTAAGCGTCAAGCAGCATGGTGAAAATAAAGGAACACTTGTACTTGAATTTTATGACAAGGATGATCTTTTATTTCTGGCAGATAAGCTTGTAAAATAAAAAATGGAAAGAGAGTTTATTGATTTATGTTAGATATTAAATTTGTAAGGGAAAATCCAGAAGAGGTAAAAAATAATATTCGTAATAAATTTCAGGATGGAAAACTTCCACTGGTTGATGAAGTAATTGAACTTGATAAAAGAAACCGCAGCATAAAGCAGGAAGTTGAAGCACTTCGTGCAGAAAGAAACAAGCTTTCAAAACAAATCGGTGCTTTAATGGGCCAGGGTAAAAAAGAAGAAGCTGAGGAAGTAAAAAAGCAGGTTACTGCCCAGGCACAGAGTCTTGAAGATCTTTCTGAAGAAGAAAAAGAAGTTGAAGAAAAACTTAAGAAGAACATGATGGTTATTCCTAATATTATTGATCCGTCTGTTCCTATAGGTAAGGATGACAGTGAAAATGTGGAGATAGAAAAATTCGGAGAACCTGTTGTTCCTGACTTTGAAGTTCCATATCATACAGAAATTATGGAGAAGTTAAACGGAATAGATCTTGACAGTGCAAGAAAAGTTGCCGGAAATGGTTTTTATTATCTTATGGGTGATATTGCAAGACTGCATTCATCAATAATTTCATACGCAAGAGATTTTATGATAGATAAAGGATTTACTTATTGTATTCCTCCATTTATGATAAGAAGCGATGTTGTAACAGGTGTAATGAGCTTTGCTGAAATGGATGCTATGATGTACAAGATAGAGGGAGAAGACCTGTATCTTATCGGTACAAGCGAACATTCCATGATAGGAAAATTTATTGATACTGTAAATCCTGAAGAAAAGCTTCCATTTACTTTTACAAGCTATTCACCATGTTTCCGTAAGGAAAAGGGTGCACACGGTCTTGAAGAAAGAGGAGTATACCGTATTCATCAGTTTGAAAAACAGGAAATGATAGTAGTCTGCAATCCTGAAGACAGTAAGATATGGTTTGATAAATTATGGCAGAATACAGTTGAACTTTTCCGTTCACTTGATATTCCTGTACGTACTCTTGAATGCTGTTCAGGAGATCTTGCTGATCTTAAGGTAAAGTCAATTGACGTAGAGGCATGGTCACCAAGACAGAAGAAATATTTTGAGGTAGGAAGCTGTTCAAATCTTGGAGATGCACAGGCCAGAAGACTCAAGATCCGAGTAAGAAGCCAGAATGGTAATTACTTTGCACATACTCTTAACAATACAGTTGTTGCTCCGCCTAGGATGCTTATCGCATTTTTAGAAAACAATCTTAACGCTGATGGTTCTGTAAATATCCCTGCTGCTCTTGTTCCATATATGAAAAAGGAAAAGCTGATACCAAATGAATAATAATGTAATGGCTGCAGAGACATTTGACAAAAAAAGAGTTTATTTTTACGAATGTGACTACTGCGGTCGGTTCAAAATATCAGAAATACTAAAGCTTGCAGCTGAACTGGCCGGTCATGATTATACTCAAAAAGGCTTTTCTCACGAATTTCTGTGGGAAAGGGACATGGTTTTTCTCGTTTCAAAAGTAAGCTTTCATATATTCAGTTACCCGCAAAGTCAGCAGATGATAATTTCCTCAACATGGGAAAAGGAAACTAAGGGTGCAGTATTCATGAGAGAATTCCAGATAAAAGATGAAAGTGGAAAACTCCTTGTACAAGGAATAAGTGGATGGATTTTGGTCAATCCTAAAACAAGAAGAATAATAAAGCCATCAGCCTTTAATTTCAATATGCCTAAGATAACAGACAGAACAAATGTAGCTGTTCCGATAGGTAAAATCAAATCTGAAAATTCTGTATTTGCAGGTAGCAGAGAAATAAGAAAATCTGATCTTGATGCAAACGGACATGTTTATAATGCAGTATATGCAGATATGGCAATTGATTTTATTTCTGAACAGACATATGAGCAGAGTGTTGAAAATTTCAGAATTGATTATATAAGTGAAGCGAAGCTTGGAGATATAATTGATATATATGTATCAAAATATGAAAATAAAGTAACAGTAACAGGGATAATAAATGAAAAAACCTGCTTTGATACAGAATTTACATATAAATAATTAAAGGTTTTATTTAAAAATATAAAATTATTTTTTATGCTTGACAAAACAATCAAAATAGAGTATTCTAATAGAAATATATTTTTACAAAGGGAGAGTTGTTTATGCTTAGTGATATCAATCATAAGTTTGAAAAAGAGGGTTTAACATTTGATGATGTTTTACTGATACCTGCAAAGTCAGACGTTACACCAAATATGATAAAGTTAACCTCTAATCTGACTAAAAATGTCAAGTTAAATACACCTATCATGGCTTCTGCAATGGATACAGTAACAGAGTCAAAGATGGCAATTGCTATAGCTAGAGAAGGCGGTATAGGCATTATACATAAGAATATGTCAATAGAGAAACAGGTTGACGAGGTTGATAAAGTTAAGCGTTCTGAAAATGGAGTTATAGTAAATCCTTTTTCCCTTACTGAAAATCATATAGTACGTGATGCTGAAGAACTTATGGCTAAGTATAAAATTTCAGGTGTTCCTATTGTTGATAATAGCGGTAAGCTTGTAGGTATTATTACAAACCGTGATATGAGATTTATGATTGATCTTAATTCAAAAATAGGCGACGTAATGACAAAGAATAATCTGGTAACAGGATCTGTAGGAACTACATTACCTCAGGCACAGGATATTCTTCGTAAACATAAAATAGAAAAGCTCCCTTTGGTAGATGATAACGGATATCTGAAGGGACTTATAACAATAAAAGATATTGAAAAAGCTGTTGAATTCCCTAACTCAGCAAGAGATGACAAAGGCCGTCTCCTTTGCGGTGCAGCTATAGGAGTTACAAATGATGTTCTTGATCGTGCCGGTGCACTTATAGATGCACAGGCAGATGTTCTTGTTCTTGACTCTGCTCATGGACATAGCGCAAATATAATCAAATGCTTAAAGATGATAAAGAATGAATTTCCTAATATTCCTGTAATAGCAGGAAACATTGCTACGGCTGCAGCTGCAGAAGAACTTATTGAAGCTGGTGCAGATGCATTAAAGGTTGGTATTGGTCCAGGTTCTATATGTACGACACGAGTGGTATCAGGTATAGGTGTACCACAGATAACAGCAATATATGATGTTGCAAGTGTAGCACAGAAGCACGGTGTACCTGTTATAGCTGACGGTGGTATCAAGTATTCAGGAGATATAGTAAAAGCACTTGCAGCAGGTGCAAGTGTGGTAATGCTTGGTTCACTTCTTGCAGGATGCGAAGAAGCACCGGGTGCAACAGAGATATTCCAGGGCAGATCATTCAAAGTATACAGAGGCATGGGAAGTATGGGTGCTATGGCATGTGGTTCAAAGGACAGATATTTTCAGGATGGTCAGGATACAAAGAAACTTGTTCCTGAAGGTGTTGAAGGACGAGTTCCTTACAAGGGACCTATTTGTGATACTATTTATCAGCTTGGTGGTGGTATCCGTTCAGGAATGGGATACTGTGGATGTGAAACAATTCCCGATCTTCATCAAAAAGCAAGCTTTGTTAAAATTACAGGAGCAGGACTTAAAGAAAGTCATCCGCATGATATATACATTACAAAAGAAGCACCAAATTATTCAGTTCAGATTTAATAAATATAAAAAAAAACACGATTTTCGAATCGTGTTTTTTTTAATCGTTTTATAATACTTTGTGTTGCGCCATACACTGTTTATGCATAGTATATAATGAGCCTGATAATCGTAATTGTATGTTTAAAATCTTTATTTATGGCAATGATATAACCATAAAGCTTTAAAACATAAAATCTAAAAAAAAGGCATATTAAGGGGTGTTAATTATGGCAGTCAGACGAGGCGAAATATACTATGCAGATTTAAGTCCTGTTGTAGGCTCGGAGCAGGGCGGAGTAAGACCGGTACTTATAGTTCAGAATGACGTTGGGAATAAACATAGTCCTACAGTCATAGCTGCAGCAATAACGAGTCAGAGAGATAAGGCAAAGTTGCCTACTCACATAGAGCTAAACGCACTCAAATACGGTCTTGCAAAGGACAGTGTTGTGCTTCTTGAACAAATACGTACTATTGACAAACGTCGTCTTAAAGAACGCATGGGAGAGCTTGATAATACATCCATGCACAAGGTAAATGATGCATTGTCAATAAGTTTCGGTCTTAAAAGCTGACATGAATCCGGACAGATGTAGATATTTGTCCGGATTTTTTATTACATATTAAAGTTAAGAAAATCATAAAAGAGTGTATTCGAGATTTTCCCATATAAGCTTACTGCCGGTATCGGTGCCAAAAGGCAGAAGTGCCATTGATACAAGGATTGTATCGTCGGTTTCTGTATCAGTTATTCTTTGCTTTGCATAAATTATTATTTATTATTAAAGCTGAAAAAGCAATTAATTATTGGTATAACTGCGGAAAATGCAAGAGAAATAATAAGACATTTTCCTGAAAGTGCAGTAGTTGTAAATATGTTCTGAAGCGGAGGAAAGTATATTGAAAGTACGATTATAATAACGGATGTCAGTACAGCAAGCAGGAGCTTCGGGTTGTTAAAATATTTAACGGTAAATATGTTGCCGGTTTCAGATTTGCATTCAAATACATGTATAAGCTGTGAGGCTATAAGTGTAAGAAGTGCAGCAGTCCTTGCATGTTCTACACTGTAGGTCATTCTGTAAATTGTTGAAAAGCTGCCGAGTGTGCATATACCTATCATTATACCACGGAATATTATTCTGCTCATAAGTCCGCCGGAAAAAAAGCTTTCAGTTGATTTACGAGGTGATTTCTTCATTTCATTCTCATCAAGCGGTTCCATTCCGAGTGCTATTGCAGGAAGTCCGTCAGTTATAAGATTTACAAGAAGAAGCTGTGTAGGTAGAAGTACAATAGGGTACCCCATGAGTATTCCGGCAAACATGGTTATGACTTCTCCGATATTGCATGAAAGAAGATAACGTACAAATTTCCTTATATTTGAATAAATACATCGTCCCTGTTCAACTGCACGTACAAGTGTTGCAAAATTATCATCAAGAAGTATAACGTCAGCTGCCTGCTTTGTAACGTCAGTTCCCGTAATGCCCATGGAAACACCGACGTTGGCTTCTTTTATTGCAGGTGCATCGTTTACTCCGTCACCTGTCATAGTGACTATATGTCCCTTTTTCTTATATGCCTTGACAAGTCTCAGCTTATGCGAAGGGTTTACCCTGGCGTAAACTGAATAGTCTTCTATAGTATCAAGAAGCTCCTGATCGCTTAGTCTGTCGAGCTCGTCACCGGTTATAGCCTTTTTATGTCTTAGTATACCTGCCTGCTTTGCAATGGCAACAGCAGTATTTTTATGGTCACCAGTTATCATTACCGTTTCGATATTTGCATGTTTACAGGTGCGGATTGCTTTTCTTGCTTCCTCACGGATCGGGTCAATCATGCCTGTAAGTCCTGTAAAAACCATTCCATAGTCGCAGTTTTCAACATTGTCACATTCCTTTGTTGAAAATGCCAGAACTCTGAGCGCCAGGTCTGAATATTCACAGACTTTTTTTTCAATAAGCTGACGAATTGATGATGTAAGCGGCCGTATTTCACCGTTAATATCTATAAACGAACATTTTTTAAGTATTACATCAGGTGCGCCTTTTGATATGTATTTCTTGGTTCCACTGTTAGACTGTACAGTAACTGTCATGCACCTTGTTTCTGAATCAAATGGTATTTCACCGACAATTTTATATGTATCGCTCAGATTTTCAGCTGTAATATTTCCCTTTGCTGCAGCAATCAGTAGTGCTATTTCAGTCGGATCACCTGCTGTATTCCACTCACCGAGGGATTTTACAGAGGCACGATTCCGGCTGTTTATATTCTGTGGAGATGAAATTCTGGCATTGTTGCAAAGTACGCATGATGTAAGCAGTCTTTTCAGTGGCGGAATACTTACAGGATTTATCGAATTTCCCTCAAATGATTTTATTCCGCCGGATATCTTATATCCTTTACCTTCAACAGTGTAATCCTCAAGATTTGTAAAAATATTTGTAACAGTCATTCGGTTTTCTGTTATTGTTCCTGTTTTGTCAGAGCAGATAACCGATGTACATCCTAAAGTTTCTACAGAATGCAGCCTGTTTACAAGTGCTTTTTGCTTGAGCATCCTGTTTACTGAAAGTGCAAGGGCTATCGTTACGGTGGCTGGAAGTCCTTCCGGAATAGCTGCAATGGCTATAGTAATGCCTGTCATAAGCATAGTGAAGATTTCTTCACCTCTGAGTATTCCGGCAAGAAAAACTATAATACATACTGCAATACACAGAAGGGCAACTACTTTTCCCAGCTCAGCAAGACGTTTCTGCAGCGGTGTAAGTTCTTCCTCAATGTTTGATATCATGTCTGATATCTTACCCATTTGTGTATTTGTTCCTGTCGCAATGACCTTTGCAGAAGCATGACCTTTTGTAATAACAGTTCCGGCATACAGAATATCCGGTTTATTTAACTGATTATCAGTATCTGAAATACTGCCGGGAATTTTCGAAACTGCAACAGGTTCACCTGTAAGAATGGATTCATCTGCAAATATACCGATCGCTTTTATTATAACACAGTCAGCAGGTATTCTGTCACCTGTTTCAAGTTCAATTATATCAGTTGTGACGAGTTCATCAGCATTTATAGTTGTAAGTTTTCCGTCACGGTATACACGTGCAGTAGGAGATGTGATTTTCTTTAATGTTTCAAGAGTTTTTTCGGTTTTATACTTCTGAATAAATCCGAGTATTGCATTTAGCATGACTATTAAAATAATCGTCACTGAGTCATATATTTCCCCAAGCATTACTGAAATAATTGTAGCTATAAGCAGTATGACGACCATTATATCTTTAAACTGGTTGATAAATATTTTTACTGGTTTTGATTTTTTGTCTTTTGAAAACGTATTGTATCCGTTTTTATCAAGAAGCTTTTGTGCTTCAACTGTTGTTAATCCTGTCACTGTACTAACCTCCTGTTATTTGTATGTCTTAGTTAAGATATATTCAGATAATGGGATAAGTATAACCGTTTTTAACAATATTACAGAGTGTTTGTTAAGTGTTGAAAACTCTGTGGAAAGTGTGGAGAAACTCAAAAAACGTAATCTAAAAAGATAATTTTACACATAAAATTTTGAAAATTTTATAATGTTAACTACTAATCAGACAGTTAACAGAGCAAATAGGTGTTGAAAGTCTGTTAACAAAATGAAATAGTTATAAACATAGAAAATGAATAATGTTTAATAATTCGATGAATTTATATTCAAATCTAAAATTTCCGGTGTAATACTAATGTGCTAATGATTACAGAATTATTTAAAACTTAAAACGGTCAAGGCATAAGATAATTGTACCGATCCCAAAAAGTTAGACCAAAAATCTAACAATTGGAGGTCGGTATTTTTATGGCCAA
>CALMUA010000249.1 GCA_937872775.1 uncultured Ruminococcus sp.
CGACGCTCTCCGATCTGAAAGTTATGGGTAAAGTGGAAGAAAATAAACTTCACAAACGTAATTCTCTTCTGCAGACAGCATTTGACCTGTTTACGACTAAGGGAGTAGGTAAAACTTCAATATCAGATATTGTTGCAAATGCTGGTGTTGCTAAGGGAACCTTCTATTTATATTTTAAAGACAAAATTGATATAAAAAATAAACTTATTGTTCACAAAACCCAGAAATTGTTTGAAAAATCCCTTGAAGCACTTAAACAGTCACCACAGCCAACATTCTCTGACAAAGTAATATTCGTAATCGATAATATTATTGATCAGCTTTCTGAAAATCCTACTCTTCTTCTTTTCATTTCAAAAAATCTGAGCTGGGGTATTTTCAAAAAAGCAATTATTCCTGGAAATGAAAGCAACGAATACGGAACTATCAACATATATGATCTTATTATCTCAGAAGACGGATACCGTCTGACTGATCCTGAAATTATGCTGTATCTGATTATTGAGCTTGTAGGTTCAGCATTATACAGCTCAATTCTTTACAATGAACCTGTCCCTATACAGACACTTAAACCTTATATGTATAATTCCATCCGACTTATAATCAAACAGCATGAAACAGATATACTGGAAGCAATTTAAAAAAGAAAAATACCGGTCTGGCTGATAAACTTTATTACAGCAAACCGGTATTTTATTTTATTTTTTCCTAAGAACAATAGCAATAAAGTTTAAATATTTTCCCGCACCTGCATTAATGCTTTTTCTGTCTCCTACTGCGTATTCGTTCTCCTGCATGATCCAGTCATTCCATACCTCATTATTGCTTTCCATTTCACTGACTGATATAATTTCGGCACCATTACATTTATTCATAATAATCGGGTACATCCTTAAAATCTGCTGCCCCGTCTTAGAGGCGGGGGACATATCGCATAAGTTATAAATTAAGCAGTGCCTCTTTGATCAGACAAAGATCCACAATATTAATATTATCATTGCCGTCCATATCTCCGGCCTTCCAGTCGTTAAGTTCACCGGCACCGAGTAAAAATTTCTGCATCATTATAATATCTTCACAATTAAAAATGCCATCTGTATTGACATCATATTCAACAGCTGCACTATCGCTGAAATTTGCCTGAATATTCACAGCCTGTTCCGGTGTTACTGTAATAGTCATACTGCTACTATTTACATCACCGCTCCATCCTGTAAATATCTTACCATCATCAGGTATTGCTGTCAGCGTAACAGGGCAGTCACTATAATATTTTCCGGTCCACTTACCCTGGGAAATATCCGGGACGATGCTGTTTATCTGTATTTTTCCGTTTCCGTCAGCCTTCAGTGAAACAGTCTGCAATGTTCCTTGAAGTCCTGTATATTCCTTCATATCATTAAGAGTATATTCAGCTCGTTTACTGAAAAATGTTCTTATTCCGTTTAGTGTCTCATTCTGATAAGTCCTTTTATAGTATGGTATAAGTCCGTCAGGTGTGCCTCCGAAAAATCCCCACCAACGCAACTGTGTGCTAGCAAGCATGTCCGAATAATTTGTTGCATAGTGATCTGCCATATTATTTGCTTTTTTTTCAGTAAGCACTTCATTTGCATAATCACAGTATACTGCTGCAAATCTGTTTCTGAAGTCTTCGTTTTTCAGAAGCTTTACAAACAGACAGGTAGGTGCTCCTTTTTTTGACTTATCCATATGCAGGAAACTGTCATACTGATATCCTTCCACACCACCAAAGCTGCCATAAGTAGCACCCATTGTATAATCATAGTCAAATGATATGAATCTCCATTTTCCATCACTGTATTTATTGCCGTCAATTGCTTCACCTGTATTTCTCCATACGGCGTAGTTATAATTCGGCCAGTCAAATGTTCCGAGATACAGACCTGCTGCATAATGCTCAATCATTGAATCAATATCAATAAAATCGCACACCTTTTTGTAATTTGTATCATCAGTCAGATTCTTTTGGGCGTATGAATACGCAAAGTTCAGGAAATTGTCACTTTCCTCCTGTGCTCCCTCTTCCTGCTCACCATTTTTGAGCATGGCTACATCCTTTTTATCAATACCGTAATTACTCTCAATAAAATAATCAGACAGCTTTTCGGCCATCTCATACATTCCCCAGTATTCGCCGTTAAGAAAAACAACACAAGGCTTCATATCTTCAGTAGTAAGATTTTCTCTGTCGTGTACAAGACCCTGTGCAAAGCTGTCACGGAGTCTGACTTCATCACCTACAGAACGAAGTGAAATTGAATCATATTTTTCAATAAGCTTTCCATCAATAGAATAATTACCCGGGAGAAGAGGATTTTTTATTTTTGATGCTCCATATTCACTTCTTGCATAAAGATTAAAGCTCTTCTGTGCACTGTTTCTTGTAGATGCACCCTTTATTCTGATACCCATTCCCTGTTTGACTGCAACTGAACCACTCTCAAAAATAGTTATATCAGCTTCTCTTTCCCATTCTCTGCCTCTTGAAAAATAATTTGTAATATTATCTGTATCCCATACACTCTTTTCCGGATTGTAGGAACTGCTGTTCTGCCAATCAATATATTGATTCCCCGTTACATAAATACCTTTGTCAGGATCAAAAAGATTATCCGGATTTGTAACAAGAGAAACAACTGTCATATTTTTATACTGTGAAAGTTTGCCTGATGTAATAAAATATGTATGATTTACTGTACTTCCATATGTCCCATCAGTATTTTTTACAACAGCACGGACAACAGTTGCCTTGTCAACGTTGAATGTAGGTTTTTTATATCCTATTCCACGCGAAACAGACTGTGCCGTTCCGTTTTCTTCATATTTGCTGTATAAATTCGGTTCATTTGTCCTGTCCTTTACAGTGACGGGACCACTGTAAAGCTGTGACGTTTCAGAGTCACACGGATCAGTTCCGTCGGTTGTGTAATAAATATCACCATCACCAGCTACAGATAAGGTCAGTGCAAAATCTGTTCCATAAAATCCGGACTCTGAAGAAAACACAGGTAATGACTCCTGTTCTGCAGCATGGATTTTAAAATTATCCTCATATGTGACATCCAAATAAGACGGTAAAATTGCTGCCGATGAAACAACAACTGCCAATGCAATAGCAAAAAGTCTGTTTCGGGATTTCATATTCAAGCAACTCCTTTTTTAAAATATAGATTTTGAATTTAATAGCATGTACTATAATGCTTCTATAGCCATGTTCCGAATCCTATCATCTGCTTGAGCATACGTATATACTCTACGGAAGCTTTGGTAAAATATTTATTTTTTCTTGAAACAAGCACTATGTCATTACATGACACTGACTCATCAAGCGCATAATAAACAGGATGCTTTCTGCTGTTTCCGTATTTAATAAATGAATCCGGCACAAAACCAAGTCCGATACCTGAATTTATAAATGAGAATACTGTTTCCATATGTTTTACTGTCGTATATGTAAGTGGATTAAATTCTGAATTCTCACATATGCGTTCCACTGTCCCTGCAAGTCCGTCATCATGACTAAGCAGGATAAAAGGTTCATCTGCTACTGTTTTTATGTCAATAACAGGTATCTCTGAAAATCTCAAATTTCCTGTAATAATATCATTCTCACTTAATGCAAATTTCCTGAGCTTATTATTTATCGGATTATTTTCAGGAACTGCAAGATATATCCTTTCAGTAGCGAGAATTTCGTAATGAAATAATTTAAGATCAGGATGTCCTGTGCCTATATAGAAATCAATATCCCCCTTCTGAACAAGACTACCCAGTTCCTGTTCAAATGCCTCTATTATTTCAACTTTTATTTTATCGTATTTTTTGTGAAATGCAGCTATGCTCTGATTAAGCAGGCACGCTGCTCTGAATGACGTTGCCCCTATTACAAGATTACCTGTTTTCATATTAAGCAGATCAGTTATCTCATCATTAAGTTCTTTTTCTATATCAAGTATCTTCTTTGCATTTTTTATATATATTTCACCGGCCGGAGTAATTTTTATCGGATATGAATTTCTGTCAAACAGCTGAAGTCCTATCTGATTTTCAAGATTCATGATAAACTGACTTAAGGACGGCTGAGTTATATACAGCTTCTTGGCAGCTGACGAAAAACTTTTTTCTTCAGCAAGCATTATGACATATTCAATTTGCTGAGTAGTCATTTATGTTTATTCCTTTCATATAAAGAATTTCAAATTTTCTATTTGCAAGTATGATATCAATATATTATAATTATAGATAAAAAGAGGGGTTATTGATTTGATTAATTATTCAGATGCTATTATATCATACGGAAATAACTACAGATTAAAAAAGGCTATTTCTTCTTCAAAAAACGGAAAACGGGTAACAATAGGCTTTATCGGCGCCTCTGTTACTGCAGAACCGTTTGATCCATCGTTATTTACCAGAAATTATGTTTCGATGTTCTGCGAGGACTTTAATAAAAAATACGGACCTGTAAAATGTATAAATGCCGGATTATGCGGCTCATCATCAATAATAGGTCTGTACAGAATTCAAAAAGAAATTATCAGCTTTGAGCCGGATATAGTATTTATTGATTTCGGAATAAATGACTATGCAAATCCTGATCTGATGGAATGCTATGAGGGGCTTCTACGAAAGCTTCTTAACTGCAGCGGTCAGCCTGCTGTCATACCTATATATATGTCACTCCAAAGCTTTGTAAACAGTCAGGCTCAGAAAATACCATACGGAAAACATTATGATCTTACGATGATAAGCATACGTGATATATTGAAAAAGAACATTGACTCCGGAATATTTAAATGGAGTGATTATTCAACAGATTACGGACACCCTCATAATAATGGACAAAGGTTTATAACAGATTGTATAAACTATTGCTTTGAAAATGTTGACCATGCACCTTCAGACAAAGGGTATACAGTACCGATACCATTAAAAACATCTGTTTACGAGAATATAAATGTTACATCAGAAATTGATGTTACGATCACTGAAAATGATGTTTTTGAAAAGGAACTGGTATGCTGTAGATTTATCCTGTTTTATTACTTGAACAATCAGTTAAAATACGGGGCTGCAGAAATATTAATTGACGGCAAAACATTATGTACATTGCAAAGCTATAATTCAACAGCATGGGGAAATCTTGAAAGTGCAATTATATTCAAATCTGAAAAACCTCAGAAACACAAATTCACAATAAAAATGCTTGCATGTGATAAAAATAAAATATTTGCTATTGACGGATTTGGATACTGTTGATATAGCTATATACTTATAGTTTGTATCTTATATAACTATTTGACTTATAATATCTGTTGTGATATTATTGTAACCAGAAAGATACATAGGGAAAATTTTTGTGCAATACTTATTTTTTTGTAAATACCCTTAAAAGTTACAAATTCTAATATATAAAATGTATTATCACATATTATTGTATCAAACACAAACCGAAATGTCAACGCCTTAAGGTGATTACAATATTGGGGAACTCTATCGATCACATTGATATTTTCATTAACTTTACACATACAATCCTAAAATGAAAAACGACTGCCTATAAAACAGCAGCCGTTTTTCTTATGTATTACTGAATAAAATTCGGCGTTGATAAATACCTGTCCCCTGTATCCGGCAGAATTACAACTATTATCTTACCCTTATTCTCCTCACGTTTTGCAATCTCTGAAGCAGCCCACACCGCAGCACCTGCTGAAATTCCAACAAATACTCCATCGTTTTTAACCACATCTCTTGCCGTTTCATATGCATCCTCATCCTTAACGGTTATTATCTCATCATATACATATCTGTTAAGATTGTCAGGTACAAAATTTGCACCTATTCCCTGCAGCTTATGAGGACCGGAAATTCCTTTTGACAGAACCGGTGATGAATAAGGTTCAACCGCAATAACTTTAACATCAGGATTTTTTGATTTAAGATATTCTCCTGTACCTGTCAGTGTTCCGCCTGTACCTACACCGGCAACAAATATATCTACCTTTCCATCTGTATCATTCCAGATTTCAGGACCTGTTGTTTTACGGTGGGCTTCAGGATTTGAAGGATTTGAAAATTGTCCTGGAATATAACTATATGGTATCTGGAGTGCAAGTTCCTCAGCCTTTTGAATTGAGCCTTTCATTCCGTCAGCACCCGGAGTAAGAATTACCTCTGCACCATATGCCTTGAGAAGATTTCTGCGTTCTGTACTCATTGTATCAGGCATGGTGAGAATTAATCTATAACCCTTTGACGCTGCAACAGCTGCAAGGCCTATTCCTGTATTTCCGCTTGTAGGTTCAATTATTACAGATTTTTCATTAAGAAGACCTTTTTTTTCAGCATCTTCAATGATCTCCTTAGCTATTCTGTCTTTTATACTTCCGGCAGGATTAAGATATTCAAGCTTTGCAAATATTGATGCACCAAGTCCTTTTTTATTTTCATAACCTGCCAGTTCAAGTAATGGTGTTGATCCGACTAAATCCGTAATTGTTTTATATACTTTCATAATTATCTGTCCCTTCATCGTTATATTTACTTTACCTATTATAACACCATTAATATTATTTGTCATGCAAATTCAATCATTATTAATTTACTCAATGATACAGAGAACTTTTACTTTTTAAGACAGTAAACTGCAAATATCCAGAATGCTGATACCTTACTGCGGTTTTCTTTTATCTCCACAAACATATTTCTCACAAATTCCTCACAATTTCTTCTTTCATCATCTGAGGCAACGTCACTACCATATCTTATCCTGTCAAATATATATGTAATCTGCAGAAATGAAATTTTATCATCAGGCAGCATATCTGAAAGTCTTGCAGCAAATTTGTCTATAGTATCTCCTTCCTTAAGCTTATGCCTGCTTTTTTCACACAGATAAATAATCATTCTGTAACAGATCATAAATTTTTCTGTATCTGTTCCTGTACGATATCTTTTTATAAATATACGTATTTTTATAGCAATGTATAATAATATAAGAAGAATAATTCCCGATAATGAGGTACATGAAATAATAATATATAATGAAATATTCCCGTTGTTTTTATTTTCAGCGATTATATCCTGCGGATCCGGAATATCATCATTATGAGTATGCTTCTGTGTGTTCCAGTCATTCTGGTCAACATTCTGATCCTGATAACCCTGATAGCTGTATCTTGTACTGTTAAATGAAGCAGTAGGTTCAAACGGAATCCATCCCATTCCTTCAATATATGCTTCTGCCCATGCATGGGCAGAAGACCCTGACACAGGGTGATCCTTGAGTGAATTCATTTTACCCTTGTCAACCATAAATCCCTGTACATACCTTATCGGTATACCCTCACATCTTGCAAGTACAGTCATAGCTGAGGCAAAATATGTACAATAGCCTTCGCCACTCTCAAACAGAAAATAATCTACAGGATCAAAGTCATCCGGAACATCTCCGGGTGTTGTTGTATATGTATATCTATTAAGATATGACTCAATTGCACATAGTTTTTGATAGTCACATGAACAGTTTTTTGTTATATCATCTGCAAGATCATATGTCCTCTGTGTTATAAAATCCGGAAGTACCGTATATGTTTCCTTTATGTATCCGGCACGCCGCTTAAGTATATCTTCAATTTCATCCGGAATCTTTGAATCAAGTGAATGTCCGTTCATACCATCCTCATTATTATATGAAAACGGATTTTCGAGAATTTTTTCAACTTCTTCGGAATGATAATTAATATTAAGGTACGAAAGACTATATGAATCTCCGCTTTTTGCTCTGGTTTTAAATTTTATTGAAGACATAGAAGCATCATATCTGGCTGAACCTGATATGTAAAATGTTTTAAGCGGATAAAACATGGTCTTTGTAATAATCTCATCGTATACTATAGAAACAGATGTTGTTGAAGTAAAATTATTAAGATCCTCTTTGGTATAACTTGCCCGTTCAAATGCGAGCATTGCTTCGCAGTAGTCAAGATACGGATCATTTTCTGAAAAAGTATCATCTCCGGTTCTTGTCCAGCCATCACCTGTATATGTGTCACTTACATTTCCTATAAAATATGTTGAGGAACGCAGAGTTGTCAGAAATGTTACACGCATCTGACTTGAACTGTTTTCTGACAGACCACCGCCGAAAGCACTGCCTGAATCAGAGAAGCCCTGCATACTGATATTGAACTCTGATGACCCAGGCTTAAAAACAAAAACTATCTCATTAACAAACTGTTCACATTTATCTGCAATTCCTGATGCGATATTAATGAAAAACTGCCAGCTTATAGGCTTATCAGAGGAAGGGAGAATGCCTATAAAAATAGAGAATAGCGTAAACAGTGGCAACAAAAATGATAAAACACCATTGAGTTTTCCGGTAATTTTCTTTCTGTAATTCATCATAAGACAAAACTCTGTTATTACCGAAAGGATAATTCCTGAGGCTGAAAACACCTCAGGAAAATCGGGCATAAGTTCACATATTCCATAATGCACAAGCAGCAAAGTGGTTAAGGCAGCAGCAGAATATCTTGCATATCCGATTCTGAACAACGGAAACATAACAGCTGAAAACAATAATGATATTACTGAGGTTACAAATACTATTTCACTGGTTTTAAGTGTACGGCCGATAACAATATGTTTAGCTGTATTTATTGAAAATGCTGCAGCGGGAACTTTGGCAATATGAAAGAGCCATAATGTCAGAAATATTATTGCTGCAACACCTATATATGCCACCACATTTTTTCTGTTCAGATAAAATACAACTGTTACTACTACAGAAATCAGTGCTGTTATTCCTACAGCAAACGGTGCACGGTTATCTGAAAGTCTCAGAACTGCGCTTTCTGAAATTATCACCATACACAATGCAAAAAAAGCAGTAAACATATTTTCTGAAAGAATTTTTTTAATGTTCATCGGCCCCTCCAAGTATATCTGATACTTCATCTGACAACAGTATTTTTTTAAAAACAATTCTTTTGTCAAATGAGTCTGATAATTCTGCACCACTTTCCCCTATAAGAATAACCGCTGCATCTCCACCAAGCCTTAAAATGCTTTCGCATACCTGACAAATTTCATATGTAAGAATGCTTACAGCAAAGATTACAAAACCATTCATTATACGATCCTGAAAAATGCTGCACAGTTCTGCCGGTGAATGTGTTCCGCAAAATCTGATACTGGCACACTTTCCGTAAAATTCTTTAAGTTGTTCCGGAGTATCAATATTATCCTGTATCAGTCCCTCTTGCTCATAAATCACACTGACAGGCACATTTTTTTTCACAAGATAATTAGCTGTTGTCAATGCTGATTCAATAATCTTATCTTCCGTTACAATACGTGTATATCCGTCACACCTGATCTGTGTCATATCCATAAAAAAAATAATACTGTTGTTCTGACTATCAGAACTTTGTCTGACATAAAGCTCCCGCTTCTTTGCGGATATTTTCCAGTTTATCAGTTTTATGCTGTCACCATAAACATATTTTCTTGTTTCACAGTCGGGCGGCTCCATACTGCTTTGATGTGAAAATCTCAGTAGCTTTGCATCATCATCCAACGGTCCGAGTGATAACTTTTCTATATCAGTGATCTTAGGCAATACACTCATGCTTATCTTACACATTGCCGGATAGCGTATCTGCATAAGTCCAAGAAGATCTGTTACAACAACACTTTTTACACCTATATTGTATTCACCTCTGTAACGACACAGGATCTCAGTTCTGTACTCATTTTTTTCGCCGGGTATAAGATAATAGCTACGGCAAAGCTCCATATTCTGGGGTGTAGAAAAATCTTCAAGAAATTCCACACGAATATCTGTATATGCAATATAATCTTCATCAGACAGCACAAAAAAATACGGAGTTTTTTCACCCTTTACTATTATCTTGCTTTCAGCATCCTGATATATTCTGAATCTCATGTATACATAAAATGTATACAGCAGTGAAAAAATTGGTATAAACAAAGATATGTAAAATAATATCCTTGCTGCACCACCGAAAAATGATGCAAATACTGCCGTCGCAATTATTATTGTGACGGCTGTTATTCTTCTTTTAATCATATTATTTATACTCCTTACAGAACAGGAACGCCTATTTTGTGTACAATGCGTTCTATAACTGAATGTACATTGGCTTTTTCCATTTTAGCCTCAGATGAAAGAGTAACCCTGTGACAAAGAACACTGTATACTATACGCTGAACATCATCAGGTGTGACATAATCTCTGCCTGAAATATATGCAGATGCCTGGGAAGCACGTATCATTGCAAGCGTTGCACGTGGACTCGCGCCAAGACGAAGTTTTTCATTTTGTCGTGTTGAAGCTACAATACTTACAATATATGAAGAAACATCAGGAACAATTTTTACTGCTGCTGTTTCCGCCTGCATACGAAGAATATCTTTCTTTGAGGCAACAGGTTCAAGTATATCACGTGTCATTCCTTTAAGAAAATTTTCTGCCATCTGTTTTTCGTCATCAAACTCCGGATAACCAATTGAGACACGCATCATAAATCTGTCAAGCTGTGCTTCCGGAAGATTATATGTACCCAGAAAATCCGATGGATTCTGTGTTGCAATAACCATAAACGGTTCCTCAAGTCTGTATGTTTTTCCGTCTGCAGTTACCTGCTTTTCTTCCATGGCTTCTAACAGACTTGCCTGTGTTTTAGGTGAGGTACGGTTAATTTCATCTGCAAGAACTATATTACTCATAACTGCACCTTTTATAAACCGGAATTCCCCACTTTTAATATCATAAACAGATGTTCCTGTAACATCACTCGGCAAAGTATCAGGCGTAAACTGAATACGTGAAAAATCGCATCCTGAAGATACTGCAAGTGCATTAGCAAGCGTTGTTTTTCCTACACCGGGAACATCTTCAAGCAGTAAATGTCCTCCAGCCAGAAATGTCATTACAGCAAAATTTACTGTTTCAGATTTGCCTACCAGAACCTTATTTATATTATCGATGATTGCATCTGCGTTACTTTTCATAATGCCCTCCCTATATCAGAATCTGTATAATCCTATATTTTTCTAAACAAAGTATATCATAGTTTAAAATACATGTCAACGAAGATAAGAACAAAGCGAATATATAGGACAATGTGCTGAACGGCCTCAAATCCCTGCAAAAAACATCATGCCTTTGAGTAGGTTTATCCCATTAAACTTAATTATATCCATGAATAAAAAATATTTTTAAAATCTCTTGACAATATAGTGAATACATGGTATAATCTTAATTGTATTCATAATGCTTTGATCTCAC
>CALMUA010000250.1 GCA_937872775.1 uncultured Ruminococcus sp.
TATTCTATAAATATTCAGAAATAAGATTGATTTTTAGCTTGATAATTGTTATAATAAATATTGTATGTTCATATTTTAAATTAAGATGTCTGTAAGGAGAATTCTGATGGACGTAAATAAATTGCTATTTATGCTCAGCAATACGTGCGGGGTTTCGGGTAATGAATCCGGTGTAGCAGGTGTACTTCTCGGTATACTGAAAGAATATACTGATGACTGTTATATTTCAAACGGAAATGTTATCGGCAACTTCGGAAACAGAACAGATGATAAACCACATGTGCTTATAGATGCACATATGGATGAAATAGGAATGATCTGTTCTTATATTGATGACAGTGGCTTTATAATTCCGGGAAACATAGGCGGAATGGATTACAGGCTTCTGCCTGCACAAAAGGTTATTATTCATGGAAAAGAGGAAGTTAAGGGAATTATATCTGCCATACCACCTCATTTAACAACCAATGGAGGACCAGTGACTGAAATTGAGAATGTGCGTATTGATACAGGCTATTCAAAAAAAGAGCTTAGTGATAAGGTTCCTCTTGGAAGTACTATATCATATGACGTGGAATGTAAATCACTTATCAATGGATGTGTAACAGGAAAGTCACTAGATAACCGTATAAGTGCGGCCGCTATCCTGATGATGCTTGATAACCTAATTGGAAAAAAGTATTGCTGCAGTTTTTCCGTATTGTTCTCAACAACTGAAGAAATAGGCGGAAGAGGTGCTAAAACAGCATGCTATGCAATAAATCCTGATATTGCGATAGCTGTTGATACAAGTTTTGCACTTACAGCAGATGATAAGCCATGTAAATGCGGAAAACTTGGAAGCGGTCCTATGATAGGTGTATCACCATCATTATCTGCAGAAATTTCAGACATGCTTGTTAATATTTCGAAACAGAAGGATATACCTTATCAGACTGAGATAATGAGCGGGCTTACGGGAACAAATGCAGACCATTTCGGAATATGCCGCTGCGGAGTAAAAACATGTACATGTTCAATTCCTATAAAATACATGCATACTCCGGTTGAATTGTCATGTACTGAAGATATAGATAATACCTCATTACTGTTATCAGAATTTATCAGGGCGGTGAAATAAAATATGCTTGATCATTTAAAAAATCTATGCACACTTTACGGGGTTTCCGGAGATGAAAGAAATATACGAAATTATATTCTTGATCAGATAAAAGATAAATGCGAATGCAGAATTGACAATCTTGGAAACGTTATTGCTTTTAAAAAGGGAAAAAAGTCATCTGCCAGAAAATTAATGATCGCAGCCCATATGGATGAGGTCGGAATGATAATTACTCATATAAACAATGACGGAACGCTGGCTTTTGATGTGGTCGGAGGCATTAACGGTGATGTTATCATAGGCAGACAGGTATATATATATAACAGAAAAATCAATGGCATAGTAAGTGCAAGAGCGGTTCACAATATGTCTCAGGATGATCGGAAGAAAAAGATAACTGTTTCTGAGCTGTATATTGATATCGGTGCTAAAGATGCTAAAGATGCCTCAAAGGTTGTTTCCACCGGAGACTACGTTTCTTTTATTTCAGGATATACACAGATTGGCAGCGGATTTGTCTGCAGCAAGGCGATTGATGACAGGGCCGGATGTGCTGTTATGCTTGATATAATAGATAAACAGATAGATTATGACACATATTTTGTGTTTACTGTTCAGGAGGAAATAGGACTCAGAGGTGCATGTGTAGCAACGTATGGTATTTGTCCTGATTATGCACTTGTAATTGAAACAACTACAGCAGCAGATATTTCAGATGTGAGTGGTGCAAAACGTGTGTGTGAACTTGGAAAAGGTGCTGTTGTTTCATTCATGGATAAAAGTACTGTCTATGATAGGGAAATGTATGAAATGGCATTTTCTGTTGCTTCTGAGAATAATCTTAAATGTCAGACAAAAACAATGATAGCCGGCGGAAATGACAGTGGCGCAATTCATATATCAGGTTCAGGCGTGCGTACATTGTCAGTTTCTGTTCCATGCAGATATCTTCATTCACCTTCATGTATGGCGAAATATTCAGATATTGAAACATGTGAGCTTTTGGTTGATAAGCTTATACCAAGGGTAATTGAGCTATGATTAAAAATATTTCTGATGTTGATCTGGTTTCTGTTAAGCAGCTGCACACAGACTATTACGGCAGAAAAATTCTTTCGTATTATATTGCTTATGGTACCAGACACGACTTTTGCAGATTTTTTGAAATATATGATGACGGGAACAAGGGGTACATTGTACAGTTTAATGCAGTAATGATCATTTTTTCACCCTCAGATGTGCCACTGGAGGAACTCAGGGATTTTATAATTATGAATAAACCTTTTCGTGTTGAAGCTCCGTGTAACATTATGGGAAATATTTCAGACATTTGCGGATACAAAATGCTTAGAAGAACGAAATTTGAATTTACTGATCATAAACCTGATAATTTTGATTTAAGCAGGCTTGATATAAATCCTAAGCTGGATGATATATATGAAATACTGCATGAAGGTTTTCCTTCGCTTGTTGAATATCAGTTGTGGATGACAGAAAATTCTCATAAGATAAGAAGAGGACTTTCAAAAATATATTTATATAACAACTGTACAACAGCAACTGTTATATATGATGTAGATGACCATGTTCTTATAGGTCAGGTGGCAACAAAAAAAGAAGCAAGAGGAAAAGGCTATGCCAGAGAGCTTTTATATTGGATAGGACATTCACTTAGTCTGGAAGGAAAAACTGTAAAGCTTTTTGCACTTGATTATCGTGAAAGCTTTTACAAAGAGATCGGGTTTAAGGCTGTGAGTGCTGAAAATGTAATTCAGGTCGAATAATGTGGAGGATATTATGCTAAACAATAATTTTTTTGATTTTGAGAATAAGCTTATGGAAATAGCAAGAGAGGCTGAAAATGCGTGCTCTTTAAGCCTTGCAGGATGTGAGACGATTGCTGAATATAATGGTTCTAAGGTTTTATCAGCTTTTATTAAGAACAGAGTAAGCGAGCAGTGCTTTTATGGAAGTACCGGTTATGGCTACGGAGATATTGGGCGTGAAACACTGGATAAGGTATATGCTGATGTATTTGAATGTGAGGATGCTCTTGTAAGACATAATTTTATATCCGGCACACATGCTATTTCGATTGCTCTGTTCGGAGTATTAAGACCAGGTGACAAAATGGTTGCCGTTACAGGAAAGCCATATGATACACTTGAAGAGATAATAGGTATAAGAGGCAAAAAGGGAGACGGTTCTCTTATTGATTTTGGCGTTGAATATGCACAGGTAGATTTGCTTGAGAATGGCGTTCCTGATGTGGACAATATTTTAAAAGCGGTTCAGGGGGCAAAACTTGCTTATATTCAGCGATCAAGAGGATATTCACTTCGTCCGGCACTGACAATTGCTGATATGGATAAGATAATCTGCGGAATCAAGGTTGCAAGCCCTGATACAATAATAATGGTAGATAACTGTTATGGTGAATTTGTTGAGAAAAAAGAACCTACACAAGTAGGAGCTGATCTTGTGGTAGGTTCACTTATAAAAAATGCCGGGGGCGCTATTGCTCAGACAGGTGGGTATATTGCAGGACGTAAGGATCTTATTGAGCTATGTTCATACAGACTTACATGTATAGGCATGGGAAAAGAAGTAGGCTGTACATTGAACCAGAACAAAGAAATGTTTCTTGGACTGTTTATGGCACCTGATGTAGTATCCAATGCAGTCAAAACTGCAACATTTGCCTCAGAGCTTTTTTCAAGACTTGGATTTGAATGCTATCCTAAGAAAAATGAGCAGAGGGGAGATATAATAACAGTTATCAGGCTTGGAAATGAGGAACTGCTTAAAGCGTTTTGTCAGGGTATACAAAAAGGTGCACCTGTTGATTCCTTTGTATCTCCTGAAGCTTGGGATATGCCAGGATACGACAGCAAGGTTATTATGGCAGCCGGTGCATTTACTATGGGTGCATCAATTGAACTTTCTGCAGATGCCCCTATAAGAGAACCTTATGCTGCATGGCTTCAGGGTGGAATAACATATACAAGCGGAAAAATTGGAATTTTGCTTGCAGCACAGGAAATGGTGAATCGTGGACTTATAAAGCTTTAGTTTTGTAATTAATGCTACTATTGAGAGTTAAGTAATAAATTTATGATAATTGTTAAGTTTTTTGCAAAGCTTTGCGATCACCCTGCACTTTACCTTACACATTTATATATTAAAATATATAAGGCTCGTTAGTAACTCTTTAAATTCGCTATTTTAAAACAATGTTTGACTTTTTATCTGAAAAGTGATATATTTATAATATTAATCGTTTCATTTAGAGGGGGTTGTTTTGTAATGATTTGTCCGAATTGTGAATCGGTTGAACCTGATAATTCAAAAATATGTTCATCATGTGGATATAAATTTTCTGAGAATCCGGTCAGAAATAAGAGCTTGAGAGATAAAAACTCATCCAAAAAGAAATTTTTTACGATCAGGAAAAAAAATCGTGTAAAATTATATTTTATTATTCTGGCAATAATTATGGCTACAGCAACAATTATTGCAATTTCTGTAGGTGTTTCCAGTAATAAAGGAATAAGAAAATGTGAAAAGCTTTCCAAAAAAATAGGACAGTCATCTGAAAAAGCAGCTGATTATGCAAATGTTGAATTTACAAAAGCCTCTGATTACAGTTTTCTTAATGACCTTACTGATTATTCCTATATATGTGAATCAGATAAAAAAACTGATATATATGGTGTAAGGGTTCCTTCATGGGCAATTTTTTGTACAGAAGATATGTTCGGAAATTTAAGTGATGTAGCATATTATAACTTCACTGTTCTGGAAAACAATATAAATGGTGAAAAGAAAAAATCCAGATTTGATATATCTTCAATCAAGACTGGTATGGATAAAAAAGGCGTAGACAAATTACTTGATATGGATTTATATTCTATTTCTGTTTCAGATGGGATAAAATCTGAAAAATATAAATAATTCAT
>CALMUA010000251.1 GCA_937872775.1 uncultured Ruminococcus sp.
TAAGTAAGCTGTTTAGCAGATTCGAACTGCCGACCTCTTCCTTACCAAGGAAGTGCTCTACCACCTGAGCTAAAACAGCGTTAACTAACTTTATAATTATAATATAAAAAAGCTCATTTGTCAACAAAAAAATAAAATTTTGTTGACAAATGAGCTTTAATTGTGTTACTATTCGTAGAGATTTCGCTTCTGTGAAAGCGAGCAGGGTTTTCTGATCGCCCGCACCTTCGGAAATATATTTGATAAAATTATTTATACCAGATTAAAATCAATATTTCCGCTGTTTACATTTGCACCTACGCATTTAATTTTAACTTTATCACCCAGCGAATAAACCTTTCCTGTAAGTTGTCCTTTCAGTGATGTCATTCCGTCAAAATCAAAGTTATCAGGCATTGAATGAACGTGTATGAGTCCTTCTACTGTGTTTGGAAGCTCTACGTACATGCCGAATTCTGTAACAGAGGATATTATTCCTTCAAACTCTTCATTGATATGAGAAAGCATATATTCTGCTTTGTAGCAGTCCTCACAGTCACGTTCAACCTTGGTAGCTGTAAGCTCTGTTGTGGTAGAACGTTCCGATGAGTTTACAACAAATGCCTGATATCTTTTTGTGAGCCATGCCTGATCATATCCTGCAAGAAGGTCTGTTATTATTCTGTGTATTGAAAGATCAGGATAACGTCTTATAGGAGATGTAAAATGTGCATAGTCTTTAAGAGCAAGACCAAAATGTCCGACAGGTTCCTGAGAATATTTTGCTTTAGCCATTGATCGTAATAATATAGTATTAATAACAGGAAATTTAGGGTTATCTCTGTTATTGTTAAGAATTTCAGAAAAATGTCCTGGCTTTACAGTTGAAAAATGAGGAAACTGTATATTCATACTTGTAAGATATTCTTTCATTTTTGCAATTTTTTCAGGAGAAGGATCCTCATGAATACGGTATACAAATGGTATCTGCTTTGTTTTGGAGAGGTTAGCTGCACACTGATTTGCAAGAAGCATGAATTCTTCTATGATCTGTTCGCTTTTTCCTCTTTGTCTTGGTATGACGTTTACACACATATCATTTTCATCAATCACAAGTTTGCTTTCGGTTGTTTCAAGCTGTGGAGCTCCTCTTCTTTCACGATTTGCGATAAGTATATCTGCAAGTTCGTTCATAAGTGATATATTTTCTCTTACACATGAATATTTTTTTGAGATCTCATCTGTCTGAGCATCCTTGAGAATAGCATTTATTTCAGAGTATACACCCTTTACCCTGGAGCATATTACGGTTTTATGAAATTCATATTTAAGAATTTCACCTGATGAATCAAGATCCATAATGCATGACAAGGCAAGTCTGTTTTCATTAGGATTTAATGAGCATATTCCGTTTGAAAGTTCCTTAGGAAGCATAGGTACGACCCTGTTTGCATAATAAACACTGGTTCCTCTGTGAAGAGCTTCCTTATCAATTGAGGAGTTAGCCTTTACATAATGTGAAACGTCAGCAATATGGACACCAAGATGATATCCGTTTTTGGTGTGGCTGATAGATATAGCATCATCAAGATCCTTTGAATCGGCACCATCAATAGTAAATATCGGTTCATCTCTCAGATCAAGTCTGTTTGAAAAATCATAGTCATGTACTCCGGCAAATGATATTTTTTCAGCTTCTCTGGAAACTTCCGGTGGAAATACAGGAGCAATTCCGTTTGAAATCAGTATTGCCATTGCGCAGCTGCTTGCTTTTTCAGAGCTGCCGAAGCATGAAATAATTTTTGCCTTATGTTCCGAATGACGCTGTCCTCTCGATACTATTTCAGCCAGAACTTTGTCTCCTGGTTTTGCTCCGCATGAGTTGTCAATTACCTTTACAGATGTCTTTGACATTGTATCCGGAATAATAAAATACTGGTTAAATTCCTGGGTAAGCACACCTGATATCTGTGCAGTTGCTTCTTCAAGAACTGAAATTACTTCACCTTCCGGACTGCCTGTCCTTGATGGAATAAGTGTAGCAAGTACCTTATCTGACGGAAGAGCACCCAGAAGAAATTTTCCAGGTACAAAGATCTCAGTCTTATCATCACTTTTTTCAAGGAATCCGAATGTTTTGCTTATTCGTTTTACGACTGCTGTAAAATATCCCATTCTTGAACAAAGTACATATCCCTTTTTCTGTTCAAATATCATTCCGTCATGCTTAAGTTCGTCCATTGCCTGATAGAAAATATCTGTCTCCGGTTTTTTTACTTTGCACTTTCCGAGAATGTCTTTTCTGGTTGTAGGTTTTTTACCATTTTGATTTAAAATCAGTAATATTTTATTTTTAAAGTAGTTTGGTGTGTGTGTTGTATGAGCCATTGAATGGACTCCTTTCTAAAAAAAAAGCTCCTGCAGATTGGTAATAAAACTTTAAATTATTAATTAAAAGTTAGTTACCAAAAAACAGGAGCTAACAGCGGCTGATTAATCTTTGCCAATCAGCGGCATAATATTAATTGCCAATGTAAGAACGAAGAAAATAATAATGCCAACTCTTGTTGCTTTTATTAGCTTCGCCTCTTTTGTTCTTCCTTCATTCTTTCCGTAGAATGAATCGGAAGAAGCACCTGTGATAGCTGAAGTCATGCCGTTCTGTGAGTGATTGTCCTGACACAGACAAAGAATAACTATACATATGCAGCAAAGAACCAGCAGAATTCCTGTTATAATTTCTTTTGTACTTATTATATGCATTTTTAAATCTCCTTCTGGATGTAATATTATCTAATTAATTATATCATAAATAAATATTAAAAGCAATAGTAAAATAGAATAATAAAAACCTTTTAAAACAAACAAATTAAATATAATATGACATAATAATTGTTCTGCAACCAAAGAAAATATATGTACTTTATAAGCTGACATGCTTGTTTTAAAATTGACAGCGTAAGCGTATATAACTATTTTAATGAGAATATGGATATCCGTGTTACAGTATATAAATGTAATTGCTTTAAATTCAAAAATTGTTAATAAAAAAAGGGGCGTAAAAACACCCCTTTGATATTCTTTAATAATATTGACGATATATTATTACTTATCTCTGTTCACAGATGAGCTTTATTGCTGTTCTTTCATCACCATCAATGGTTATGTTAGTAAATGCAGGTATGCAAATTAAATCAACTCCGATAGGAGCAAGATATCCACGAGCAATTGCAATAGCCTTTATAGCTTGATTGGCAGCACCGGCTCCGACAGCTTGTACTTCCACTGCTTTCTTTTCTCTGATAACACCTGCTATCGCACCAGCTACTGAATTTGGTGATGAGTGTGATGAAACTTTTAAAATTTCCAAAATGAAAACCTCCTAGTAAAATAAACATTCATTTAGTGTGTAAAGAAATCGCTCGGTTGCAACTACATTATACATTAATCAAAATATAAATGCAATACTTGGAACAAAACTTTGTTAATATTATCTTACAACCAACCTTGCAATTTTAGTGGATATGCCAAGTTTATTATCAATATTAAGTACAACTGCATTAAGAAATGCTGGATTTTCAGATTCGACGAACCGTACAGGTGTTTTAAAGCGCAATTTATCAACAGCAATATCTGTAGTTACTCCGAGGACAGAATCTTCAGGTCCGGTCATTCCGACATCGGTAATATATGCTGTATGGTTCTTTAAAATTGTTTCATCAGCAGTTTGTACATGAGTATGTGTTCCGAGAACTGCTGTTACACGTCCTGCAAGGTAGTGTCCCATGCTCTTTTTTTCTGCAGTAGCTTCTGCATGGAAATCAA
The DNA here is from genome assembly GCA_937872775.1 of uncultured Ruminococcus sp. Lineage (GTDB taxonomy): Bacteria > Bacillota > Clostridia > Oscillospirales > Ruminococcaceae > HUN007. The sequence continues at coordinate 3,805 of CALMUA010000251.1, forward strand.
CAATGATATTGGGAGTGTCAATTTGATTAAGTATACGATCCATAACTGAAAATGGATTATCGAGAGCGTCCATATAAACAGTTCCCATAAGGTTTATGACTGCAAGTCTGAATTTTCCGAAGTCGTATATGCCATATCCGTGTCCTATACATCCATCAGGAAAATTCGCAGGTCGGATTATGTTTTCAAGCTCAAAAATGTCTTCAGCTTCTTTTCTCCTGAATGCATGATTTCCGGTTGTAATAATATCAGCACCGTAATTTAAAAGTTCGTCTGCTGATGCTTTTGTTATTCCGTTTCCAGGTGCAGAGTTTTCTCCGTTTATAATTGTTACATCTATTTCATAATCCTTTTTGATTTTATAAAGATTTTTTTTTATAAAATCACATCCGGATCTGCCAACAACGTCGCCAATAAATAATAAATTCATAGTTATAACTCCTTTTCATTTTCTATTTTACCACATATAAATAAAAAAGCAATGCTTACTTCTTGTAATATATTAAATTTTGTGATATAATTTAAAAAATATATACAAACTGTAATTGAGATAATAGTCTGCTTGTTTCTGATAATGCAGCATGCTGTAAGGATGTACATTTGTTTTCAGCCGTGGACTTTGCTTCACCGGATTCAAATTTGTAATCTGATTCTTGAATTATACAGAATATACTATTTAAGTTGTAAAAACAAACATAATCATTACATTTTGTAATTAACAAATATATTTTTATTAGGAGATGATTTGATTGATAACTGTGGAAAATCATATAGGAAAAATAACTGTTTCAAATAGATATCTTACTGATCTGATATGGAATACTGTTACTGGTTGTTTTGGAGTAGTTGATATGAATGCCGGTTCGTTTTTTGAAGATATAGCTTCACGTTTCAGAAGACGTACAGCATCAGGTAATGGCGTTGTTATCAAGGTCAAGAATAATAATCTGTTTATAGATATCCATATGTCTGTTACATTTGGTACAAATCTTTCAGTTGTTGTAAACAGTCTCAAACATAAGGTAAGGTTTGTTGTGGAAGAAGCAGTAGGAATAACAGTTTCAAAAATAAATGTTTCAATAGATAACATGAAATGTTAGTTTGGGGGAAAAAATTTGATAAGCGGAAGTCTTTTTAGAGATGCTATTATAAATGGTGCAATATGTCTTGAACACCATAAACAGCAGATTGATGAACTAAACGTATATCCTGTTCCGGATGGTGATACGGGAACTAATATGTCAATGACAATGAATGCTGCCAAAAACGAACTTATGCTTCTGGCTGACGATACAGATATTTCAAAGGTAGCTGATGTAGCAGCATCTGCGCTGTTGCGTGGAGCAAGGGGAAATTCAGGAGTAATACTTTCTCTTTTGTTCAGAGGATTTTCTAGGGGAATGAAAAATCTCAAAACAGCAAGATGCGAAAATCTGGCAAACTCTCTGGAACTGGGAGTAGAAGCAGCGTATAAGGCAGTCATGAAGCCTACAGAGGGTACTATTCTTACGGTTGCAAGAATGTCATCACAGGCAGCTCAGGAAGCATTGCAGAGCACAAATGAACTACTTCTGTTCTGGGAGTCAGTATGCAATGCAGCAAGCGAAACGCTGAAAAAAACTCCTGATTTTCTTCCTATACTAAAGAAATCAGGAGTTGTTGATGCCGGCGGTAAGGGACTACTTGTTATATTTGAAGCCATGCTTGATATATTCAATGGAAATAAAATTTCCGATATACGGAATAAATCAGAAAATAAAAACACTGTTTCCGCAGCAGGAGCAGAAAAAAGTGAAACTGAAATCAAATTCACATATTGTACGGAATTTGTCATAACAAAGTCAAAAGAATGCAAGGATTGTGTTTCACTCCGGGCATATCTTGAAACTATAGGAGACTGTGTACTTGTAGTTGATGATGAAGAAATAATAAAAGTACATGTTCATACAAACAATCCGGGTTCAGCCTTAGAAAAGGCACTTGGATACGGAACAATTAATCTGCCTAAAATTGAAAATATGAAAATTCAGCATGATGGTAAAGTAAAGGAAGCTAAACAGCAGAATCAGCGTAAAACTGCTGTTCATGTCAAGCCTGTAAACAAATACGGATTTGTTGCAGTAGCTGCAGGACATGGACTGGAAGCAATGTTTAAGGACCTCGGAGTTGATAATGTAGTTGCCGGCGGTCAGACAATGAATCCTTCTACAGATGATATCCTGAATGCTGTATATCAGACACCGGCAGAAACAGTATTTATTCTTCCGAACAACAAAAATATAATAATGGCTGCAGAGCAGGCTATAAAATTTGCTGACAGAGGAGTATGCGTACTTCAGACCAGAACCATTCCTCAGGGAATGGCAGCTATGCTTGCATTTGATGAAAGCAGTGAAATTGCAGAAAATAAATTAAATATGACCAAGGCATTTGAACGTGTATCAACCGGTCTTGTTACATTTGCTGCACGTGATTCTGATTTTGAAGGACACGCGATAAAAAAAGGTGAGATTCTGGCACTTGATAATAATAAACTGTCATTTACTGAAAGAGATCTCAGCAGGGCTGTTATCAAGCTTACAAAAAAACTTATAAAGAATGATACTTCATTTGTTACATTAATATATGGCTCTGATGTAACAGATGAAAATGCAGAAAAGATGCAGAAGCTTCTGTCACAGAAATTAAGCGATAAAATAGAAATCATGATGATAAACGGCGGACAGCCGGTATACTATTATATGATTTCCGTAGAATAAAAACCCCACCATATTATACACACCGTTGGTTTTAAGTGTTGCCTAAATACGATGAACAAATGGGTTCTTATGTTCACATTGGATATGTTGTATATCAGATATTAATAATACAATAAGATAATTGCGGCAGATAATCACTTCTGCCGCTCTGCATTTTTTAAAAATAAATATATAGTGAATCAAAGGTGATAAGATGACTAATATTTTTAGATCCATAGATACATTAAAAGGGGTTGCACGCAAGCGCGTGGAACTTTATCACAAGCTTGGCATATTTACACCGTTTGATCTGCTTTACAATTTTCCGAGAAGCTATGTCGATTATAGTAAACCGGTTCCTGTAAACAATGCATTGCTTAATGAAAACAATGTGGTAGAAGGAACAATAATACAAAAGTTTCCTGAACAGAGGATAAGGCAGGGGCTGAGTGTCTATAAAATAATTGCAACAGATGGAACAGATAATTTTACTATAGTATTTTATAATAATGTTTATGCATCGGATGCATTAAAGGTTGGCGTTAAATATTATTTTTACGGCAAGATTACTGGAAATATAATAAGACGTGAAATAAGTTCTCCTCAGTATATACAGTCAGACTCTGAAATATTATTTAAGTCTGTTTATCACCTTACAGCCGGACTTACAAATTCAATGCTCCGCACAAATATCTCAGAATCCCTGAAAATGTTTGAGGCAGAGTCATTTGAATTTATGCCAGAGAAAATACTAAAAGAAAATCATATTTGCGGGCTTAAATATGCCATAAAAAATATTCATTTTCCTGAAAGCCGTGAGGCAATGGAAATGGCAAGAAGACGTCTGGCATTTGATGAACTTCTTAATCTCCAACTTGGAATGAAAATGATGAGAGAACATAATTGTAAATCATCTACAGATTATAAAATGAATTCACAGATAAGTATTGATGGATTTTATGGGTCTATCCCTTTTAAACTTACGGATTCCCAGATGGCAGCAATTGATGACATTATTAAAGACCTGTGCGGAAATATACCAATGAACCGATTGCTTCAGGGTGATGTCGGAAGCGGAAAAACAGTTGTGGCAGCAGCATCATGTTATTTTGCTGCAAAAAATTCATGTCAGACAGCACTTATGGCACCAACTGAAATTCTCGCAAATCAGCACTACAGAACACTCAGCAGCTTTTTACTTCCGTTCGGAATAAAAGTATGTCTTCTTACAGGTTCAATGACATCCAAGCAGAAAAATAATATAAAATCAGAAATAGCTGAGGGTGAGTATTCTGTAATAATAGGAACACATGCGATTATTCAGAAGGATATGAAGTTTAAAAATCTTGGACTTGTTATAACAGATGAACAGCATAGATTCGGCGTTGCCCAGAGAAATGCACTTGCTCAGAAAGGAAATTCTCCACATCGCCTTGTAATGTCTGCTACACCTATACCGAGAACGCTTGCAATGATGATTTATGGTGATCTTGATATAAGTATTATAAATGAACTTCCTGCAGGACGTATTCCGGTTGAAACGTATGCTGTAACCGGAGGCTTCCGTAACCGTGCATATGAATTTATAAAAAAATATCTTTCTGAAGGCAGACAAGCTTATATTGTATGTCCGGTTATTGAACAGAGTGAATCAGATCTTAAATCTGCAGTTGAGTATAAAGGAAATATAACAGCAGGAGTATTCTGTGATTATAACGTCGGACTTCTTCACGGTAGAATGGCAGCAGCGGAAAAAGAAAACATTATGAATGATTTTAAGGATGGCAGAATTGATCTGCTTGTATGTACGACTGTCATTGAGGTAGGAGTTGATGTACCCAATGCAGTGATTATGATGATCGAAAATTCAGATCGTTTTGGATTATCTCAGCTTCATCAGCTGAGGGGAAGGGTAGGACGAGGCAAGGCCAAAAGTTATTGTATACTTATTACTGAAAATCATAGTCAGGAAACAAAGCAGAGATTAAAAGTAATCAGTTCCATGACAGATGGCTTTAAAATATCAGAAGAGGATTTAAGAATGCGTGGACCGGGAGACTTTTTCGGACACAGGCAGCATGGTCTTCCGTACATGAAGATAGCTGATATAGCCGGCGATATCGAACTTGTTAAGCTTACCCAATTAGTCGCTGAGCAGATAACGGCAGTTGATAGCAGATTAACAAGTAGTGAAAATCAAGGATTGAGACGTGAAGTTATGAGATTGTTTTCAAATGCAGAAGAAGAATAGTAGCCAAAGAACAATAAAAAAGAAACTAAAAGTTGTGATTTTAAACTCAAATTGACGAGATAAATGCTTAAGTTGCCTGATTCAATAGTAAAAACATCACATATAAAATATAAAATCAAAATTTATATATGCAAATATGACAAAGTAAATTTTTTTATTCAAAATGTGTTGACATAAGTTATTTAATATGATAAAATGAATATCGTCGTCAGAGAGAATGACCTTAAGAAAGTTTCTTAGGAAAATTAAACTTGATGATGGTCGGGAGCATAGCTCAGCTGGGAGAGCATCTGCCTTACAAGCAGAGGGTCATAGGTTCGAGCCCTATTGTTCCCACCAATGGTCTGGTAGTTCAGCTGGTTAGAACGCTAGCCTGTCACGCTAGAGGTCGTGGGTTCGATTCCCATCCAGATCGTTTCGCTTAAGAAAGCGAAAATGCCTCTGTAGCTCAGTCGGTAGAGCAGAGGACTGAAAATCCTCGTGTCGATGGTTCGATTCCGTCCGGAGGCAC
>CALMUA010000252.1 GCA_937872775.1 uncultured Ruminococcus sp.
CCGTGGAAAAACGATGTTCGTTGTATTAATATACGGATATCGTTTTATTGTTATATAAATAGATTTTTTTAATAGCATTTCACTTGACATACTTTGGTTAATAGTATATAATATATATGAATAATGCAGAATGAAATGGTGATTTTGAACAAAATATAGCTGTGACATTTGGGGGGGTAATTCGTGAAAAAACAGGGTATGATAGGAATTATTATTGCTGATGCAAGCGCGCCATATCAGAAGAATTTTATGGAGGGAGTTCTGTCTGAACTTTTAAAAAGAAATATTGATGTTTCAGTATTTACTCCACTAAGTAAAAAGGGAATGGCTCCAGATTACCTTGCAGGTGAGAATACTTTGTATAGTATAATAAACTATGACATGCTGGATGCAATAATAATACTTCCTGATACTATACCTATGGATTGTGGCCATATGGATGAGTTTCTTGGCAATATATATAATAGCTATAAAAAACCAGTAGTTTGTGTTGATTATTATGATGACAGATTTGTTACAGAAATAACCTGTGACATCAAAGGAATGAAGCTTGTGACAGATCATCTTATTGATGTTCACGGATTCAGGAATTTGTATTATATTTCAGGCCCGGCTGAGCATCATCATTCACAGATGCGAATAGAAGGATATAAAATGTCATTGGAGAACCATGGAATTAAATTTGATGAAAAGAATGTGTTCTATGGTGACTTCTGGTACGAGACTGGTGAAAAGGCAATATCAGAAATATTTAAACTTGATATATTTCCGGAAGCTGTTGTGTGTGCGAATGAACCAATGGCCTTAGGAATAATAAGGGCTTTTGAAAAAAGAGGATATAAAATTCCTGATGATATTGCAGTTACCGGATTCGATGCTGATGGTGACGGAATATATAATAAAGGGATTCTGACATCAGGAGTAAGAGATGTGTATTCTACAGGAGTACGTGCAGCACGAAAAGTTTTAAATATCATGGGTAAGTGTGATTTTAAGGAAGATGACAATGATAATACATCAGTTGTAATTTCACAGACATGCGGGTGCAGTCACTCAATATTGCGGATGGACGGGTATACTCCAAAGGGAGCGGAGGATATGAGCGGCTCAGACAATATAGAATCAGATTTTAATTTTATGCAGGAAAATATGATTTCTTTATGCAACATAAATGATTATATGTGGACTGGTATACCGTGATTTTAAAAGAATTTGACAGGATAAGTATATGTATAAATGAAAACCTTATTAATGGTGAATGTAATGAGGATAATAAGATGATGGAGTATACTGATCATATGCTTTACATATATGATAACAATAAGGTAAACGGAAAAAGATCTGTAAGACTGGATCGCTTTTTTGATAAGAGTATCATGTATCCGCCAATTAAAACGAAGCGTGATAAGCCGTCAGTATTTTATTTCTCCCCATTTCATTTTTATGAAAGGTGCTTTGGCTATGTATTAATCCAGTATACTGACAGAGCTGTTGTATATAATAAAAGCTATAATAAGTGGATGAGGTATATGGATACTTCATTTGAATCATTGAGACGCCAGCTTAATTATAAAATAATGAACGATAATGTTACAAAGCTTTATGAAAAAAATTCTGAACTGAGCGATGATATGATAAAAACACAGGAACAGCTTATATTATCATTTGCAGAGATAACAGAATCAAAATCAGGACAGACGGGCAAGCATGTCAAGCGTGTATCTGAATACAGTAAAGTACTTGGGGAAGCGCTGGGACTCAGCAAAGATGAAACAGAAATATTAAGAATGGCATCCATGATGCACGATATAGGTAAACTCAATATTCCTTCTGAAATACTTGAAAAGCCAGGAAAACTAACTGCAGAGAAATTTGATGTAATTAAAACTCACGTAACAGAAGGCGAAAAACTTCTACATAACTCTCCAGGAAAAGTTATGAGTCAAGCAAAAACTATTGCATTGGAACATCATGAAAAATGGAACGGTAAAGGCTATCTGGGAAAAAAAGGTGGAAATATAGATTTTGCAAGCAGAATTGTAGCGGTTGCTGATGTATATGATGCACTTGTAAGTAAACGTTCCTATAAGGAAGCAATGGATGAGAAAAGGGCATATGATATAATTGTGGGAGACAGCGGGGAACATTTTGATCCATATGTAGTAGAGGCATTTGTCAAAAACTATGATAAAATAATTGAAGTCCTTAGAAAACATCCTGATTAAAATAGTAGTAAATATAAAAAAATATGATATGATTTTATCATGCATAAACACCCTGCATAGTAATCATTTATACTTTACCTGGATTTTTGTATTATAAAACACAAAAGAACCGTCATGACTTCAACCTGAATCAGTCATGACGGTTTTAATATATTTATTTTTCAAGCGTTCCGTGTGAAAGTGACTTAAGATATTCATTTATAAACCCGTCAAGGTCTCCGTCCATTACAGCACCTATATTTCCGGTTTCAAATCCTGTTCTATGATCTTTGGCAAGGGTATACGGCATAAATACATATGATCTTATCTGTGCTCCCCATGCTATTTCTTTTTGTATTCCTTTTATATCTTCTATTTTTTCAAGATGTTCACGTTCTTTTATTTCAATAAGTTTAGAACGAAGCATTTTCATTGCAAAGTCTTTATTCTGATACTGGCTTCTCTGTGTCTGGCATGCAACTACAACTCCAGTAGGAATATGAGTTATACGGATAGCCGATGAAGTTTTATTTATATGCTGTCCACCTGCTCCGCTTGCACGATATGCGTCAATCTTAAGATCTTCGGGACGTATGTCGATGACAATGTTGTCATCAATTTCAGGCATTACTTCTACTGCTGCAAATGAAGTGTGTCTTCTTCCTGAAGCATCAAAAGGAGAGATTCGCACAAGTCTGTGAACACCTGCTTCTGATTTTAGAAATCCGTAAGCATTTATTCCCTCAATAAGTATGGAAGCGCTTTTCAATCCAGCTTCGTCACCGTCAAGGTAGTCAAGCAGACTAACCTTGAAGCTGTGACTGTCGGCCCAGTGATTATACATTCTGTAAAGCATTTCTGCCCAATCCTGTGCCTCTGTTCCACCCGCTCCTGCATGAAATGTCAGAATTGCATTTGAATTATCATATTCTCCGGTCATAAGTGTTGAAATTTTTTCTTCTTCAAGTTGTTTCTTGAATTCATTTGCTTCAGATAATATTTCATCAGCAGCGCTGTCATCATTTTCTTCAATGGAGATATCAATAAGTGTAATTGTATCCTCCAGCATTTTAGAAAGCTTGTTGAATTTAGATATTTTATTTTCCAGGCCTTTAATAGTCTGCATTGTCTTCTGTGACTTTTCAATATCATCCCAGAATCCTGGCTGTTCAACCATCATCTGTAGTTCTGCAATTTTTTCAGATGCATTGTCAACAGCAAGAACATCACGAAGTTCTTTAAGCTCAGGCCTGTAATTCATAAGTTCTATTTTAAGGTCATCGAGTATCAGCATATTTTTTTCCTTTCATCTGATTATTTTTAATAGATACATTTAAATTATACTATAAAATTTTTAAAACTGCAATTATATTAAAAGAAAGATTGAAAAAAAATTAAATATATGGTATAATAACAAAGTGAGTTTGAATAATAAAGAAAGAGGGGTGTAGTAAGTTGTATTAAGTCTGGTCACAGATCAGATTATGACTGAACTTGATTCAACAATAAAATGTCATATTATATCGGCGAAAAATGTCTCATATGTAATAAAGAATTTACTGAGTCCGATGACATTGTAGTATGTCCGGAGTGTGGTACACCTTATCACAGAAGCTGTTATAAAGAAAAAAAACAGTGTGTAAATTCAGCACTTCACAAAACAGGCGGAAGCTGGATGGCAGACAGCATGGCAAAACGAAAAGCTGAAAATGCAATAAAAAAAATATGCCCGCAGTGTGCTTGCCTGAATGATAATTCAAATGAAAATTGTGTAAATTGCGGATATAAACTTGCAGATGATAGTTGTAAGAAAATAAATATTGATGACAGTAAGGTAATAAGAATTGATTCTGATAACGAATACTATGGAATGAATCCACTGGAAACAATGGATGATGAATCAAAAGTAACACTTGGCGAAGTTGCAGATTATGTTAAGGTAAACAAATTATTTTATCTCCCTGTGTTCAGACGTATAAAGTCAACAGGAATAAAAGTTTCACTTAATATCATTGCTTTTCTGTTCCCTCAGTATTATTTTGCAAACAGAAAAATGTATTTCTGGACAGGAATAATTCTTCTGGCGGGATTCATTATTGAAATACCATCACTTATAGTGTTCATTTCTGAAAGCAATATGGATACGGGTATGATTTCTGCTTATTTTGAGAACCATCCGATAAGCCCGAAAATAGTAAACTTATTTTACTGTTTTGAAATAATCCTCAAAGTAATATTCGGACTTCTTGCTAACAATTTATATTTAAGACATATTATTTTGAAACTAAAAAAAATAAAATGTGTAAGCCCTGATTATGCATGCTATAGAATAAAAATAAAAGAGCAAGGTGGTATAAGTCTGGCAGCAATAGTTATAACAGGACTTATAAATGCTCTGATGATTTCAGGTCTTTATTTTGTTTTATCTGTTATAGCATATAATGGTTAAATGAAAGACTACTATACAGTATTACACTAAGAATGCTGTTTTATCAGGCGAAATGCTTATGCTTCTTTAAAGATATATTGTTCCAGCAAATTCTGCTGTGATATTTTGCGAATTGATATGAGAAAATCAGAAGTTGTGGAGGAAATGAAAAATGAAGATTAAAAAAGCGATAATTCCAGCTGCCGGTCTTGGCACACGAGTGCTTCCGGCAACAAAAGCGATGCCTAAAGAAATGCTTCCTATAGTTGACAAGCCTGCAATTCAGTATATAGTTGAAGAAGCTGTAAAAAGCGGAATTGAAGATATACTAATAATAATAAGCAGAGGAAAATCAATTGTTGAAGATCATTTTGACAGATCACCGGAACTTGAGGCTAAACTCAGAGCGGGCGGTGAAAGCAAAAAGCAATTTCTTGATGAAGTAATATCAATTTCAAAAATGGCCCATATAACATATGTAAGACAGCAGGAACAAAACGGACTTGGTCATGCTGTGCTTCAGGCAAAGAAATTCGTAGGAAATGAACCGTTTGCCGTTATGTATGGCGATGATGTTATAATAGGAGAAGATCCATGTATAGGGCAGCTGTGCCGCGCATATGAAGAATATGGAAAAGGTGTAGTGGGTATAAAAGAAGTATCAGCAGAAGCAATACTGAAATATTCTTCAATGAAGGTCGAAAACCTTCATGATAATTTATTTAACATTACAGATATGGTCGAAAAGCCGTCTCAAAGTCAGATACTTTCACTGTATTCAATATTGGGCAGATGTATCCTTCCTTATGAAATATTTGATTTGCTTGAAAAGATTCCATATGGTGCCGGAGGAGAGCTTCAGCTTACTGATGCAATGAAAATACTAGCACAGACAGTTGGAATGGTAGGTGTGGACTTTACAGGTACAAGATATGATATGGGAAATAAACTTGGCATACTGAAAGCTTCAGTTGAAGTAGGAATGCAGAATAAAGAATTCGGTGACGAATTTAAAGAATATCTTAAAGATATTGCAAGTAAATTTTAAGTAACTGATTTTAAGTAATATATCAGTTTGTATTTATTCAGCAAAAGCTATATGCAAATATATTTGCATATAGCTTTTGCTGAATTTTCATTAAAATAATAATTTAAATTTATCGTCAATTGTCAAACTAAACGTAACACTACTACCTTCAAAGCAAATGCAACAAGAACATTTTTCCAACTTGCATTTACTTTGACAATTCACCTATATTAAAGCTTTTACTATTATTTTAGAAAAACACTTGACATTTAGTCATAACTTTGATATAATTATCATGTTATCCTTGCTCACGATAGTAAAATTGTGGGTGAAATCCAAAAGGAGGTGCAATTAATGGCAAAGTTAAATGAAAAATACGAGTTGATGGTAATCTTCAACACAAAACTTGGCGATGAGGGAATAAAGGAACTTGTTGAAAAGTTCAGAGCAACAATCGACAAACATGCTACTCTTACATCAGTAGATGAATGGGGCAAGCGCAAGTTGGCTTATGAAATTGAAGATGAAACAGATGGTTATTATGTTATCTACAAATTTGAATCAACACCAGATTATCCGGTTGAGATCGAAAGAAGATTAAACATAAACGAAGGTGTTCTTCGTTCATTGATCACAGTTTCAGCGGCAAAGTAAGCCTGAAAGGGAGGAAATATGCTTAATAAAGTAATTCTCATGGGAAGACTGGTTGCAGATCCAGAATTGAGACAAACTCCTAATAACATTTCCGTATGCCGTTTCAGAATCGCAATTGACAGACCATACAATCCGTCAAACGGGGGAGAAAGACAAGCTGATTTTATCAGTATTGTGGCATGGAGACAAAATGCTGAATTCATCAGCAAATACTTTTCAAAAGGAAAAATGGCTATAGTTGAAGGTTCATTACGTAATGCTGATTATACTGATGCAAATGGTGTAAAGCACTATGCAATGGAAGTACAAGCTGACAGAGTTACATTTGGTGAATCCAAATCTGCATCAGCTTCAAATGGTTCTTCATATCAGGATCAGGGTAACTTCCAGCAGCCATCATACCATAATGAAGCAAAAGCTCAGCAGCCTGCTAATGAATCAGTTCAGATAGGCGATTTAGGAGATTTTGAAGAAATATTAAGTGACGGCGACGTTCCCTTTTAATTCAAATTAAAATTCGTTCAAGTAAAATAGTGTTGAGGAGGGTTAATAATGGAAAAAGACAGAGACAGAGACAGAGAAAGAAGCCCGCGTAATGCAAAAAGACCTCGTAAAAAGGTTTGTTCTTTCTGTGTTGATCGTGTTGAAGTAATAGACTATAAGGACATAGCTAAACTTAAGAAATGTATGACTGACAGAGCTAAGATTCTTCCTAGACGTGTAACAGGTACATGCGCTTATCATCAGCGTGAACTGACAAAGGCAATTAAGAAGGCAAGACATGTAGCTTTATTACCTTACGTTAGCGAGTAATAAGATAAATCAAATAGGCTGGCTTATTATGAGTCAGCCTATTAAAAAAAACATAATTGTCAAAATTTATCTTATTATATATAAATATGCATATTACAACATTATTTGCATCATAAGGAAAAGTCTCATTTTAAAATCTGCAATTTTAGTTTAAGACATGAAAAAATACCCTGCCTTAATATGGCGGGGTATTTTTATAGCTTTTTGAATACATGTTAAAGGTGCTTTAACGTTTTGCACGTTCCTGAATAATTGAGATCATTTCTCCGACGTTCTTCATTGTAGATATTTCTTTCATTTTAAATTTCATTTTAAATGAACTTTCAACAGCACTGATAAGGTTTATGTGTTCAAGACTGTCCCATTCCTCAATATCATCTGCGGTTGTATCAGGAGTAAGCACAACATCATCCAGATCAAAAACATCCTTGAAAATCTGGATAAGTCTTTGCATTATCACTTCTTTTTCCATTTTAAAATCCTCCGTTGTTATATATTTTTATTACATTGTTTTTAGGGGAATAATTATTGATGTTGAAGGTGAATACTCTGTTTCCATTCTCATCTTCACTCATCAGTTTAAATCCGAAATCCAAAAACAAGTCTTTTACCATTGAATTTTTTGCGGTTTTATAATAATATCCGTAAATATTATCAATGTTGTTTTCAAGACATTTATTAACCAGCGTATCAAGCATTGCATATTCCATATTTCGTTTAAGGACACGGCAACTCATAAGCCATAGATCAATATGGAGGTTATTATATTCCTTATGACCTATCACAACAGATACTACTCCATTATCACCGAATTTATCTGTAAGCTTACCGTATAGCCTTATGTAGTTGTTGTAATAAAGGACATTTTCCATCTCAGTCTGGGTATATCTTTTTGTTGTAAGATTAAACTGGTTACTTTTGTTAGTCAGCTGTACGATACGGCTCAGGTATACAGGATCAAAATCATCAATTAATGCCGACATTTCAAGACTTTTAAGATATTCATCATAATTTGCAAATGATTTTTCGGATTTAAGGCGTTTTATGTTTGCCTGATACATGTCATTTCTTTTGATATCATCTGTTGTATATGATGTAAGCTCAAAATATCCGTTGCGGTCAAGAGCTTTTATATATGATTCAACGCTGTCTATATCAGGTACAGCAATTCCCTGTATCTGTGCTGATACTATCTCACGCTCTGCCGGATTGTCATCAACAAATACAAAACTGTCTGTAAGAATTGACACTTCATTGGATATTTCTTCAATATTCAGATCTTTAGTATTCCAATTTGCTTTTATTGTTACAAAGTCATCGGGTGTAAGAACTGTATCAGGGTGATTAAGACCATCAATGGCATTTTCATAATCGTTTTTTGAGTCTACAGCTAGAAGGACGCCTAACTGTTTGTGCGCCTTTATATACTCCTGAAATTCTGTATATGCTTCTGATAATCCTGTTTCATGGCCTATATCAATGCCCTGCTGGCCGTTATCTCCGATTACTCCGCCCCAAAGCGTGTTATCAAGATCAAGTACAAGCATTTTTTTGTTTTTCCCGTATATTGATTTTATAATATTTGCAATATTAAATGAAAGTTCAGGTATTGCTGCGGTGCAGAGTGCGTATTTGTACATATACCATGAACCAGGATCAGACCATTTCTGAAGTCCATATGATGCTGAGATATAGTTTATATCATTTATATAGAAATTATCATTGTCCTGTGAATATGAACAAAACATATTATTGAGTCTGTTAAGAAAGTTTGTTTTTCCTCTGTAGTCACTGACATCTTTGTTGCCTAAAAATCTGTAAAACGGCATTTCAAAATTATTCTGGATAATCGGACATTTGAATTTATTTTTAAGAGCTGTCCATGCGCTTTTAAAATGATTATACTGTTTGCTGAGCATATCATCAATCTCACTTTGTGAAGCTGTCATTGAAATATTAAATTCAGTAATATTTCTGGATGTTGTGTGAATGTAGATTATATCCGGATTGAAGCTGTCAAGTTCTTCGTTCCCGAAGACAGCATCCTGCCAGTATTGCGCATATTCAGACTGATAGAACACCGGTTCAATACCATAGTTAAGAAGGAAAAGTTCAAGGATGTTTACAATTTCATCAGTTGTGGAACCACCCAGTACAGCAATTTTCTTTTTAATTCTGGTTGAATTGTCAGAGAGAAGTTGTTTTTTTATAGAACGTTTTTTTTTCAGAATTAGTGAGTTGTCAAATGGATATGATAAGATTTTCATTATTTACTCCTGATAATAATTGTATTTTATTGAGTGCGTATACGTTCAAGATTCTGATAATTTGATCCGGTTGCTGAAAATGTGTTCATTGCAAAGAGAACATCAGTTACACCATGTTCCTTCATAAACGTTATTGCATTCAGATTAAAATAACGCATATCAACAACAAATATATTTTTAAATGAATTTGTCAGAAAAGGAATAAGTGCATTTCCGTAGCTGTCTTTAACAATAAAAAGTGCTCTTTCATTCGGAGCATCAGTTTCAATATGAACAATTTTTTCATCGCCACCCATAAATGTGCAGTACATAGATGAACCATATGCTTCAACCAGTAATTCTCCGTCGTATTCAAATTCAAAAGAAGGTGAATAATAGTGAGTTGTATATTGATTGTCAGGTCTGTAGAAAATAAAATCTTCCGGATTATTATTGAGTGATGCATCGCCTGAGTAACCGTATAATGTTCCTACATATCCATTCACTACAACTTCCTGATATTTTGAAAGATCATCAAAAGGAACGCCTGCTTGTTCTGCAAATACTTTTGCTGCATAATATGCGCCTCGGGGCTGCCAGTGGTGGTCTGTACGTGAATATATTGGTTCTGCTCTATGCTGCATAAGTGTATCATATATGTTTACATCAGTTACTCCGGAAAGCTGATTCCTTACATTTGCCATATTGTCAGCTTCGCTTCCATGTGAAATATCTGAGCTTTGCGGCCAGTAGAATGATATTGCAGTAGGACATACCATTGAAAATACATTTACACTGTTTCCAAGATCCTGCTTATATCTGTTTACTATTGCTGCATATTCTGTTCCTGAGTCAAAACTTCCGTAATAGATAGGAATTCCTCTGTTTTTGTAGATCATAATATTGTTGCTGAGTTCTCCTGCATCTGTTACATCATCTTCCGGTATAGGTGCCGGTGTTGTAACAGTAGTTTCTTGTGCAGGTTCTGATGAGACAGGGCCCTGTGTTACCTCGACTTCGCTGCTGGATGCACTCTCAGTCTGCGCTGTTGTTACTGCAGGAGTAGATGACGGCTTTTTATTAGGAGAAACAGCATATAGCTTTATTCCATCCTTTTCAATTCCGCAATATGATTTTATTGAAGCAGCCATGTTTTTGAAATTTTTACGGAATGGAACAGTGTCATTATAATACTCAGCAATATCATCAGTATATGAACCGCTTAAAAATGATGATTTTGAGTATTCCGGGAATTTTGCAAGAGTTCTGTTTTCAGTTTCTGATATGGTAGGTCTCTTGAATGTCAGCATAAATATTGAAGTGGCTGCCAGAACAAAAGAAAAAATATAAATATTTGCTTTTTCAAATTTCCGTCTGATTACCTCGTTTTTCTGTTCAATTGTAAGAACGGGCTGAGGAATATCAACATCTATCTCTATCTTATCTATATCATTAGGGAAATTTGCATTCATTTTAATAGTCCTCCATTACTAAAAGCGAAAATATAAAAATGGGTTATTTGTAGAATCTACAAGCAGTATACTGCAGATTACAAGAAGTGCAAGTGTGTACAATATTTTTGTTGTGTTAACAAAATACAATTTGGCAGGATTGGAATACTCATGTAACTCAAATAGTTTTTTAATAGGAAAGCATGCTATAATTGCAATTAAAATAAGAAAAATATTATTGATAAAGGATATTCTTACTGTTTCATCAATCAATGAGTTGTTATTAAGTCCGATCAGATTTTTGAAAAAATCACCGAGTTGGCTTAGATTATCAAAATAGAATATTCCGAAACCAATAATAATTACAATCTTGTTGTATATATGTCTTATTGCAAGTGGAATTTTTTTAATCCGTTTCTTACCTATAAGACGTTCAATAAATATAAATATTCCGAAATAAAGACCCCAGAATATGAAGTTCCAACTTGCACCGTGCCATATACCTGTACAAAACCATACAATAAATAAATTTAATGTCTGGCGGCGTTTCCCGAACAAAGGAATATATAAAAGATAGTCACGGAAAAATGTGCTCAGGGATATATGCCATCTCTGCCAGAACTCAGTTACGTCTTTGCATATGAACGGATAATTGAAGTTTTCATTGAAGTGAAATCCGAGTATATAGCCAAGGCCGATTGCCATGTCTGAATATCCTGAGAAGTCAAAATACACATATAATGAATAAAGAATTACTGCATACCATGTTCCTGAAACTGAAAGAAATTCTACATCAGATCCTAAGAAAGACTGTACTATGGAATATAAATTATTTGCAATAATTACTTTTTTTGCGAGTCCTATAATAACGCGTGTGATACCGTTGCTTATATCAGTATATGATATTTTACGTGATGCAAGTTCATCTTCTACGTCACTGTATCTTACAATAGGACCGGCTACCAACTGAGGAAAAAGGGATATGTACATGAGAAATCTGAAATAATTTTTTTGTACTTTTACAGTATCCCAGTAACAGTCTATAGTGTAGGACATAGCCTGGAATGTGTAGAAACTTATGCCGATAGGAAGAGATATACCAGGGACATGTATATCAAGTGAAAACCAGTTATTTATGTTTCCTATGATAAACCCACTGTATTTAAATATTACAAGCATGCCTATATTAAATATAAGCGAGATTATAATTGAAATTTTAGATCCGGCTTTTTCTCTGAATTTATTAATTGCCAGGCCGCATATATAATTTATCAGTGTACTTAAAATAAGCAGAAAAACATATACCGGTTCTCCCCATGCATAAAACAGCAATGAAAATATGACAAGAACAGCGTTTTTTAGTTTAATACCTGGTGAAATAAAATAGCATACAAGAAATAATGCCAGAAACATGTATAAGAAAAATAAACTTGAAAATACCATATGTTAATTCCTTTATAATCTTTATAAATTAAAATACTGTTTGAAATTACCTGAAAATATTCTCTCATTTTCCTGTCTGGAAAGATTAAGACTTAAAAGATTATTATATTCGTCTTTGTGATTCCACATAGGAAAATCAGAACCCCAGAAACAATTTTCTGTTCCGAAAGTAGAAATAAGTTTTTGAGCATATTGTTTTGAAATAAGCGAAAGGGAACTGCTTGTGTCAAATTTAAGATTTTTATTTACGTTGCTTAAAATTTCTATCGCTTCGTCCCAACAGCTGTAACCTCCCAGATGCGCTGCGATGACACAAAGGTGAGGAAAGTCATTAAGAACTTTTTTAAGTCTTGAAGGATGTGAATAGCTGTATCGTTTGTCACCCATATGAATAAGAAATGGCATTGAATCACCAATTGCATCGTATATATTATATGCTTCTGGAGAATCAATATTAAATTTCTGAAAATCAGGATGGAGTTTTATTCCTTTAAGATCAAGGCTTTTTATATATTCAATTTCATCATAAATATCATTCTTGCCCATATCCGGATGAAGAGTTCCAAGACCGATAAATTCACTGTGAAGACTGCATTGTCGGTTGATAAATTCATTAATTGATCTTGTCTGTGTTGGTGTGGTAGCAGTAGAACATACAAGATATTTTGAAACATTAACTTCTGATCCGCTTTTTAAAAGCTGCTCGGTACTTCCTTGATTTGACATAGGCAAATCATAGAATGCTCCTATACTTTCAGTAGCTTTCTCATAAATCTTCTCTGGAAAAATGTGTGCATGAGCATCTATAAGCTCATATTCATTGTATTTAATAACATCCAAAAAAATAACCCTCTTTGTTGAATAATAAAATTAATAATGCATTAATCACATACTATATTATTGTATAACTTCTTAAAGTAAAAATCAAGTCAAATTAGTTAAAAAAAAGATTGAAAAAAATAGAATTAAATTTTTTTTAAAAAAAGTGTTGACAAATAAAACTTATTATGTTATGATATTAAAGCTGTCTGACGAGAGGCACCAGGGAAAAACGGAAGACAGGAAAAAGTATCTTGAAAATTGAACAATGCACTAACAAAAAACCCTTGAAGATTCAG
>CALMUA010000253.1 GCA_937872775.1 uncultured Ruminococcus sp.
AGCGCTTTAAAAGAGAATAGGAACATTATACCAGTGCTTAACTAAATGACATTGGTCCTGAACAGTTACATTATTTTAATGATACTTATATCAGTTTACAAGTGGGAAATCAATTTATTGTGAGTTCATTTACGAGTTTTTTTAAAGAATAATAGCATTTAAACAGTTATAAAAAAGAAGAATATAATACAGCCAGAAACACATATTTCCCGTATAAAAGCTAAAAAAATAACGCTTAAACAACATATTTACGTCGTTTAAGCGTTATTTTTATCTGGTGCCGCTGACCGGACTTGAACCGGTACGGTATCGCTACCGAGGGATTTTAAGTCCCTTGTGTCTGCCTATTCCACCACAGCGGCAAAAATATTAAATTGATTTGCACATTACCTGAGTGCTTAATAATTATATCACAGCAAAATACAAAAGTCAATATTTTTTTAATTTTTTTTATATTTTTTTGTATGTGTTAAAATGATATGAACCAATAAAGAGAAATCCGTCCAAAGATATGGTATAATGAATTCACCACAAACCATTAACTAAATCGGAGGAGGATTTCTCATGAATATTATAGCACAAGAAGCAAGGAAACGTCAAGCTGCGGTGCAAGCGATATGATTGGATGTGGCAATCACTTAAAGAAAAATCACATAGACCTCACAGTCATCCGCAAAGGCAAACAAGAGAAGAAGAGGAAATTATCAGAAAAGCATTTCTGAAATGCTTTATGAGATACGGCTGGGACGGAGTGTATGATGAAACGAAAAAAAATGGATATACACGCAGTTTCAGCGGACTTGTATACGCAGCGAAACGAATAGGACTTGGAAAAAACGCAACAACGATAAAGCCACCCAGAAAGCATGAACGCCGTTATCCAGAGCTGCTTGTGCCGGGAGAAAAGATACAGATAGATGTAAAAGAAGTGCCTTGCAACTGCCTTAAAGGAAAAATCAAGCGTGATGACAAGCATTTATATCAATGGACGGCTATAGATGAATGTACAAGAATACGCTTTATATATGGCTTTGAGGAGCATACACCTGAAAATACGGTAAAGTTTTTCAAAATGCTACAAATGATGTTTCCATTCAAGATACAGACAATACAAACAGATAACGGAACAGAATTTACGTACAAATATATAAGTGAAACTGAGAAATGCATGTTTGATAAGGTATTAGAAAGTGCTGGGATAGAGCATAAACTTATACCACCGAGAACACCATGGCATAACGGAAAAGTAGAGCGCAGCCATAGAAATGACCAAAGATATTTCTATGATTGGGAGAAGTTCGACAGCGTAGAAGAGCTAAATGAAAAACTTAAAAAACATTTGAAATGGAGCAATAACAAGACAATGCGAACACTCGGAAGAAAAAGTCCGGTTCAGCTTTTGCAAGAAAAACTATCAGCATTAGTTTGAAGCGCCGCAATAGTAATCCTTTTCCGCTTCGCCTACGGCTCCGCTCCAAAGGATTACTATTGCCACATTGTACCTACATGGTTGGTTTTCAACTGTTATGGTTCATATCATTTGACAACACAGAAAAAACCTTGATTTTTTATTAATTATCTATTGACTATTATGAAATTTTGTGATAAAATTGTAATAATTATTCAGTCTCCAATACTATATTTCCGTTAAGGATAACACGCAAAGCGTGAAAAATATTTAATTCACTTTTTGGGACGCAGTAGAAAGAAATCATGCACAACAATTCCGTAATAATTCGGCATAAAATCGATCTCAAGCATCTTTGTTTTTACACACTTTCTTGAGAGATCATAGTATATGATGCCATCAGTGCAAATTGCATGAACTCAGTATAATACTCGTTGATATAGATATCAGTCTCGTCACAATGCGAAACAGGTGTTTTATGGAATTTGTGACTCTCTCAGTCTTTCGATCGTTTCCTGCTTTTTTTATATTGTTATAACAAGTTCATTGTATATTGGCATATTGCTGTTTATATCGTTCCCGTCTTTCTCAGTTTTTATTCATTATTGCACAAAGAAAAACGTTTGTCTATTGGCAGACAGACAATATTTTCGTTTCAACATTCATCTTTCAACACGGTTGATTCTTCATCCTTCTTGTTGGGAAATGGATAGTAACAAATTACAATATAAATACATTATATGTTTCATTGCATATTAATTACATGAGGTGTTTTATGGCAAACAAAATTATTGGTGTTGTTGGTGGTGGTACAATGGGTCAAGGTGTAGCACAGAGATTTGCATCAAATGGTTATGCTGTTGTTCTCATTGATATTTCCGAGGAGATTCTCGAAGCTGCTGAAAAGGAAATAAAAAGATCGCTTCAGATGCAGAATGTTTTTGGCAAAAAAAAATACGACATTCCTGCTATTATGGAGAATATAAAATTTACTCTTTCCTATGACGATTTGAAGAGCACTGATTTCGTTGTGGAAAATATACCTGAAGTCAAAGAAATGAAATTCATTGTATATAAGAAGCTTAATGAAATATGTAAGCCTGAATGTATTTTTATGGCTAATACCTCGTGCATTTCCATAACGGAGATAGGGAGTCAGGCAGGACGTGCTGAAAATGTTATCGGTGTACATTTTATGAATCCCGTTATCCTGAAAAATTTCTCTGAAGTAATTTCCGGTTTAAAGACAAGTGCAGAAACCATTGAGAATGTAAAAGAACTTCTTTCTTCTATAGGTATTTTATGTGAAGTAATAAATGATAATCCCGGATTTGTTTCTAACAGGCTTTCGCACATTTTTATGAATGAGGCTGCAACTCTCGTTCAGGAAGGTGTTGCTACTGCTGAACAGATAGATTCTATATTTAAAAATGGCTTTGGTCATGCTATGGGTCCTCTTCAGACAGCTGATCTCATCGGTCTTGATGTTGTAGTCAATTCTCTTGAGGTGCTTCTTGATTCATATAATGATCCAAAATATAATCCTTGTCCTCTTCTTCGCCGTATGGTTTCAGCTGGAATGCTCGGAAGAAAAAGTGGACAGGGTTTTTATAAGTATAAATAATTATTTTTATGGGAGCAAATAAGCTTTCAATATATATCTTTAGGGAGAGTTAATTATGAATATTAAAGATAAAGTACGTGATTTTGTATTGAATTACATTGGAGAGAATACTGTAAGTGACAGCGATAATATGTTCGAGCTTGGCGTTGTTAATTCACTTTTCGGTATGCAGCTCATCAGATTTGTTGAAGATGAGTTTGATATTTCTGTTTCAAATGATGATATGGATATTGAGAATTTTAAGAGTATTGATGCCATTACAGATCTTATCACACGTATTAAGAATAACTGAAAAGAGGTTTTACAATGAGCAAAGAAGAAATTATTATATTATTAAAAGAAGAATTAGCTGCAGCTATGAATAATGATCCGGATAATATTGACGAGGATGAGAATTTTATGCGCCTCGGTATTACTTCTATTGGTGCTCTCAAAATTATAAATACAATGAGAAAAAAGCTTGATATTGAGATCTCTCCAGTTGCAATATTTGAGTATAAGACTTTGTCTGAGCTTGCTGAGTATCTTGCGAACGGCGGTGAAGAGGACTAATCATGAGCATTTCACCATTCGGTTTGCTTCTCGGCGGACAGGGTACGCAATATAAAGGAATGTGTTCAGAACTGGCAGGCAAGTATAAAAGCACATCAGAAATACTTACTCTTGCTTCAGAGGTGCTTGGTATTGACGTTACGGATGTTTTAAATACATATTCAATGCAGCAGCTTACACTTTCTGATAATGCACAACCTTTAGTTGTTACAGCAAGCTGTGCTTTTTATGCTGCGTTTGTAGAACAGTATAATACTGCTCCGAGCTTTATGTGCGGTCATAGCCTTGGAGAGATATCTGCTTTGATTTGTTCAGGGGCACTTGATTTCCGTGATGGTCTTGATTTCGTAAACAAACGCGGTAGGGTCATGCAGAAGCTAGTTGTTAAAGAGTTCAAAGGATCTGTAGGAATAGTACTTGATATCGACCAGAAGGATCTTGAAAATATCATCGCAGAAAAACTTGAAGGCGGATATGCTGTCATTACAGCTTATAATTCAAATAGACAATTTCTTGTTGCCGGGGAGCCTTCAGCCATGAAAACACTAGAAAAGCACCTTGATAAAAAAGGTTCACAGCTTATACCTTATAGAATGATACCTATGAGAACGGATGCTCCATATCATTCAGAGTTAGCTTCTCCGCTTATGTCAGAGATTGCAGAACTAACAGATAAGCTTCATATAAATGATATGAAGGTACCTGTATACTCTACCGTAACAGGAAAACTTCATGAAAAGAAAAAGATAGCATCTGTCCTCGTAGATCAGCTTAAAATGCCGGTTCTTTGGATGCAGACTGTTGCTAATGGTGTAAAAGACTTCAGAGCTGATTTCCTTGTAGAGATTGGCCCGGGAAATACAATGAGGAATATTATCCGTGAATCTGATGGATTCCCAACCTGTCTCAGCTACGATGAAGCAGAGGATGAGTCTGAGCTTTGCGGTTTGATGCAGAAAATTATTGCATGGAGCTGAAAAAATGGATTACAATTTTATATCAATGGATAAATATTATGAGGATGTGAAAAAGCATCTTCCAGGTGGTGTTCACTATAATTTTAATCTTCCGTGGGAGGAGCATCCGCTCTTTTTAAAGGATACCAACGGAAGCCGAGTAACAGATATAGACGGAAACGAGTATCTTGATCTTTATGCTCGTTTCGGAGCAATGATACTTGGACATAAAAACAGGGAATATATTGATGCTGTGAAGGAGGCGATGGATAACATATTCTGTGTGAGCCATAGCCTTTATGACAGATGTGTTCCTGAGACTATCGCCAAAAATATCCCTTCGGCAGAAATGATAAGATTCGGTCTTTCAGGAACCGAAATTGTTCAGAACGCTGTAAGACTCGCAAGAGCATATACTAACAGGGATAAGTTCATTAGATTTGTTAATCATTACCACGGAAATGCTGATAACATAATGGGTGGAAAAAGTGATAAAAATACATCTTCCCCAAAAGAGTATAAAGGAGATTATAAAGGCACACTTGGACGTGAGGTAGGTGCTTTTAATCATTCCTACTTACTTCCATGGAACAACATTGCAGTGATAAGTGATTTTCTTAAAGATCATAACGAGGAAATTGCCGCCATTATTACTGAGCCTATTTGTGTAAATGGCGGAAGTATCATGCCCGAAGAAGGTTACCTTGAAGGCCTTAGAGCTTTATGTGATAAATATGGTATAGTATTGATATTTGATGAGATAATCACAGGTGTCAGAACAGGTCTCGGCGGCGCTCAGACATTGTATGACGTTACTCCGGATATTACTCTTCTTGGTAAGGCTATCGCAGGCGGTGGTGTGCCTGTTTCTGCTATAGCTGGAAAGAAAAAAATAATGGAGCTTTATTCCTCAAAGAAGGTAATTCATGCCGGTACTTTTAACGGTTATCCTGTGGGTATGGCTGCAATAAATGCAACTCTGAGTATCCTCGGAAGAGATAATGGAGCCGCACTTAAAAAAATGAATAATAAGGTATCAGAAATACACAGAATACTTTTGGATGAAGCAAAAAAAGCAGGTATACCGCTTATAATTCAGGGGCATCCGTCGTGTGCAGCGTTTCATTGCTGTGAGAAGCCGTTGAAAACTCCTTCGGATTATACTTTTGGAATTATGTCTCTTGATGTTATACTTAACGCTATTTTACAAAAAAACGGTATACTTATTTCAAGTGTTTCACGTATCTATCCCAATATTATGTTGAGTGATAATGATATTGAGTGGTTTAAGAAACATTGCCATTCAGCTATCAAAGAAGCAGCCCCCGTGATCCTTGATATGATATGATCGCTAATATCTCAGATCATGCATTAACAATTAAAACAGGAGAAAAACATTTATGTTCAGGGAATTTATAAAAAACGGTTATCGTCACCCACACGCAAATACCCTTTCTGAATGTCTGGAATGGGCTGCTGCAAAATGCACAAAAGGTATAAATTTTTATACCTTTGACGGCAAAAGCACTTTTTTATCATATAATGATATACTTGAAAAGGCTAAGATATGGGCAGGAACTCTCAGAAAAAAGAATATAAATGGTTCTGTTATCATATGTATAGATGATCCTGAGACCTTTACAATAACATTATGGGCTTGTATAATATCTGGTATTGTAGTTGTTCCTATAGAGGGTCTTCGCAATGCAGAGATACAGTCTGGCGACTATAGTCGTATCTGTAACATATGCAAGCAGCATCCCGGATGTGTTATTGCTTCAGATTCTGATAACATCGCAAAGTATGAAATAATGGCCGAAAATGTCAATATTGATATAAAGTGCATCAATGCAGATGAATTAAAGCACGGTAAACCGGTAGAAGTTCTTCATAATGGTGAAGATGATTGCGTAATGGTTCAGTATTCATCGGGAAGCACAGGCAATCCTAAGGGTGTCATGATGACTAATAAGAATATTATGACATCAATGGGAAGTTCAATATGCATTGTTGAACCTACATCAAATGATAAAGCCGGTATATGGTCTCCTCTTTTTCATAATATGGGTCTTTTCATTCATATCGAGTTCATGCAGATATGTGCAGATATGTATATGTTTCCTCCGGCTCTCTTCATTCAGAATCCTACACGCTATCTTGATATCTGTTCGGAAAAAGGTATCACTCTCATGGTCTCCAATAATTTCGGTCTTGAGTGGATGATTAAGAACGTCAATACTGAGAATTTTACCAAAGATTATCTGAAACATATCCATACATTTATTGTAGCATCTGAGGTAGTCGTTGAGGATACTGTTAAAAGATTTTATGAGAAGTTCAAGGATTATGGTCTGGATTATAATGTGATAAATCCAACGTATGGTCTTACTGAGGCTGTACTTGCTGTTTCTATGTATCGTAGAAATGAACCTTTCCAGGTTATTCAGAATATAAATGGAGACGGAAGAAGAATAGTTGGCTGTGGCCGGTCTCTTTGCGGTTATAATATTGCTATCGTTGATGATGATGGTAATATGCTTGGTGAGGATGTGTACGGAGAGGTTATTGTAAGCTCTGATGCTGTTACAAAAGGATATATCTCTAAAACCGAAAATTCTGACGACCTTTTTTTGGGCAAATGGCTCAAAACAGGTGATATTGGATTTATTCATGATGGTATTCTATATATCAATGGCAGAAAAAAGGAAATGTTTATCGTAAGAGGTCATAACTACATGATACATGACATCGAAGAAGATGTTATGAAACCTGGTTGCTTTACTCCGGATAAGGCTGTTTTATGTTCTGATTTCGATCACGATAAAAATCAAGAGGTTCTTATTCTTTTCCTTGCCGTTGAAAAAAATGATGAGATCATGGAGCAAGTCAAAAATGTATCCAAGGGTCTTCTTTCAAAATATGGATTTACTTTTGGGAATGTTGTTTTCATAAGTGAAATTTGCCGTACAGGAAGCGGTAAAGTTGATAGAATAAAGCTTGTAAGGCTCTTGAAAGAGCAGAGTTATCTTGAGAAGATTTCAATCAGTAATGTAAATGTTGCTTCAAAGAATAAGAAAAACAGTCTTAGCTTCAATGAAAGAGTTATCGGTAAGATATGGAGCGAAGTTCTTGAAATGGACGTTGAATCAATTGATGATGATGTTTCATTCAGTGAATACGGCGGTAATTCAGTTAAGCAGTATCAGCTTCTTGAAAAACTTAATAAAGAATTTTATATGGAACTTAAGCCTACGTTCCTTCGTGATTACAGCACTGTAAAGGAAATGGCTGAAAAAATCATGTATATGATAAATGAAGATGAAATATCAGAAACAAAGAGTACAAAAAAAAATGAAGACATTGCTGTAACGGGTGTTTCATTCAGATTGCCGGGTGCGGATGATTATGATGAATTATGGGAATTACTGAAAGTAGGAAAAAACAGTGTTGCAAAAGTCAGCGATAAGAGAAAACAGCTGCTTGGAGTTGACAAGTGGGATAACTGGATCGGCGAGGTTCATGATGTTGATATGTTTGATGCCGACTTCTTCGATATGACCGAAAAAGAAGCTATTTTCACAGATCCTCAGCAGAGATTAATTCTGGAGACTGCATATGAAGCACTGGAAGATGCAGCAGAAGCTTATATTGGAGAAAAGCCTCGTAATGTTGGCGTTTATTCAGCTCTTGACAATCAGTTATATCTGACAAGGATAATTGAATATATTAGATGCAAAGGTATGGATGAAGTGCCGGAAAACACATTGATAGGAAATCTGAATAATATTGCATCTGCAAGAATATCTCATTTCTTTAATTTTAACGGTCCTGCTATGTCAATTGACAGTGCTTGTTCATCATTTTTGGTCGCACTCCATTCGGCAAAGCGTTCTATGCAGTTAGGCGAAATCAATGCAGCTGTTATTTCATCTGCTCATCTTATACTTGCAAAGGAAGAATTTCTTGCGGCTGATAAAGCCGGTATTCTTTCAAGTTCAGATAAATCAAAGGTATTCGATAAGGATGCAGATGGTTCGGTTCTCGGTGAGGGTGTTATTTCAATATATGTTGAGCCTATGAAAAAAGCACTTGAAAAGAAAAAACATATTTATGGTGTTATAAAAGGAAGTGCTATTAATAATGATGGCTATTCACTGAGTATAATGGCACCTAATTCAGAAGGACAGTATGAAGCTCTGAAAAATGCTTACATAGATGCCGGAATGTCATCGGATGATATAACCTACCTGGAAGCTCATGGTACAGGTACAAGGATAGGTGACCCTATTGAATTCCGTGCACTTGTAAAGTTGTTTACAGAAAGAACTAAAAACAAACTTAATCCTGGAACAATCGGTATCGGTTCAATTAAGTCAAATATCGGTCATCTTCTTCCCGCTGCTTCAGGTGCGGGAATCGTAAAGGTACTTGGATGTCTTGAGAATAAGAAGCTTGTTCCGAGTATTAATATGGAGAATATCAATCCTGCGCTGGGAATCCATAAAACTCCGTTTTATGTTGTTACAGAACCTGTGGATTGGGAGGTTCAGGATGGAAAGAAACGTACAGCAGGGATAACATCTCTCGGCTTAGGCGGTACTAACGCACATATGATAATCCAGGAGAGTCCGTTAAGGGTTTCTGGCACATCTTTGAATATGTATCCTATGGTTATTTCTGCAAAGACTAAGGAAGCATTGGAAAAGAAGAAGTCTCAGCTTCTTGATTATATAGGAAAGCATATTGAATCACTTGGCGATATTTGTTACACTCTTTGCAGCGGACGTACAGCTTATGAGTATCGTGCTGCTTGTGTACTTCATAAATTTGATATTGACGGAAGTATAAAGAATATGAAGTCTGCTGAGTATAGCAGAGTACGCAGTCCTGAGATTTATATTGATCTGGGCAATGTATCCGTAATGGAAGACTCATTTGCAGCTTTAAAGAAGAACATTGCCCCGGTTATAAAGCTTATAAAGAATCTGAACGGAATACTAATCCGCGGAGACAGATATTCAGTGAAGGAATGGGAAACAGGTAATCTCGACAAAAAGTCAGAGACTGTGTCTGTACCGAGAAATGCTGTTGTTATCAGTGTAAACGGTGCAAATGAAAATGCAGCAATTAGTGTTGAAACAAATGCATTCAGCAGTAGAGAAGGACTGTTTGAGTTCCTTAACAGTGTATTCCTTAATGGTAATGAAGTCAACTGGGAAATGCTTGAGGAATTTGGAAACTGCGGAATAGTTTCGCTTCCTAAGTATCCCTTTGATAATAAGTCATACTGGTTAAACTGGTAATTGAAAAATAATAAATGATATTTATAAACCGTTCTTATTGAAAAAAGTTTTCAATAAGAACGGTTTATTGAGGATTATTGAGAAAGGTCGCCGTTATTATGAGCAAAAAAATAAAATGTGTTGTCTGGGATCTGGATGATACACTTTGGAATGGTATTCTTATTGAAGATAAATTTGTTGACTTAAAGAAAGGGATTCTTGATGTAATAAAGACTCTTGATATGAGAGGCATATTACAGTCAATATGCAGTAAAAATTACGAAAATGATGCAATGGAACAGCTTAAACACCTCGGAATTGCAGAGTATTTTATTTATCCGCAGATAAGTTGGGACAACAAGGCTGACGGTATTGAGCGTATTGCTAAGAGTATCAATATCAGTATAGATACATTGATGTTCATCGACGATCAGAAGTTTGAACGTGATGAAGTAAACTTCGTCCATAAGGATGTGCTGTGTATTGAGCCTCCAGAGGATATTGCTACTATACTTGATATGGATGAACTTAATCCAAGATTTGTAACAGAAGATTCATGTATCAGACGACAGCTGTATCAAACAGATATAATAAGAAATGAAGCTGAAAAGAACTATATAGGTTCTAAGGTGGATTTTCTTAAAACACTTGATATGAAAGTATCAATAAAGGAAGCTGATGTTGAAGATCTGAAGCGTGTTGAAGAGTTGACTGTCAGAACTCATCAAATGAATTCGACAGGATATACCTATTCATATGAAGAACTTCTAGAGCTTATTAAGTCCGATAAGTACACAGTTATTGTAGTGCAGCTTGATGATAAGTATGGAACATACGGAAAGATAGGTGTTATTCTTCTGAGAATGCACGCTACATACTGGAATCTTTATCTTTTGCTTATGTCATGCAGAGTCATGTCCAGAGGTGTCGGATCTGTTATGCTCAATTATATAATCAATCTTGCAAGAAAAAATAATGTAAAGCTTCATGCAAGATTCGTGGAAACTGATAGAAATCGAATGATGTACATGACATATAAATTTGCCGGTTTTAAGGAAATAAGCAGAAATGATGATACTGTTGTTCTGGAAGCTGATATGTCTGCAGATCGAGTTATTCCGGAATATTATGAGATAGAAGTGAAATTATAGAAAACATATAAGCATGATATAATTTCACTGAGTTTATATCGCATTACGAAGATTGCCGAATAAAACGTTACATATTTCTTTGTTATGATAGACTGATTTAAGAATAAAATAATAGAATAGATAATAGAGGTGTTTTTTATGGTAATAAAAACATTAAATTTAGCCAATGAACAAAAGGGCATATATTTTGATTGCCTCAAAGGTTCATCAGTTGAATACAATAATGTTATTACTGTTTCTCTGAAAAATTTTGATCAAGAAGCCTTTGTCAAAGCAATAGAATTTATTACAGCTGAGCAGGAGCTTCTCAGAGCCAGCTTTACTGAAAAAGATGGAGAGCCGCTGATGGTCATCTACGATTCTGCCAATGTATCTGTAACAGATATTGATATGAGCAGTCGATCGGATGAAGAAATAAATCAGGAAATAAATAGATTTGCAGGTGAAGAAATCAGACTGGGTAAGACTTCATTATTTTCTGTAAGGGTTATAAGATCAAAGGATGAGTGGTTTGTTGTTTTCAAGCTTCATCATCTTGTTTCTGACGGTACTTCAATGAGTATTCTGCTGAAAAAAGTATTCACTAATTACAATGCTTTTTGCAGCGGACTTATTCCTGATAGTAAAGTCGATAACGGATATTCAGAATTTGTAAATTCACAGGAAAAGAAAAATTCATTACCGAGATTAGAAAAAAAAAGAAATAACTGGATACAGCATCTTGAATCTGCTGATCCTGTTTCGCTTATAACAAAAAAGAAAACATCCTCTAAAAAATATTCAAAGGAAAAAATTGTTGATGTACCTGATAAGCTTGTAGATGCAGTAAAACAGGCTTGCTTAACATATGAAGTAACAGAATATTCCTATTACCTTGCTGTCTTTTTTATGTTTCTTGGAAAACAGGTAAGGCAGTCAGATATTCTTATTTACGCTCCATTCTCTAACAGAGATGCTATAGATAACGAAAATACCATTGGTTGTTTTGTATCAAATCTTCCTCTCAGAATGAAGTTTGATGAGAAAAAAAAGTTTTCTGAAGTTCTTTATCCTGAATTATTCACCAAGCGCCATAACTGTGTAAATAATTTCTAATTTTCAAAAAATCGAATTTCAGAAATCAAATTCAAG
>CALMUA010000254.1 GCA_937872775.1 uncultured Ruminococcus sp.
CTGTTTTAATAATTTTTAAATTTTTTTTGATGTTGTTATTATTCAGCCACTAGCTATTACTATACCGTTTTGCAGGGATTTCGCCTTAAGCGGAGTCGATCGGGTTTCCCAATCGCCTGGATCTTCGGTCATATATCCATTTTGTTTGGGATATGGCTGAACAGTAACTTCATAATTATTATAATACCAATAACAGCAGTAATTAATTCTGTTACTGTAAATGACAGCCACACGCCTTTCATTTTAAAAATAACAGAAAATACTATAACCACAGGAATAATTATAAATCCTCTGAAAACAGAGATAACAAATGCCGGTTTGGTTTTTTGAGTTGCACTCAGAAATGCTGAATTGACAATATTGAATCCTGCAAAAATAAATCCACAAAAATATATTGCAAATCCTGTAGCTGCAATTGATTTAAGTTCAGTGTTATTATCACTGTTAAATACTGAAATTATATTATCTGAAAATACAATCAATAAACAATAAGAAACCACAGCTATCAATGTTGAAGTAACAACCGAAAGTCTGAGGACCTTTTTTTGAGACAACAGATCACCGATTCCGAAAAATTTGCTTGCAAGCGGCTGAATTCCCTGTGCTGTTCCGGTAAATACAGCAAGTATCACAAGTGATATATTTGCAATGATACCATATGCTGCGACTCCTGTACTACCTTTTAATCCCATAATAATGATATTAAAAACAACAAGTACAATCCCAGATGAAAATTCAATAATAAATGATGATATTCCAAGACTTATAATACGTTTCAACTCGTGACAGAAATTTCTGATGATTAAACAAAAATGCCGGGATTTTATAGAATGACCGTTATCATTATCTGAAATGGAAAACTTTAATTTAAATGAACAGTTTTTCATATGTGTCAGCATAATCAAAATACTCAGTACAGGTGCTATGCCTGTTGCAAGTGCAGCACCTGTAATACCGAGTCCGAAAATAAACATAGAAATATAATCAAGGACTATGTTTGAAAGACTTCCTATTATCATTGCAGCCGTTGAGAGCTTAGGTGCTCCATCATTTCTTACAAATGCAAGAAATACATTATTTATAATGAAAAACGGAGAAAAGCAGAGGAGTATTTTAAGGTAATTTTGAGTCATTATAATTGTTGTATTATCTGCACCAAGGAGATGTGATAATTGTTCTGAAAATAATAATCCTGTCATAAGCAACAGAGTTGAAGTTAATACAGAAATAAAAAATGTATATGTAAATATTTTGTCTGCTTTATCATGATTGTTCTGATTTTTCAGAATAGTAAAAAGTGTTGCACCCCCTATCCCGAACATAAGACCAATACCGTTAATAAAATTATATACAGGTATTGCAAAGTTAAGAGAAGCAAGCCCCTGAGTGCCGATTGCCTTTGAAACAAAAAATGTATCTGCAAGTATATAGCATGAGATTCCTGCCATTCCAAGAATGTTTAACAGAACATATTTAAAATATTCTTTGTAGTTCATAAATTCCTCCATAAAAAAAAGATGCTCAGATACATTCCTTCAAAGACCTTACGGAATGTATCCAGCACCATTTATCACTGCCCGGTGGCAGAGCAAATTGTTTATTTTGTTGTTAATTGAAAACTCAGAAAAACTTTATATCAGTAAGAGGATTTGTTCTCATAAATACTTTTCCTATTATTTCATCCTTTGGTACAAATCCGAGCTGATTACTTTTACTGTCGAGTGAAACATTGCGGTTATCTCCAAGAACAAAAACGTAATTTTCCGGTACAACAATCGGATATGTATCAAATGCCCCCATGTCTCTTGTCGTCATGGTATTTATAAAATAGTCAGATGTAAGTTCTTCACCTTCATTGTAGAGCTGTTCGTTAAGTTTTTTGCCGTCAACATATACGAAACCTTTTTCAAAATCAATATCAACTGTCTGTCCTTCAAGAGCAATGACTCTTTTTACTATATCCTTATTGAGCTTTTCACTTCTTATAATTATAATATCCTCAGGTTTGGGATCAATAAGTATTTTTGTTGAAAGAAGTCTGTCATTTTCATGAAGTGTCGGAACCATTGAACATCCATCGACGACTGATTTCTGAATAAGATATCTGAATGTAAATTTGCATACGCCTAATGCAATCAGGAATGTAAGCGCTGTACTGAATATTTCTTTAAAGACTGATCTTGCGGTTATTTTCTTTTTTACTGTTACTTTTTCTTTTGATTGTTCTTTCTCTTTTTCTTCTGTTTGTAGTGTCATATTAATTATCCTCTCTTAAATATTTCATATATAAGGAGACGAGCAGGGCTTTCCAGTCTCCCTGTACCTTTGAATGTCACGATTTTTAATTTTGTACGTTGGTATATACTCCGGAAAACGGGAATATTCCTGAAAGGACATTTGCAGCATTTTGGGCTGAGGCTTTGTCTGCAAATATACCGAATACTGCTGAACCGCTTCCAGTCATAAGAGTGCCGATAGAATTGTTTTCTGACATTACTGATTTTATTTTTTCAATGTCATCAGGATGATTTACAAGTTCAAATGAATTAAAGCAGTTTTTCATGAGTTCATCTATATTTCCTGACGATATGCATGAAAGTAATTTCTGTGAATCATGATGTGGTGCATCAATAAGCGTATCTATTTCTTTGTATGCATGTGGAGTAGATATTCCAGCTTTGCCTTTTGCAACTGCTACGTAATGTTCCGGAAGATTGGAGAGCTTTCTGACAATATCACCTGTACCTGTTACATAACACAGACCTCCTGCTATAAAAAACGGAACATCAGCACCTGTTTTCAGGCCTATTTCCATAAGTGTTTTTTCAGAAAGATCAGCATTAAACATTTTATTTAATATTTTCAGAACACCCGCTGCATTT
This sequence comes from uncultured Ruminococcus sp., assembly GCA_937872775.1. Lineage (GTDB taxonomy): Bacteria > Bacillota > Clostridia > Oscillospirales > Ruminococcaceae > HUN007. Next base: position 2,883 of record CALMUA010000254.1, read on the forward strand.
GTACTTCCACCACCCATACCTGCCTGACTCGGAATATTTTTTTGAATATGAACGCTGATTCCTGTATTTCTGATTCCTGTATATTTAAAAAATTCGTTTGCCGCTTTATATGCAATATTTTTTCCATTGCATGGAATACCGGGTCTGGTACAGGAAATTGATATACTGTCTGAATCATCCTGTGTTACCGTAATTATATCATGAAGTGAGATTTCTTCGAAAATGCTGTCTATATTGTGATATCCATCAGACCTTTTCTCAGTAACATCAAGAGAAAGATTTATTTTTGCAAATGTTTTAATTGAAATTTTATTCATATAAACAATATCCTACTTTATTTCTTTAAGAAATTCTTCTATCCGTGAAAGTGCTTCGTTAATGTGGTTAAGAGAGTACGCATATGAAACCCTTATGTATCCCTCTCCACTGTTGCCGAATGCATTTCCCGGAACAACAGCAACTTTTTTACTGTAAAGCAACTCTTCACAGAATTTTTCACTTGACATTCCTGTGCTTTTTATACAAGGAAATACATAGAATGCTCCCTCGGGATTAAAGCATGTCAGTCCAAGTCTGTTGAATCCATTTGTTACAAATCTTCTTCTTACGTTGTATTCAGATACCATTTTCTGAACTTCACCATAGCAGTTGGTAAGCGCCTCAATTGCAGCATACTGACTTATAGTAGGTGAACACATAATAGCAAACTGATGAAGCTTTAGAATTTGTTTTACAAGAGGTGCAGGGGCACACATATATCCGAGTCGCCATCCTGTCATCGCAAATGCCTTTGAAAACCCATTTATAAGAACAGTTCTTTCTTTCATCCCGTCTATTTCAACTATTGAACAGTGTTTTCTTCCGTATGTAAGTTCGGAATAGATTTCATCTGAAAGAACGACTATCTGTGTATCACGAAGAACTTCGGCTATCTCCTCAAGGTCCTCCCGTGTCATTATTGCTCCTGTCGGATTATTTGGAAACGGCAGAATAAGAAGCTTTGTTTTTTCAGTTATCTTTTCTTTAAGCTCTGAGGCTTTTAATTTGAAATTATTTTCTACCTTTGTCTCAATAGGTACCGGAATACCTCCTGAAAGCTGTACAATAGGTGAATAGCATACAAAGCAAGGCTCAACAATAAGAACTTCATCCCCCGGTTCTACTATTGAGCGGATTGAAATATCTATTGCTTCTGAACCGCCTACTGTTACTACAATTTCACTTGTTGGTTCGTATTCGGTATTTATACGTTTTTTTACATAACCTGCGATTTCTCTTCTCAGATCTTCAAGACCTGCATTTGCAGTATATACTGTCTTTTTGGTTTCTATAGTCTGTATTGCCTTCTGTCGTATTGCCCATGGTGTATTAAAGTCAGGTTCACCTACACCAAGACTTATAACACCCTCTGTTTTCTGTGCAATATCAAAAAATTTTCTTATACCCGAGGGTTTTATATTTTTAATAGTGCTGTTGAGGATTTTATCATAATTAATCATGGAGAAACCATGCTCCTCTCATCCGTATTGTTGTTCTGGTTAATAAATATGCCTTTTTCCTTGTATCTCCTGAGAACAAAGTGTGTAGCAGTTGAAATTACCCCATCAATTGTTGATAATTTCTGTGCAACAAAAAGTGCTATTGTTTTCAGGTCAGCTCCTGAAGCAGTTACGGCAAGGTCATATCCGCCTGACATGAGAGAAACACTTTCGACCTCATCATACATCATAATTGTTTTTGCAAGGTCGTCAAAGCCGCAGTCTCTTTGCGGAGTTACTCGTATTTCAATAAATGCCGTTACTGTATTCTTGTCAGCAAGCTCATCATTAAGAATAACACTGTATCCCATAATGATACCCTTGTTTTCATATTCTTTTATTTTTTCCGCGACTGCTCCCTCGGTTGTATCGAGCATGGCAGCTAACTGCTGATTTGTGAAACGTGCATTCTGTTTTAGAAGCTGTAATAATGAATCCATATATTACTCCTTTTCTCCGCATGAAAATTGTGGCTATTTATATTTCAACACAGAGCATATATAACTCAGGCATTATGTTGCCCGGATCTAAGGTGGCAAGGTTACACATATTTGCCACGTTAAACAGGGCAAGCCCTTATTTTATTGCTTTGTACTGATATCAGATTTGTATTCCATAAGGAATATGATTTTTAAAATAATAGATCTTTTTGAATCCGGCAGCAGCGGCAAGTTCAATTCCTTTGTCAATGCCTGAACCAATGTCTTTAGTACAGTGCGAATCAGAACCGATAGTTATTATTTTACCGCCAAGATCACGGAAAAGCTTTATATACTTAAGCTCCGGAAATGTTTTTCCGTATGCCTGCCTGAGCCCCGATGTGTTAATTTCAATTCCCTTATCGTTTTTTACAAGTGTTCTGAAACATTCAGTAATTATTTCATCAAATTCTGAAATGTCAGTATATATTCCTGCTTCACCCATAATATATCTGAGCGGATAAGTCAGATGTCCAAGTACATCAAATCTACTCCATTTGCATAGTTTCAGAGTTTCATCAAAATACTGGACAAGAAGATCATGGATATTTTCTTTTTTATAGTCAAGAAATGCAAAATCCTCATGTGCCGGCAACTCATGGGTTGAACATATTATAAAATCGAGGCTTTTTTCTGAAATAATTTTTTCAGCTGATTTAAAATCATGTGCCGCCTGACCAAGTTCTATTCCGTTGATAAAATTAAGTCTTGAAGAATATTTTTCTTTAATAATATTATTTTCGGATATTGATTTCTGAAAAATGTCATAGTTGTGAAATACGTGTTCACTGTTATAATCTATATGATAATCCTCGCGTCCGAAAAGTCTGTTTGCCTCACAGTGCTCTGTTATAGCAAATGCCTTAAGAGCAAGTCTGCATGCCTGTTCAGCGGCTTCTTGCGGTGTATCGGATCCATCAGGAGAATTACATGTATGTGTGTGACAGTCTATCATATTTAAACATCCCCATAAAAATATTATTATTAATTTTATTATAGCATAGTTTTATTCCATAAGCCAGTATTTCAGCAAAATTTCATATTATATTCATGCATTACTATTGAGTCTTATGAGGTAAGTTTAAGAAAATGATTAAATTTTTGCAGGGCTTTCGGGTCGTCCTGTACCTTCGCAAGCACAGATTTTAAAATTTTTTTAGAGTTTTTTAACTCCTTTTCAATTTAATGCAACTCTATGTTTATATATTCATTCAAAAAATTGTCATCCTCTATAAGGAAATATACTATGAAATTTACTTCGGTTCAATATTACACTTTCTATTGAAATAATTTAAGATTTATTGTATAATGATAAATATGTATAAGCCGTATCAGAACGGTAATTTTAAAAATAAGAGGGGTGTTTTTATGACAAATAAATTCACAGTATCACTTCAGAAAATAATTGACGAATTCAAGCTTGATGAGCTATACCTTCCAAAAGCAGCAGAAGAAATAATGATAAGTGAAAATGAAGTTAATCGTCCGGGACTGCAGTTAATGAATTTCTATGAATATTTTAATCCTGAACGAATTCAGGTATTGGGCAAAATGGAATTTGCATATTTATCCAGTATAGGCGAAGATGAGCGTACAGATATTATAGACAAGCTTTTTTCACATAAAATCCCCGTACTGATTATTACAAGAGAACTTGAATGTTTTCCTGAGATTGTCGTGCTTGCTGAAAAGCATAGTATTCCTGTTCTTAGATCAAAGGACAGTACGTCAAATTTTGTTGCAGCACTCATAGCTTTCCTTAACCTTAATCTTGCACCAAGAATAACAAGACACGGTGTACTTATTGAAATATACGGTGAAGGAGTTCTTATACTAGGTGAGAGCGGTGTAGGTAAAAGCGAAACTGCTATAGAACTTGTAAAAAGAGGACACAGACTTGTTGCCGATGATGCGGTCGAAATCAGAAAGGTTTCAAATATAAGTCTTATAGGAACTTCTCCTGATAATATCCGTCATTTTCTTGAACTCAGAGGCATAGGAATTATTAATGCAAGAAGACTGTTCGGTGTAGGTGCGGTCAAAGTAACCGAAAAAATAGACATGATAGTTGAACTTGAAATATGGAATCCTGAAAAGCTTTATGACAGAATGGGAGTTGACAGTGAATATATTTCAATTCTTGGTGTTAATGTTCCGTCACTGACTATACCTGTAAAGCCGGGAAGAAATCTTGCCGTTATACTTGAAGTTGCTGCAATGAATAACAGACAGAAAAAAATGGGATACAATGCTGCTCAGGAACTTTTAGGCAGGCTTGGTCTTGAAATGGATCAAAAAGAAACAATAAAGGATCTGTAAAAAATACATTTTCAGATACAGATAGGTGTCCGTCGCCTTCCAGACGATGGATTTCCTTAATATAAAGGTTTGAAATTTTTCATGTTTAAAGAGAGCAAAACAGTTTCTGACTGAGTAAAACCTTTTACTTTTAATATTAAAATATTTTCTGTATCTATATACACTGTGGAGGTTAGCATTTTGTTTATAGAATTAGATACACATTTTCATTCAGTAGCATCTACACATGCATATTCAACAGTTAAAGAAATAGCAAAGTCTGCTGCGGATTTTGGCCTGAAGGGATTTGCACTCACAGATCATGCACCTTCAATTTATGATGCACCGCATGTATGGCATTTTAGAAATCTTAAAGTTATTCCTGATTATATTGAAGGTGTAAGAGTAATAAAAGGCGTCGAAGCAAATATTTCCGATTTTGAAGGGAATATTGACATGAATAACTTTGAACTTGAATTTGTTGACTGGGTGATAGCATCATATCATTGGGTTATGGTTAAAAATCCTGATAATCAGGATTGTACAGAATCATATATCAGTCTTGCCAAAAATAATCCGAGAGTTGATGTAATAGGCCATGCAGGTGCTCCGAATTATCCTTTTGATATGGAAAGAGTACTGAAGGTATTTAAAGAATATGACAAGCTTGTTGAAATCAACGAATCAGCAATTCTTTATAAGGATGGAGCAAGAGAATTGAATGTAGAAATGCTAAAAATATGTAAAAAGTACGAAATTCCTATTATCGTCAATTCTGACGGCCATTATTGTGACCTGGTTGGAAGAGTATCAGAAGCTGAAAAAATGATAAAAGAAATAGGTTATCCTGAAGAATTGATAGCAAACAAACATGTTGAAAATATTTACAGGCGAATTAGTTCAAAAAGGCCTGATTTTGCAGTGAGGTGATAAAATGTCTTATATTGATGAACTTATATCTGTTTGTGAAAAATACCAATGCAGATATAAACTTGATGAACCATTGAAAAATCACACGACATTTAAAATCGGCGGTGCATGTAAAATAGCAGTATTTTTAAATTGCGAGGGTTGTGCTGTTGACATTATTAATTATTGTAGGAATAACAAAATTAAATTTGCAGTTATCGGAAACGGAAGCAATGTTATTGCAGAAGATAAAGGCTTTGACGGAGCTGTTCTTATACTTGGAAATGATTTTTCAAATATTAATTTTATACGTGATGAGGTTGTCGAGTGCGAAGCGGGACTTCTTCTGAGCAGACTGTGCGCTGTAATGATGCATGAAGGACTTTCAGGGCTTGAATTTGCCTATGGAATCCCCGGTACTGTCGGGGGTGCACTGTACATGAATGCAGGTGCATACGGAGGCGAAATTGCAGATATAGTTACATCTGCAGACTATATTGACAGTGACGGTATGGTAAAGACAATTATGAAGGAAAACATGGATTTATCTTATCGGCATAGTGCATTTATGAATTCAGGCAGGATTATTATACGTATACGTCTTAAGCTTCACAAAGGTGAAATACCTGAAATAGAGCAGAAAATGGAACAGCTTATAACACGAAGACGTGAAAAACAGCCTCTTAATTTTCCAAGCGCAGGAAGTACATTTAAAAGACCTGATGGTGCATACGCGTCAGCACTTATTGAACAGTGCGGACTTAAAGGATTATCTGTAGGTGATGCGCAGGTCAGCGAGAAACATAGTGGATTTGTAATAAACAAAGGCAATGCAACATGTGAGGATATTATAAATCTGGTCAATAAGGTAAAAGAAAAAGTCAGGTCTGATACAGGATATGAACTTGAGCTTGAACCTGAAATATTAAAATAAAAAGCGTGGAGAGATTTATATGCAGTTCATTATAGTAACAGGACTATCCGGATCAGGAAAATCATGTGCAATGAATATTCTTGAGGATATTGGATTTTATTGTATTGATAATATGCCGCCCCAGCTTATTTCTAAGTTTGTTGAAATATGCAGGGAAGGTACTATGGAGAAAATAGCTATAGCTGTTGATATACGATCAGGAGAAATGTTTACAAAAGAAACCCTTATGTCATTTGAAAAAATGCATAACGATCATTTTGATTTCAAGATACTGTATCTTGAAGCTGGAGATGATGTACTTGTAAAGAGATACAGGGAAACAAGACGTAAGCATCCGCTTGATTCGGAATTTGATGGATGTCTGCCTAAGGCAATTGCATATGAGCGTGAAAAGCTTAATTGCCTCAGAGAAATAGCAAACTATTACATAGATACGTCATATCTTAAAAATTCTCAGTTAAAAGAATCAATATCAAATCTTTTTCTTGAAAAATCAACGGATTCACTTTCGATAAAAGTCATGTCATTCGGTTTTAAATACGGCAGTTCTTCTGAGGCAGATCTGGTGTTTGATGTAAGGTGTCTGCCAAATCCTTTCTATATACCTGAACTTAAGTATATGACAGGTAATGATGAAATGGTACGAAATTATGTAATGGGATTTGAACAGTCAAACGTTTTGCTGTTTAAGCTTAAGGATCTTATAAGCTTCCTTCTTCCTCAGTATATTTATGAAGGTAAGAGTCAGCTTGTAATTGGTTTTGGTTGTACAGGGGGAAAACACCGTTCTGTTACATTTGCAGAGCTTATGGCGGAATATCTCATTGAACAGGGCTATACTGTACGTAAAACCCATAGAGATATTTCTAAAACTTAATCAAAATTATATTATAAAGGAGTATGGGTTTGTCTTTTTCAAATGATGTGAAATCTGAACTTATTTCGGCAGTTACAGATAAGGATAAAAAATTTGCATGTCTGTATGGAATGATTATTTTCTGCAAACAGTTCAGCAGGTCTGAAATATATCTTCAATCTGAAAGTACAGCAGTAGCTGAAATTTTTCCTAAGCTTATAAATGAAATTTTTAAAGGAAAAGTAAAAATAAATGAAGATATAAACAATAGGAAAAATGGGTCAGTTTTGTATTCATTTATGATAAATGACCAGGCTTCTATCGGCCTTATAGCCACCACATTTAATTTTGATCCGGAACAAAGAGAAATAGATATAAAAAAAATTGATAATAACAGCCTTTCAAATTTTATAGCAGGTGCTTTTTTAAGCTGCGGAAGTGTGACAAATCCTAATAATGAATATCATCTTGAATTTGTCCTTCCTGTAAAGCAGCTGTATGATGATCTTTCAGTTATTTTCAAGTCTATTGGTCTTGTTAACAAAATGGTCATTCGTAAAAATTCATATATTCTTTACTTTAAAGAGAGTGAAAATATAGAGGATATTCTTACATTTATGGGCGCACAGGGTTCTACTCTGGAACTTATAAATGTAAAAATACTTAAGGATGTACGAAACAGGGTAAATCGTATTTCAAATTGTGATATGGCAAACTGTAATAAAATAATTGAAGCATCTGTAAAACAAAAATTTGATATTGAGCTTATTGAGAAGACTATTGGAATAGAATCACTACCTGAAACTTTACAGGAGATAGCTTTTGCAAGGCTTAATAATCCTGAACTCAGCCTCAAGGAGCTTGGAGAAACACTTACTCCGCCTCTTGGAAGATCCGGAGTAAATCACAGATTAAAAAGACTGACACAGATAGCTGATAATATTAAGTCCTAGGATTAATTATTATGGAAGAGGAGATTTATGAGCAGTAATTTTATTCATTTGCATCTTCATAGTGAATACAGCTTGCTTGATGGTGCGTGCAGGATAAATGATATCGTTAGCAATGCAAAGAAGCTTGGACAATCTGCTGTTGCCATAACAGATCATGGGGTAATGTATGGGGCAGTAGATTTTTATAATGAAGCTCTCAGACAAGGAATAAAGCCTATAATCGGCTGTGAGGTATACGTAGCAAGACGTACAAGAAATGATAAGGTACATAAGCTTGACAGCTCGCCTTATCATTTAATTTTATTGTGCAAAAATAATACAGGATATCATAATCTTATAAAACTCGTATCAGAGGGATTTATAAGTGGATTTTATAATAAACCAAGAGTGGATATTGAACTTCTTGAAAAATATCATGAAGGGCTTATATGCCTTTCTGCATGTCTTGCCGGTGAAGTAGCTATACAGCTTGTAAATTATGATTATAACGGTGCTAAAAAAACAGTTGAATGCTATAACAGAATATTTGGTCAGGGAAATTATTATATTGAAGTTCAGAATCATGGAATACCGGAACAGCGTCGTATTCTTCCTAATCTTTATAAGCTTTCCCAGGAAACCGGAGTTCCGCTTGCTGCAACCAATGATGTTCATTATATAAATCATGATGATGCACAAATGCAGAAAGTTCTTATATGTATTCAGACAAATACTACAATTGACGACCCTGGTGCCATGAGTTTCCCGACTGATGAATTTTATATGAAAAGTGAAGCAGAAATGCTTGAGCTTTTCAGATCTGTTCCGTCAGCAGTATATAATACAAGTAAGATAGCAGAGCAGTGCAATATAACATTTGAATTTGGAGTAACAAAGCTTCCGTCTTTTACAATAGATGGCTGCAGTGATAATACAAAATTTTTTAAAGAACTCTGTTACATCGGAATGTATAGAAAATATGGAAAAGAACCTGATAAAAAGGTACAGGAAAGAATGGCATATGAGCTTGATATAATTGTAAAAATGGGTTATGTCAATTACTTTTTAATAGTATGGGATTTTATCAGATATGCAAAAGAAAATAATATACCGGTAGGTCCCGGCAGAGGTTCTGGTGCAGGCAGCATATGTGCATACTGTATTGATATTACAGGAATTGATCCTATGGAATACAATCTTCTTTTTGAACGTTTTCTTAACCCTGAAAGAATAAGTATGCCTGATTTTGATATTGATTTCTGTATTGAGGGGCGTCCGCATGTTATTGAATATGTAATTAAAAAATACGGCAGTGACAGGGTTGCACAGATTATTACTTTTGGTACTATGGCAGCGAGGGGCTCAATAAGAGATGCAGGACGTGCCATGGGTATACCATATAACGTATGTGATAAAACAGCAAAGCTTATTCCGAATAAACTTAATATTACAATAGATGAAGCTCTTTTAAAAAATGATGATCTTAAAAGTATGTATGATTCTGACCAGACAGTTCACAATCTTATAGAGATGGCACGTAGGATAGAGGGAATGCCAAGAAACACATCTACCCATGCAGCAGGTGTTGTTATTGCAAGTGCTCCTGTAAGTGACTTTGTACCACTTAAGAAAAATGAAGATTCAATTGTAACACAGTATACAATGACTGTTCTTGAAAGTCTGGGGCTGCTTAAAATGGACTTTCTTGGTCTCAGAAATCTTACTGTAATAAGAGACTGCATTCAGATTATTCATAAAACAAATCCTGAATTTGATATAAACAGAATTTCTACTGACGATAAAAATATTTATGCAATGCTTTCTAAGGGAAATACATCAGGAGTTTTTCAGTTTGAAAGCTCAGGAATGTGTTCAGTTATTATGAAGCTTGTACCGGACAGTATTGAAGATCTGATAGCTGTTATTTCACTTTACCGTCCCGGACCGATGGACTCAATACCTAAATATATTCAGAACAGGCATAGCCCTGAAAAAATAACGTACAAGCATCCGCTTCTTGAAAAAATTCTTGATGTAACATACGGATGCATAGTCTATCAGGAGCAGGTAATGGAAATATGCTGTACTCTTGCAGGTTATTCTTATGGACGTGCTGATCTTGTAAGACGTGCAATGGCTAAGAAAAAACATGATGTCATGGAGAAGGAAAGAATAAATTTTGTACACGGCTTAAAAAATGATGACGGAAGTATAAATTGTATAGGAGCAGTTGCAAATGGAATTCCTGAGGATATTGCAAACAGTATTTTTGATGAAATGATAAGCTTTGCTTCGTATGCTTTTAACAAATCACATGCTGCCGCATATGCTTACCTTGCATATCAGACAGCATATCTGAGGTGCTATTATTTTAAGGAATACATGTCGGCATTAATGACAAGTGTTCTGTCAAATACAAATAAGCTTATGGAGTATATGTCAGAGTGTGAGGCAAACGGAGTCAGGCATTTAAGCCCTTCAGTAAATGAGAGTTTTCTTAATTTTACAATAACTCATGACGGAATACGTTTCGGGCTTCTTGCAATAAAAAATCTTGGCAAAGGAGTTATAAACCAGATAATAGCTGAACGTGAAAAGAATGGTCTTTATACTTCACTTCAGGATTTTTGCAGACGAACAATAGAAAAGGACGTAAGCAAAAGAACAATTGAAAGTCTGATTTGCTCAGGTGCATTTGATGGTCTTGGATTAAACAGAAGACAGATGACAGATAATCTTGAAAGCATATTGACTTCATGTCAGCACGATAAGGATAATTATATAGAAGGGCAGCTTGATCTTTTCGGAGAAGTCAGTCAAAGATGCAAATATGAAGTCGAAATACCATATGTTGAAGAATATCCTGTAAAGGAACTTCTGAAAATGGAGAAGGAATCAACAGGAATGTATGTGTCAGGACATCCTCTTATGCAGTACATGTATCAAAGGAAGCTGATGAGAATTCCTGAAATTTCAGAAATAAACGACCGCGAATCCAATAAATACACAGATAATTCCCCTGTACAGATTATAGGAATTATTCAATCTGTAAAAAATCACATTACAAAAAAAGGTGATAAAATGTGCTTTGCCGTGCTTGAAGATCAGACAGATGATATTGACTGTGTTATTTTTCCTAAGGTATTTGATGCACTCCGATATCATATCACTCCAGGAGACATAATGTATGTTTCCGGAAAGCTTTCTGTAAAGGATGATGAGTGTAGTATTCTTGCAGATATACTGTTAAATGAAGAAGAATTTGCTCAGCTTGTAACAAGTAAGAAATTATGTATCAATACAAAAAGTACTGAGCTTGCAGGCATGCTTGACAATTTAAATGAGTATATGTCTTATGAGGGACATACATCCGTATGTTTTTATCTTTCTGATCTAAAAAGAATAATTTCACCTAAAGAAAAGAAAAAAATTGATATTACAAATGAATTATATGTTTTACTAAACAAAAAAATTTCAGGAGATAATATGACCTTTATTTAATAAATGTTTTACCGTTTAGGTCTTGACAAACTTTTTAAATGTAGTAAAATATATATTGGTAGTGTTATAATTTAAGTGAAAAGTTTCACAGTTGACTGAGTTAAACAGATATGGTTTTTATATATGTATAAATATTTAAAAATTGTATGGACCATATTAAATAAATAATAAGCCTTATCGGCAGAATGGAGTATTAAATATGATCAAGACTATTGGTGTTTTAACAAGTGGTGGAGATGCCCCTGGAATGAATGCTGCAGTTCGTGCAGTAACAAGAACTGCTATCAGTAAGGGAATAAAAGTTTGTGGTATCAGAAGAGGCTATAACGGCCTTATTAAAGGAGATATTATCGAAATGAACGAGCGTTCTGTATCAGATATTCTCCAGAACGGTGGTACATGCCTTTATACAGCAAGATGTCATGAATTCAGAACATCCGAGGGCGTTGACAAAGCAGTTGCTAAATGTAAAGAGATTGGTCTTGAAGGTATAGTCGTTATAGGCGGTGACGGTTCATTCAGAGGAGCTGCCGATTTATCAGCAAAGGGTATTCTTTGTGTAGGACTTCCTGGTACAATAGATAATGATATTGCATGTACAGAGTATACAATTGGTTATGATACTGCAATGAATACTGCACTTGAAATGGTTGACAAGATAAGAGATACTGCACAATCGCATGACCGCTGCAGTGTAGTTGAGGTAATGGGAAGAAATGCAGGACATATTGCAGTTAATACAGGAATTGCATGTGGAGCTACAGAAATTATTACACCTGAAATGCCATATGATCTAAATGAAATAGCAAAAAAAATGCTTGAAACAAGAAAGACAGGAAAACAGCATTTTATTATTGTTGTTTCCGAAGGTGTGGGACATTCAACAGAAATCGCACAGATTCTTCAGGAAAAGACAGGCATAGAAGCAAGAGCTACTATTCTCGGCCATGTACAGAGAGGTGGATCACCTACTGTAAGAGACAGGGTTGTTGCAACACAGATGGGTCATTATGCTGTTGAGCTTCTTGCACAGGGAATAGGAAACAGAGTTGTGGGCATGCAGAAAAATTCTATTGTTGATTTTGACATTCAGGAAGCATTGTCAATGACAAAGCCTTTTGAAGAAAATCTTTATAAGATTGCTACTGAAATAGCATTCTGATATTAAGTAAGATCAAAATATTTCCCCTGGACGTACAAATTTGACGTTTGTATAATCAGGGGATTTTTGTTTTATACGTATTGTAAAAAATATAAAATTTATTTAGTGAATCATAATGTTTTTTATAAAAAAGCTTGACATTATATATATTATGATGTTAAAATTAATCATACAGCAGTTATTCACAAATAATAATTATAGAAATTTCACAAATAAATGAATATATGCAAGTCGTATTATTTACAACAAGGATTTAGATTTTACGATGTCATATATGAATTTTGTATAAACTATAATATATTTTAATGAGTATTTTACGGTAAAATTATAATATGAGGTGAAAAAATTGAAGGACAAGGAAAAAAAACTTACTGACATATCTAATCCGGCTTTAGTTTATGCCATGGAGGTACTTAAAGAAAAAAAAGATAAAAATTCCGAAATGAAATTTATATCAGAACTCAGCAGAGCGCGTTTTATTTCCCCGGCAATCATTGAAGTAAAGGATGAAAACGGAGAATACAAGCTGGCAGAAACTGACAGAATTTCGGATCCGGAAAATACACGTATAAATTTTATGATGCTTACCCAGAATACAGGCAAAAAGTTCTTGCCTGCATTTACTGATATGGATGAATTGAAAAAATGGAGAAAGGAAGAAAAACTCCAGACTGTAGTAACTACATTTGATAACCACATGGAAATGATATTAAATGATGATGACGGCCCGAGCGGTTTTGTAATAAATCCATTCGGCTCAAATATGATTCTGCCGAGAGAACTTCTCGCACAGCTTAAGGAATCAGCAGATAAGCACAGGGACGAAAAAGTAATGATAGGGGATCCTGGGGAGTATCCTGACGATCTTGTGGGAGCACTTGCTGATTTCTTTGAGGAAAATGGTACTGTTGAAAAAGCTTATATTTTGATGATGAAACGCGGAGAGCAGGAAAGTTATTTGCTTATTATTGATTTTGACAATGCAGATGATGATCTTCAAAGACATAAATTATTTGATGCGGCTGCTGAAGCTACAAAGGATCACCTTAATGGCCTTAGCTTATCTATTGCATCATTTGCAGATGAGTTAGGAAAAAAAGCTGCAGATAACAAATTGCCTTTTTATACAAGATAATAAAATACCCATTGCACATTCAGATTGCAATGGGTATTTCTGTGTAGTTAAATATATGATACAAAATGTTATATTTGTTTAATTACACATATTCGAAATATTTTTTATGATATTTATTGAACTATATTGACAACTTAAATTATTTGTGTTATAATAAAAACACGGTAATACAAACGAGGAAAGATGTACATTACCTTTAAAAAGAAATTTTCAAACAAATAGTGTTTTTCTCATATCTCCTTTAGAACGCCTTATTT
>CALMUA010000255.1 GCA_937872775.1 uncultured Ruminococcus sp.
AGAATATTTATAATCAAACAAAAAATTCATTAAAAGTGTAAAAAGTGATTTTAACCGTTTTGTTAACATTGTTCTATTTTAAAAAGATAAATTCATAATTTACACTAGAATCAACAATCATATTTGTGCATAGTGTTTAATAAAGATAACAATGTTGTAGTATTCATTGACTTTTGATTTGTTCTGGCGTATATTATTCATATAAGATAAAATAAAACTTATCCAAAATTCTATTAAATTATCTTCTGTTTATTCGATATGCTAAAATCAATGAGGTTTTATTGATGACATCTATTAAAGATATTGCAAAAAAATGTGGTGTTTCCACTGCAACGGTAAGTAAAGCACTTAATGATTGCAGCGATATCAGTGCAGCAACAAAAAAAAGAGTCAGAGAGATGGCGTCTGAATTAGGGTATTTTCCAAATTCTCAGGCAAAAGCATTGAAAACAAGCAAAACAAACACAATCGGAATCGTTCTGGCAGATAAGACCGGAAGTGGTATTAGCCATAGTCATTTTTCATCTGTAATAGAAAGCTTTAAAGTTACAGTTGAAAAGTATGGATACGATATAATGTTTATTGGTTCTAAAAATGGTGGTGACCAGAAAATGACGTACTATGAGCATTGCTTATACAGAAATGTAGACGGATTGCTTATAGCATGTGTTGATTTTTATGACAGTGAAGTTATTACGCTTATGAGAAGTAGTATTGCAGTTGTTTCAATAGACTTTTTTTCAAAGCGTGATTACTCTGTTTATTCTGACAGCCGTCAGGGTATGAGAGATATCATTGAGTATGTCTATAGTATGGGACATAGAAGAATAGGATATATTTATGGTGATACTTCACAGGTTACATCAGTTAGACTTGATACATACATTGAAACTATGAAACAGCTTGGACTTTCTGTAGAAATTGATTATGTTAAGCAGAGCAGGTATAATGATATTGAGTCAGCAAAAAAATTGGTCTCACAAATGCTGAAGCTATATGAGCCGCCAACTTGCATAATTATGCCTGATGATATTTCAGCGTATGGTGCATTCATTGCAGCAGAAGAATTAGGAATGACATCCCCTGATGATATTTCAATTGTTGGATATGATGGAATACAGATGGGTCAGATTTTAAAGCCTAATATAACAACTGTGTATCAGGACACAAAGCTTTTAGGTGCAAGTGCCGCAAATCTTCTTCTTAAATTAATCAGAGGTGAAGAGATTCCGGAAACTCAGAGACAAATAGTAATTGAAACGCAATTACTGAAGGGTCAGTCCGTAAAGGATCTGACAGTTTGAAAGCCTATTATATTTATTAAATATAATACAATTATTAAGGAGGAAAATTTAGAAATGAAAAATTTAAAGAAAACATTAGCTTTAGTTGCAGCTCTTGCTATGTCTGCAACAGCACTTTACGGATGTGGTGAAGACAGTAGTTCATCATCAAAGAAAGATTCTTCTTCAGTAGCTGATTCATCTTCAAAGGATGCATCAAGCAGCGAATCAGAATCTTCATCTGAATCAAAAGCAGCAGCAGAAGTTCCAGAACTTAAGGACGACGGCGACAAGCTTACAATTTTATGCTGGAACGCAGACGATAGCCAGCCAATGGTTGACTTATTCTGCGAAAAGAAAGGTTACAAACCTGATCAGATCGAAATCAAGAATTTTAAAGTACAGGGTGGTCAGGCTGCAGAACAGTATACTGCATATCTTGATGAAGCAACTAATGATGCTGACCTTATGTTCCTCGAAGCTGACTGGTGCCTGCAGTTTATAAACGATGACACACAGACAGCTCCAGTTGAATCACTTGGATTTAAAGAAGACGATTTCTCAGCTCTTTATCCATACGTTCTTGAAATCGGTAAATCAACAACAACAGGCGCTTTAAAGGGTGTTTCATGGCAGTCAGCAGCAGGCGGATACTGCTATAGAGAAGACCTTGCTGAAAAATTCCTCGGCGTTAAGTCACCAGAAGAAATGCAGGCTAAGGTTGCAGACTGGGATAAGTTCGAAGCAACAGCTAAAGAACTTAGCGACAAGACAGAAGGAAAGACAGCTCTTTCAGCAACACTCGGCGGTGTATGGCAGGTTTACTCAGGTTCACGTCCAACAGCTTGGGTTGACGAGGACAACAAGCTTGTAGTTGATGATTACTGCTCAGATTATGCAGAATATGCAAAGACACTCTGGACAAATAACTATGTAACACATGTTGCTCAGTGGACAGACGAATGGAAGCCTTTAGGTCAGAGTGATGACGTTATGGGATACTTCGTTTCAACATGGGGCTTTGGTGATACAATCCTTGGAGCTGCAGCAGGTGGCGAAGGCGGAAAAACATTTGGTATGTGGAAATGTGTAACTGGACCAACAAACTTCTACTGGGGCGGTACATGGTTTGCACCTGCAGCTAGATGCGACAACAAGACTATGGCTAAGGAATTTATTGAATTCTTCACAACTAATGAAGATACAGCAGAAGCTTACGCTCTTTCAAAGGGTGAATACATGTCAAACAAGAACGTAATGGAAAAGATCATCAAGGATAAGTCATATAAGGGCGCACCTGTTCTTGGCGGTCAGAACCAGTTCGAAGTACTTAACGAAGTTGCTCAGGGCATCGATATGACAGGCAAGATCACTCCATATGATTCAGTTATCAAGACTGAATTCTCAAATGCAGTTCAGGAATATGCTGAAGGCACATATGCAACAGCTGAAGAAGCTCTTGAAGCGTTCAAGGCAAACGTTGCTGGTAAGATTACAGAACTTAACTGGGATTAATTTTTCGTATAAAAAATTAAAACATATTTAACTATTATCACACGACCTATAAGGCAGAATATGCCTTATAGGTACGTGTTATGTAGTTGATATATTAGTTATACAAATCTAATTCTAGGGAGGGCTTTTTGAGAATGAGATCGAGTGCACAAAATAAAATTCGTTCCATTAGTTATGCTAAATACGGATATATGTTTATTTTGCCTTTTTTTATCATTTATTTTATTTTTCAGTTATTTCCACTCTTTAATACTTTTAAATTAAGCTTGTATGGTAACGGTGATGCAGCTACTAATACTTTCGTAGGACTTCAGAATTTCAGCGATCTGATAACAGGAGACGGAAATATATCGGTAGTAGCTCAGCACAAAAATGTGATAAGAGTTTTCCAGAATACTATAATATTATGGTTTGGTAACTTTATTCCGCAGTTGGCATTATCACTCCTCTTAGCTGTATGGTTTACAGATATAAATCTGAAAATTAAAGGTAAGACGTTTTTCAAGATTGTAATGTATCTGCCGAATATTGTAACAGCTGCTTCAGTAGCTGCTTTATTTTTGATGTTATTCTCAAAAACAAAGTATGGCCCTATAAATAGTTTGCTTATGGACTTAGGTATGGAAAAGCCTATTGACTTTGTAAGAGATAAATGGAACTCACGTTTTGTTATCATGTTTGCACAGACATGGATGTGGTTTGGAAATACTATGATCATGCTTATGGCCGCTATCATGGGTATCAGTCCTTCTTTATTTGAGGCTGCAGATATTGATGGTGCCAATAGCAGACAGGTTTTTACAAGGATAACAGTGCCTCTTCTTCGTCCTATGGTTATTTATGTAATGATCACATCAATGATCGGTGGACTTCAGATGTGGGATATCCCTTATTTGTACAAAGAAGGTACAACATATAACAGAAATACAGAAACAATAGCTGTTTATATTTATAATCATTTCCACAATGTACCGCATAACTATGGTTATTCTGCTGCTGCTTCAGTAATTTTATTCTTTGTAACCGCTATATTGGGATCAATATGTTTTATTATGAATGTTGATAAAGATGCCGTTGCTAGGAAAAAACAAATAAAAGAAGCAAAAAAACAGATGAAGATGCAACGTAAATCATCTTTCGGAGGTTTTTGATTATGAGTAAAAACGGCAATATAAAAGACAACTATGCGGCTAAGGTACGTATGAAGTCAATTTGTGTTATGGTTTTCCTTATACTTTTGACTATATTATGTTTGCTTCCTATATACATACTTTTTGTAAATACTACACGTACATCACAGAATATTATAAATGATGGTCTAAGTTTTATTCCTCATGGTAATTTTATTAATAATATTAAGGAGACCATTCATCTTGATGAAATAGGAACAATTAGCTTTAAAGCAGCTGTAGGTTACAGAAACAGTGCAATTATTACTGTTGCAGCATCCTTCCTTACAGTGTTTTTCTCCGCAATGACTGCTTATGGTCTTGTAGTTTATGAATTTAAAGCTAAAACACCTGCATACACAGCTATTCTTCTTGTTATGATGGTGCCTGTTCAGGTTACTTCTGTTGGTTTCGTACAGTTTATGAATAAAATTAATCTTACAGATACATATTGGCCTCTTATTATTCCGGCAGCAGCAGCTCCGGCAATAGTATTCTATATGCGTCAGTATATGAAGTCATCGTTCCCGCTTGATATTGTTGAAGCGGCTCGTATCGATGGTACAGGTGAATTCAGAACATTTCTGACAATAGGTCTTCCAATGATGAAGCCGGCTTTAGGTGTACAGGCAATATTTTCAGTCATTACAAACTGGAATAACTTCTATACACCTTCTATGATCCTTCTTTCAAGAAAAGAAAAACAACTTACCATGCCTATGATGGTTCAGTCAATTCTTTCCAATGATAAGCTTTCAGATATGGGTGTAAGATATACAGCAATATTCCTTTCAATCGTACCTGTTATAGTTGTATACTGCGTACTTTCAAGAGCGATTGTTGACGGTGTTGCAGAAGGCGGCGTTAAGGAATAATATACAGATAATGTTTTCTAAAAATATATAATATTTTATTTACAACAAAAAGAGTCACACTGAAAAGTGTGGCCCTTTTCGTTTATAATGTGCACAAAAAAATGTCATAAGTAAAAGACATATTAATCTCAGTCAAGATATGTTGATTAAACTACAATTTTCTGCTGAACATATATAGTACTGAATGTGTTACCATGCTTTTTTATTAAAACATGGTTGTAGAGATATAAAAAGCAATAGTACTGATTTAACTAATTTTCAATAAGGATAAATTATGCTACTTACATCTGATAAATCTGCCGGTAATAAATGAGATAATGAATACAGACAGATTAATTATTACAATGGTTGAACCAGCAGGTGTATCAATACGGTATGAAAGAGCAAGTCCTATAATAAAACAAATGGTAGAAACAATAGCTGAAAAAATAACTACTGATTTAAAGCTTTTACATATTCGCATTGAGGTTAAAGCCGGAAAAATAAGAAGGCTTGACATAAGCAATGCTCCCATAAGACGCATGCCTATAACAGTAGTTATTGCTGTTAAGAATGCAATAAGCATATTGTAAAAATTTGAGTTAATCCCCGTAGCTTTAGCAAATGCTTCATCAAATGTTATTGAAAAAATACGATTATAGAATATAATGAATAATATAATTACAACAATAGATAAAATTACGCTGATTAACAGATCTTCATTGCTTATTGCAAGTATGCTTCCAAACATATAACTGTTAAGATCTGATTTAATATTTGATGAGAGAGAATTAATAAATACACCTATTGCCAGTGAACTGCTTGAAATTATTGCTATGGAAGCGTCACCGTTAATTTTACTGTTCTGACTTAGCTTTAGAAGAAGAAATGCTGCAATAACCACGATAGGAATTGAAATTTTAAGTGGTGCAATGTTGAGCGCAGCTGCAATTGATATTGCACCGAATCCTACATGAGAAAGACCGTCACCAATCATTGAAAATCTTTTTAAAACAAGACTGACACCGAGCAGTGAAGCTGAAAGTGTTACAAGAAGTCCGACAATAAGAGCTTTTTTTAAAAAGTCATATGATAAAAAATCATTTATAATATCCAACATATATATAGAACCCCTCACTAAAAAAAGATAACCTAATTTATAATTATACATGTTATGTCCCATATTGTCAAGGCAGTCATCATCGTTATAAAAAGGTTTTTGTCAGAATTAAGTATTATTAAAATGTGGATAATGACAATAAATCTTTAATAAGTATTTTTAGAAATAAAGATCGGAAGAGCACACGTCT
>CALMUA010000256.1 GCA_937872775.1 uncultured Ruminococcus sp.
TTATGTCGATAATTGCCAGGTCATCGCATAAATGTGTTTTCATTGCGTTTGGGCACCCTGTGAGATCCATTCAGGAAGATTCATACCGCCGAATCCACGGATCATCTGATATGTTTTATCAGTGTTTACCGTACATACAGTTGCCGCTTCTACTTCCATCGTTAAGCCAGGTAAAATGGCAACAGATGAACAAAGCATTACACCTGCAGTCAGACCTGCAATGAGACATCTGACTGACTTAAACGTTTTCATATACCTATTCCTCCTAATAATTATTTAAAAGTATAGTGTTTTTACCATGTATTTTTACCATGTATAATATATCATATTGACTATAATATGTAAACCCATAATATGATATAAAGGTGGACAAAATGATAAAAGCATGTAACTAATTTTACAAAATATAATTGATTATATTGCAATTTTCAGTTATAATTATAACTTAGACAATATCTCTCCTGCCTCTGAGGTGGCTGGTTACATATTTACCAGAAGTCATGTCTCCTGCTTCAATAAAAATGTATATATTTGAGGCACATTAACACTTTAAATACATGATACCACATTATTTGAATAAAAATATCAGAAAGAAGAAACCCAGTAATGAATACTTCAGAACGTCCCATTATTGCAGTAGTAACAGCAGTTGTCAGTCAATCCGCACAAAAGGAATTAATGCTTGGTATTTTTGAGCAGGCGCAAGGCTCAGGCTATGACACTGCAGTTTTTTCTAATATCTATAATATGAGCCAGACAGATGAAAACCTTATATGTGAACAAAGAATATATGATCTGATTCTCTCAGATCATATCGCTGCAGTGATACTGGATTCAGAAGCATTTGTCAACGCTTCACTTATACATGATATATCAAAACTGATCATGAAGAAAAATACACCGGTAATACTGGTTGGTGAACAACTTCCTGATTTCAGTGATCCAAGATTCTTTTGCATAAACACAAGTGACATTTCAGATCTGGAGTCACTGACTGACCATCTTATCGAAGCACATGGATATACAAAGATCGATATGCTGACCGGGCCTCAGGAAAACAATATTTCTGAAAACCGTCTGGAAGGCTACAGAAATTCTCTAAGAAGACACTGTATATTACCCGAAGATAACAGCTATTTTTACGGTGACTTCTGGATGACATCGGGGGTAGCCCTTGCAAGCCGATATATAAGCGGAGAACTGAAATTACCTGAGGCGATCGTATGTGCTAATGACTGCATGGCATTCGGGCTTATGCGGACATTCGGACAGCACAATATCAAAGTGCCTGAGGATGTTGCCGTTGTAGGATATGAATTATCTGAACGACGTGTCTACTATTCTCCCTCTCTGACCGTTTACAAACGCAACCGCAGGCCACTTGGCCAAAAAGCAGTCATGTATATTGACAGTATTCTGAATGGTACTAAAATACCTGACCTGACGCCGCCTCCAGGTGAACTTATCTGCGGCGAGAGCTGCCCATGTCATGAAAATACGGAAATTTATCATGAACAGCTTGAATACGCACTTCACATGAAGGAGCATGAACTTAATGTACTGCTCAGCACAATGGAGCAGAAACTTACTGCTTCAAGAAATCCTGATGAATTTGCCGTCATCATGGGTGAATTTCATTGGATGATAAGATACGTTCAGGATATTTTTCTTTGCCTGTATACTGACTGGTATGAGAATCATCCGGCATTATCATCTGTTATGTCGTGCAGAAGTATTATTCCATGGCTGGATACAACATCTTTTGAAGCACACAAATATGATTTTGCTTCAATTTTCCGGAGAGAAACTGATCCATCAGTATATTACTTTACGCCTGTTTTTTTCAGCACCAGGCTTTTTGGGCATCTGGTGCTAAAATACAATAAAACTGACAGTTATGATGAAGCTTTCCGAACATGGGTAAAATCTGTTTCTATTGGCCTTGAGTTTCTAAGAATGAAAAATGACATTCAGTATCTGTTAAGCTGTCAGGACCTGTCAAATTTCAGAGATACACTCACAGGTATGTATAATAAAAATGGTATCAGACACGCATTCAGAAGTGCTGTACCGCATGACAGCAAAGATCTTTATTTTATTATGCTTCGTGTCTGCATAAATGACACGTCATCATTTAAAACTGTAGGTGAATATAAGGTTGATGCACTTATCAGCGCATCAAAAGCAGTACAGGAATTCTGCGGTAACCATGATATTTCAGGATATATGGGAGATCAGAAGTTTATCTGTCTTGTCCAGAGCAATGCCGGCATTGATCTTCTGTGCAGCACTGTGTCGGCAATTATGATACAGCATAGTGAATATATGAACTTTTTTGGAATAAACTCGATTTTCTGCACAGGTGAATTATGCGGTGAAAAGGATTTTGAATCATTGTATGAAACATGCTTGCAGAGAGCAGAATCATATCAACTGGGGATAGAAAAAAACTATTCTTTTGCGCATTATAACGAAATGCTCACACTACGCAACAGCATCTATACTACACCGGAACTGACGTTCGGGCAGGGACTGCAGAAACTGTATTCCAATAATATGAACAGCATGAGGCTTATGTATAAAAAGTGTTTTGACATCAGTTTTCATCAGGACTGCATAAATGCCCGTATTGCAAAGGCTAAATATTATCTTGCAACTACATCACTTAACTTAACTGATATAGCAGAAAAATGCGGATATGTTGACCACAAGTATTTTCAGAGACAGTTCACATCAAACGTTGGCATTACAGCGAAACAGTACAGAAATCTGATCAAAACGTAATGATATAGTACAATAAAACTTGACACCTTACGCTCAAAAAAATATAATAGAAGCAAAAGGAGTATCGAGAAATGGCAGAAGCAAAAAGTTATGACAAGGGTTACAAGGAACAGGCAGTAAAACTCGCTGGTAAAATTGGTAATAAAAAGGCAAGTGTAGAGCCAGGAGTGCCATATAGTACGTTGTATGGCTGGATAAAGGCTGCTGAAAATGGGGATTTGGATATGGAAGAGCGTACACCAGAAAATGCAAATATCTTGACGCTTCTGGGTCATCAATAGTTTTATTAATAATGTGGTCTATTGCTTTGACTCTGATCTCACCTTCACCAATGTATTTATCATAGTATCCAGGCAAAAAAACAGGAAATACATAATTATTGGTATGTTAAATATTATTGCTTATAAATTATAAATTTTTCTAGTTCGCGCCTGAGCCGCCCTACCGGAAGACCTACCACGTTAAAATAATCTCCTTTGATGCTTTTAGCAGGAAGAAGTGCACCGTCCTGTATTCCGTATGCTCCCGCCTTGTCCATTGGTGATCCTGTCGCAATATAACTGCTGATCTCATTTTCCGACAGTTCATAGAATTCTACTTCCGTTATATCCGAAAAGCTTTTCTTCATTTCACCAAAGCACATGCAGACGCCTGTTATGACAAGGTGAACGTGTCCGGAGAGCGCAGACAGCATGTAGGCTGCCTCTTCTTCTGATGCGGGCTTTCCGAATACTTTTCCTTCGTATACAACTACTGTATCACACCCGATTACAATACTGTCCGGGTGTGATTCTGCTATATGTGAAGCTTTGAGACAGGCAAGGTATTCCGCACTGTCCTCCGCTGAGATATTTTCCGGTATTGTTTCGTCTATATCGGCAGGCATACATTCGTATTCAGAGACGATGTATCCAAGCAGCTCCTGTCTTCTCGGAGATGCTGATGCGAGTATTATTTTCATTTTTTGAGAAACTCCTTTATAAGATTATAAGTCCAGTAAGAAAAGCCGATAGTGTATCAGCAAGTGCATCTATGATAAGTTATACACCTAAATAAGCAAGAAATACTGCATCGTTACAAGATTCACTTTTTTTACTGTCAGGAAAAAATATATTATGACTGTACTTCTTGATCATTTATA
>CALMUA010000257.1 GCA_937872775.1 uncultured Ruminococcus sp.
AATGAAAGCAGTAATTTATGCAAGATATTCATGCGATAATCAGCGTGAAGAAAGTATTGACGTGGAGTGATAAGATCCCGGAATACTGTAAGAATAAATCCGTGAAATAATTGAAAAGCGAATTACGCCTGATGGTGTAGTTCGCTTTTTCTAACGTATCTCGATGTATCGCTTACTTTGAAACAGGGACTGCAATAATAAAACCAATAATTAAAATCGGAAATAATATACGCTGAGATCAGAATGCCGAAGAAATAATCTCTTTTTGTATAAGCTGGCAGTAGAATGTCATACGTGCCTTGTCGAGATATTCAGGCTTTACCATATAGTAGAGATAATATTCGGCAAGAGTAAACGCATTGAGCGTTCTGCCCTCAATCTTGAACTGCTCAAATCCCATAGGAATATATTTTTCAAAGATGTCAGACGGAGTGATATGTGTAGAATGCTGCTTTACATCAGCAAAATCATATCTCATATACGGACAGTAATCTGAGTTTTCATCCTTTGCATTGTATTTTGCAGGATCAAAAGGTACCTTCTGGCTTGTTTTAAGATAGCTGCATATTGCTCTTTGCATATTTCCGATGTCACGGTAATGCTGGGAACGTTTCGGACAGGCTGGCTGACAGCATGCATTTACGAGTATTTCGCATTTTTTCTTGTTCTTCATCTTTTCAAGAACATCGAACTTATTGTTGAAGTCATAATCAAGTACGACTATATCATATTTTTTTTTGACCTCTTCATTTAACTTTTCGATATCTGTGATTCGTTTGCAGGTAGAACTTGTGATTTTATAGTCAGGATATTTTGTCCTTATGTATTCCTCAAGCAGCGGAGATACAACGATAACACCGTTTTTGCCGTTGTTTGCGGTTCTTAAAATAAAATTACAGAAATCATCCTTCAGATCTTCTTCAGTAATTGTCGGGTTGGTAAATGTAAATCTGAGTGGTATGTTAAGCTTGTCAAATTCACGTACCACTGTTTTTATAGTGTTTTTATCAAATACACCATTAACTATTCTTCCTCCGTTCCATAAGGATTGCGGAAAGGTACCGTATACAGATGCTATTTCAAGTCCGTCGTAAAAATATTCCGGACAGTTTTTCATTACTGCTAAAAATACTCTGTTAAAATGATAATGTTCTGCAAAATCAGGTAAATGGAATTTTATACTCATTATTATTTTCCTTCCTTTTAAAGGTCGACTAAATACCGTATTTGTCTTTGATTTAATTATATATCGGTTCAAATATTTTGTCAAGGAAGGTTGTGATATCACCTACGACTTTTGGATTTGAGTTCTTTCTGTAGCAAAGCATTGTGCCGAAGTCATCATTTCCAACTGGCGAATAATCTGAGTATTGGCAGGTAAAACAGCATTGCATAAAATAATCCGGCTGCATTTCCCGATAAAGTTCCATAAGGCGTGCCCCAAAATCAATTGTTTTTTAATCTTCATAAAAAGTTTGATCATCAACGGTCAGTGAGAATTCGCTGACTGTTTCTGTTGTGGTCAAGCTTTTTTGTAACACTAAGGTCTAAATCACATCACAAAAATATTCCAACTTTATTGTAAATATTGCACATATTATTTGCTTATCGGCCTCATTCTTGCTTGATAAGTAGTAAGGCCGTTATTATGGCTGTGTGGACGACCATGATTGTACCACACAAATGCAAAGTCATATATAGACTTATTTAACTGTTCATCATTTTGATAACTACGCAGGTTAACAAGTTCATTTTTCAAAGTATTATAAAATCGTTCCATAGGTGCATTATCATAAGGACACCCGGCTCTGCTCATACTTTGTTTAATATTCATAGTTTCACAGAATTCCACAAATTCTTTTGACGTGAATTGAGAACCATGATCACTGCTATCCTGAATTCGGCATAGCAGTGACAGAGGAAGTCAGTATACAAGCGAAAAATACCGCAAAACAATTGGAAAATATGGACTTGCGCAAAGCATGAACAGAAAATCTGAAAATTATACCATTGAAGAGTTAAAAACGCTGATATGACGGTATTTTATGAGCTATTGGAATAACCGTAGGATTTGTTCAGGTAATGGCGGATTGCCACCTGCGGTCAAGCGAAAACAATTTTATAAAACGCAGAAAACAGTGGCGTAATTTTTTGACGCGTATAGGAATAAATCCCCATTCCGCTACGCTCCATAGTGATTTATTCCTATACGCCCATGTTACCCACGAAATCTTCGAGTAAAATGTGTCAAGTGGTATTGACAAGATCA
>CALMUA010000258.1 GCA_937872775.1 uncultured Ruminococcus sp.
TATATTTATATTTTTTTCTGTAGCTTTTTGTTAAGATGTAAAGTATTTAATATATAGAAAAAACAGTTAGTAGAATAAGAGTTTGAATAATAAAATGCAGCCTGCTTTTTATCCGGAAAGCAGGCTCATTTATTTAATCATAAAATAAATTTGTTATTGAAAAATGATGGCGTTAATAACATTTTGTCATTTGAATCCCGGTACAATGAAGGGGTCACACCGATTTTTTCTTTGAACTTACCCATGAAATATGTTGGATTGTTGTAGCCGGTTATTCTGGAGACTTCATTTATTGAAATATCTGTAGTACGCAGCAGAGTACATGCAAAAGCCATCCTTCCCGTAATAATATCCTTCATAATACTTACACCGAATGTCTGACTGTATAAATGCTGAAATCTTGAGCGGCTTACCATAAGAAATTTTGCAAACTCATCTATTGACCAGCCTTTTCCGGGGTTCCTGTAAATACATTCACGTATCCACATAAGTTTTTCAAAATACACTCCGGAATTCTTTATAATGTTTGCTGGTGGGCACATGAAGATTACTCTCTCTCCTAACTTATAAATCATCTGATGAAAACACAGGCCAATTGTTTTTTCCTTATATGGATTGAAAGAATAAAATTCATAGCATATACTGCGCATCATAACTGAAATATCACATGAATCAATAATATCTGTAATTTTGTTTACAGGCAGATTTACTTTATTAATGATTTTCAGATCATCTTCATCAGGAATAAAATGACACCAGTCATCACAATATGTATTTTCGCTTGCCCTGTAATAATGCGGATAGTATGGCTCAAACAATACAAAGGAGTTTGCATTTATAAGTTTTTCTTTGTTGTCTGTATCTCTGGTGCAAAATATTGCAGGTGTTTTTATTATCAGAAGTAGCCAGTTGCCGACACCTTCGGGTCTGTCAATAATGAAATTACTATCATGTTTGTGGTTATATCCGACGTCGTAAATTTTCATAAAACATCACCTCAGAAATATATTTTGCTGAATTTTTACTGTATTGGATGGTGTATAAAATGTGAAAAGTGCCTGATCTATCGGAAATATATCAGAATATGTGTTTTTAATTATAAATATTGTACCATTGATTTATTTATTTGTCAATCAAACTGTTTTAATACAACGTTAAAAAGGAAGAGCAGGCCTGGCATATTACGCTAAGCCTGTTCTTCCTTATATGTTATTTAAATGACCATGAATCAAACTCAAGCTGACCACTGAAAATAAAGTATATATCCTGTTTTCCGGTTATTCCTGATACAGGTGCTGTTATTTCAGTAATACCATTTGTCTTAGGAATTTCAATATAACCGGCTGCTTTGTTAGAGGTACCGGTTGTACATACCTTGATTGCAGCACCGTTTACTGAAGAAACGCGTACTGTAATGGTAGATGCGCCTTTTGAGAAGTCTACGCCAGAAACCTTTATCCAGTCACCTGAGTCAACCTTTGAGATAACAGTATTTCCGAGACCACTTACATTAATTCCACCCTGATCTGAAATAGCTTCTGCCTGGTTTGTCTTATAAGGGTCTACTGATTTGAGCTGAGGTACGCCGGACATAGTACCCTTTAAATTCTGTATTTTGCCGTTTGAAACGGTGAGTTTGTCAACGTGTGAACTTCTGTAATTTAACTGAACTCCCATTGCTTTTTCAAGACCTCTTGAATGATAGAACATATAGAGCTGGTCGTTAAAGTTTACAATACAGTGATGGTTGTTTCCGACGCTGCCGAAATCATTTCCGAATGTACCAGGATTAGCGAAGAACTGTGATTCGAATTTGAAAGGACCGAGAGGACTATCGCTTGTCATATATGCAATTGTTCCGTTGTTAAGGCCGTATTGATTTCCGCCTGTATCCCAGTTTGTACAGTATGAATAATAGTATTTGTTGCCTATCTTATTTATTCCGGAATCTTCAAACATATAAGGCGCATCGATCATAACAGGTGTACCTGCCAGACTTGTCATATCTGCACCAAGTTTTACAGCTCTTGCAGTTTTAGGATTTGCATTCTGACCTGTAGGAACACCACCTCCGAAGTAAAGGTATCCCGTACCGTCATCATCAACGAGTACACCCGGGTCAAACAGCCATGTAACGTCATTGCAGTTAGGTGTTGAACGTGAAATAAGGGGCTTTCCGATAGGATCCTTCCAAGGACCTGTAGGGCTGTCACTTGTAAGTACGCCTATGCCATTTGCATTATTTGCAAAGTACAGGAAGAACTGTTCCTTGCCGTTGATGGTTTTGTGTGCTGCACATGGAGCCCATGAGAATCCAGCCCATTTTGCTGCACCATTCTGACCTGATACAGGAATTGAACCGTGGTCTGTCCAGTTAATAAGGTCGTCTGATGAGAGACAGTTTATTGTCTGTACATTGTATGAGTTTTCTGCAATTGCACCGTTTTTGTATTCAAATGCATCATTTGTCATATACACATAAACTCGGCCGTTGTATTCCATTACGCCAGGGTCAGCGCCAAATTTCTGCGACATGAGAGGATTGTTGTTTGTTTTATATGTCTGTGCTATTTTAAGACCGGCAAAAAGTGAATCCATTTTTGCAGTATCAGGTTTAGTGATATCAATATCCGGCTTTGTGGTTTCGGTAGGTTTTATTGTTTCAGAAGGTATCGGAGCTGATGTCTGAGGTCCGAGCTTTACATTGTCCTTCATAATATATTGTTTCAGATGTGCAAGATCGGCAAGATCAACATTACCATCACCTGTAACATCTGCTTTTTTAACCTGCTCGTCATCAAAATCCTGACTGTCAAGAAGATATAATGAAAGGTATGTAAGGTCTGTAATATCAACCATTTTATCACCGGTTATATCTCCGTACATTATGGTTGGAGTTTCAGAAGGTCCGGAAGGAGATACTGCTTTGATTTTGCCTTCCTGGGCTCCGATAGCCTCGTCAACGTAAAAATCAATAAGATTTTCAGGAGTTTCAACATAAAGCTGAATATCAGTTGCACCGTCAGGAATTGTATAGCTTGAGTTAAGAAGTTGTGTCCATGTTCCTTTTTTAACTTCAGCAGAAGCAACAGGTGAATAGCAAGTCTCATCTTCAGCGTCAACATACTGAAGTTTCATAAGTATTTCTTCACTTGAACTGCTGTTCTGCATTACCATTGTACTGAATGCGTATGTGTTTCCGGCCTTGAATGCTTTCGGGTCGAGTGCGATTGAAGCACCGTTCCATGGATCTGTACGGTCAGATATACTGATACAACCTTTGCCCTGATAATAAACAGATGTGTTTTGTTCTACTGTTGATGGTCCTCTGTATGTCCAGTCGTCGGTACCACTTTCAAAAGTAGAGTGGAAATAATAACCATTAGGATCAGGCTCTACAGGAGGAAGAGGTTGAGTAGTTGTTGTTACAGTGCCGGATCCTGAGGCAAGTGATGATATTGCATCATAAGCCGGTTTCGGATTGTTGCTTTTATCGAACAGAAGAGGAGCATTTTCTGTTTTGATCCATGTGTTTGAGTCATTAGGTCCCCAGATACATATAGCTGTTACTTTTCCTGCGCTGCCTTTGTTTACGTCCAGAGCAGCCTGGAATATAGCCTTGTATTTTGAAGCCTGTTGATCAAGTGAGAATTTTCCGCCTTCTGTACTCATGTCAAGCTCTGTTATCTGAACCTGACATCCTATAGCTGCATATTTCTTAAGTGCTGTAGTGTAGCTACCTATGCCGCTGAATCCGCTTGAATCTGCATTTACGTGTGACTGCATTCCAACACCGTCAAGCAGCCCTTTTTTATAAAGTGATTCGCACATTGCAGCTATACAGTCCCTCTTGTGATCCCAGTATTCATTATAATCGTTATAAAAAAGGCTGCAGGTTGATGGTGCATATTTATTTGCGTATGTAAATGCTTGTTCAACAAAGCTGTTATTTCCGTAGATCTGTACCCAAGGAGATTTTCCATCTCCATAACCCGGTAATCTCGCACCGCCGTTATTTTTAGTTCTGCTACTGTCATCACTTACACATTCGTTGCATACGTCATAAGCATAAAGATCAAGATCCGGGTACTGAGTTTTAATTGCACTGAACAAATTTTTTATATAGCTTTCCATACGCTGATTCATTACGTCTTTACTTACCCATGAACCGTTGTCATTTAAATTATCTTTAAAGTACCATTGTGGTGTCTGGCTGTGCCATACGAGCGTATGACCTCTTACACCAATATTATTTTTAGCACAGAAGTCAAGGATACTAGCAGCACCGCTTAATGATACCCCGATATTATTATTGCTTGATGTAGCTTTTGAGAGTGTGGAATCAGGCTTCATTTCATTTTCGCATGTAATACTGTTATAATTCTTCAGAATATTAGCAGTAATAGTGGAATTTTTTATGGTGCCTGAATTGAGTATGTTTCCGACTCTGAAATTGCCTGCAAATCTGTCCTTAAGACCGTAATCGTTTTCAGCTGCTCCAACAGAATTATAACCTGCTTTGTTCCGGCCAGTTATTTTTACATTGTCAAATCTGAAATCACATGTACTGTCTGTAGAAAGGGAAACGGTAAGATCAACTGCATTTTCAGGTGCTGCATAATCAGCATAAATCTCTGTCCATTTTCCGCATTTTACTTCTTTGGATGCAAGCTCGACTGTTTTTCTTGTCAGTCCGTCATCATCGGAATACGAAAGACTGAACCTGAAATTGTCTGATTCCATTGAATCCTGGTAAACAAATACACTGTAATGATATTGTATACCCCCGTCAATGTAAAATCCCTTTTGCGAATACGCTCCGTCTGATGCTGATTGTCTGCCTGAAACGAGCATACCTCTCGAATTTTCGCAGCCAATGCCGTCAGCAACTTCAAGCGACGTAAGATCACCGAAATTTGTCCATCCTTCATAGCTTACCTCAAAATCATTTGATACAAATTCACAGTCTGCATGTGTGATCTGATCAGATGAAGGAAAGAAAGACATTGATCCGGCCGTCATCGCCAATGAAATAACTGCTGCACAAATTCTTTTTACTTTCATTAAACTTCACTCCATTCAAAATAAGTCCTTATAAATGTTAAACTTATGTATTTAATTATAACAGTACCATTAGATAAGTCAATTAACAAAAGTGCTACTTTTGCATAGCTATTATGCTGAAATATTATGATTAGATAACAAATTGCATGTTTTACAACACAAAAAACTAGTTATAATGCATAAATTTCAAATGAATATTAAGGCATTTTTTTTAATCCGGGCAATAATTAAGAACTATCTATTTATAGTTTTATACTAATGATTATATTTAATATAACAATAATTTGACAATTATATTATGTAATGATATAATTGTAACTCAAACTTCGCAGTTAATAAACTGCGTGTGCATCTTGAAAATTCAATAGATAGA
>CALMUA010000259.1 GCA_937872775.1 uncultured Ruminococcus sp.
TTTATCACTTTCTGCTCTGATATCAGAAAGTGATTTTTTATTGCTGTACCATTTCTGACCGGTAACAATATTGCAGCTGTTGACAATAATATGATTGTGCTGATGCTCTCGGTCAATATGTGTTGCAACAACTACTTGATAATCCGGGAACATTTTTTTCGCAAGCTCTACGCCTATTTTATGTGCTTGTTCCGGATTAACATCATCATCCTTTTGAAACGATTGATAATAATGATGAGCAATAACTCCTTTATCCTGATCAAAAGCTCTTCTCATGTTTTCAAATTCTTTAAAAGCATTCAGAGAATTACAATTAATATATGTAGCCCTCTCACCATCACTTTGATTTACATCCTGAATATGTATCATGTGCGATTTTAATTTATCTTTATATTCTGTAAGTGGTAACGCTTTTTCCTCACGAGTAATATAGTCAATTGCATTTTCCATATGTGATGTATCTCTTATTGATACTTTCCCTACATAAGCCATTATACTTTAATCTCATCTTTTGAATTTTTTATCTCATCAATCAAATCAGAAATCAAGTTTTGAATCTTTAAAAGATTATCATTTACAATATCAATTTGTTTTGATGAAACGGATTTATTTGAATTTGCAACCATTGCTATCTGGTTAACGTTTGTCCCGATTTTTATAATTTGTTTTAGCAGTTCAGGCATACCATCAGCAATTATTATCTTTTTTTGTTCAGAAACAGCTATGATATATTCTGTCATATTCATACGTGACTGCTTTGAAAGCTCTACGAGTTTTTCTTTTTGTATTGGTGTTAATCTTAATTCAAGACGTTCAGTTTTTATTCTTGGCAATTACCGTTCCTCCCATCAAAATTTATTTTCCGTTTTAGATTTGGAACAAAAAGTCACCCACAATTTTCGCAGAAAATTTCAGGGTGGCAAGCACAGAATATGTACGGACACGTCCGTACATATTCGGCTTGTTAGGGGTAAATCCCCTAAGACCCCTGAACGGTTTTTGGTCAAACCGTTTTTTAAATCGCTACGCTCAGTTTATTCATTTTGGTAACGATAAACTTTGTGACTGATTCATAATTGTTTCTTCATTCTGTGCTTCAGTAGTATTATCATTTTTCTGAATTTCTGATGATTTGTAGCTTTCATCTTTTTTTTCGGATACTGCTTTTAAGTCGGCAATAAGTTTTTCATGACTTATTCCCTTAGCCTTAATCAGTTCGATTATCTCATTTGCAAACGCTTTTTCTTTTTCGCTTTTTAAAGATTTAAGCTCATCTCTAAGTTTCTTTAATTTCCCCTTGCTTTCTTCAATCAGCAATTCCTCTTTTAAAATTGCATCTTCAGTTTTTTCAATTTTTTGTTCAAGTGTTTGTTTTGCCATTATTATAATTCCTCCACTACTTCATTTAATCTGTTTTTTAAATATATAATATTTTCTTTTAAAGATGCACTATCAGAAGATGCAAGAACTTTAGACCACAATGGAGTAACTTCATTGATAATACTGTTTATCTGATTTTCTTCTTTTCCTGTTTTCTCAGCATTGTTATCATTGTTATCCGATTCATCTGTACTCAAAATGCTTGTCTCATCATTTAAAACAACATCATTAAAATCAGATTTTTTTTCATCAACATTGTGTTCTCTTTGATTTACCTGATTCTTGGTTTTATTGTTTTCAGATTTTTCTTTTTTTTCTGATTTCATCTTTTTCTCTTTAGCATCGCTTGCCTTAATTTCTGAAACATTTCTTTGAGTAATTAATTCTTTCTGTTCATCTTCATTAAGACTTGCAACACTATCAGCCACCGTTATAGACATCGTTCCATCTTCAACTGCATTCTTTATTTCATCAACAGCATTATGCTTAATGTTTTCAATCTTACCTACCTGAGCCGGAGAAACATTTAGATAATTTGCAGCAATTTCACGAAAACGTCCCTTAATTTTTTTTCCTTCCTCTTTGAGTTTATCAAGCGTATCTTTCAGAACTTCATATTGATTATATAGCTCTGAGTCACTCATAACTCTTGTAGTAGCATTCAGCATAATCAGATCAAGTAAATTTTCTGATTGTGATTTTGATCCATCAACAAAACAAGGAACATACTTTGAGTTATATCTACTTTGTTCAATAAGCTGGCAGATTGCTTTAAATCTTCTATGTCCTGATTTAATAAAAAAATTACCGGGATCATTTTTATCCTCGGTAACTACTATGTTATGTTTTAATCCCTGACGTTCAATATCATCCGCAAGTATATCTATTTCTGTCAGAGAAAAAAAATTGTCGAGGCTTGGTTTAAGCTTCTCGACTTCTATCATTTTTATATTATCCTTAAAAGAACTATCTGCAACAGATTTTATATCAGCTGCAATTGATGTGTCCATTTGAAATCTTGCCATTATTCTAACCTACCTTTCGGATTATTTCCTCTGTAAGCTCCACATATCGTTTTGCGGGTCCTAACCATTTCATATATTCATATGCTGTTACTTTATAATTAAGAGAATTACGAATAATATTGCTGTACGGTATTATCGTGTCAAACACCTTTTCCCCAAGAGTACTCTCAAGCATCGTTTTCAGTTCTGCATCGGATTTATTATTTTTATCATATTTTGATATGAAGCATCCTACAAAGGTTGCACCAACTTTATTAATTGCCTCTGTTACCTTTGAAATACCTTGAATAGCAAATACTCCAAGTTCAACCGGAACGATTACTCCGTCTGTTATGCTTAGTATATTTTCAGTAATGCAATTCAAAGCCGGCGGCATGTCCATCAGAACATAATCATACTCGTTGCTCTCATTACAATACTTATTAAGCTTTTCAAGATTATTCTGCTGCTCTGATTCTGATAACATTCTAAAGTTTTCAGAGCATTCGTTCATTTTAATCGTTGATGTAAGCATATCAATATTCTTATAGCGTGTATGTGAAAATGCACTTTCCGGAAAAATTGATTCCTTTGTCAGCGTATCCTCTACACCAATATTGTTTATATTCTCTGCCAGAAATCTTGATGCATTCTGCTGACCATCACAATCTACAACAAGAACTTTCTTTTTCTTAATTTCAGCCAGAATATACGCAACATTAATCACAGTTGTAGTTTTGGATACACCACCCTTGTTATTATAAAACGCTATTGTCCTCATCATATAAACCCTCTTTCTTTTTTTATTTTTGGATAATCAATAAAAAAAACTTCTGCATATAATTACAAAAATCCTTTTTATTGATTATTAAATTATTTAAATACC
>CALMUA010000260.1 GCA_937872775.1 uncultured Ruminococcus sp.
AAATATATAAAGAAAAATACTGGCATATAACCTTATATCAGGATATGCCAGTATTTCAAATCTGTGTTTTAATTCTATTAAATATTATACATAGTTATCATTTAAAACTCATCACTGACAAGCCATGTTTTTCCTTCTTCCATATCTGTACAGAAATAGCAGCATGCAGGACGAAATGAGTTTGATTTTCTGAGAGCTTTTTTAATAAGTGAAAGACCTCTTTTATCTGTTGCTACAGCAAGCTTTATTATTTTAGAGTCAATATTTGTAATATGTGTGACTATTTTTTCAATCACATTATCTGATAAATTAGTTTCATAAAAGTCCATCATTATTCTTCTTTTATCAGGTGATTTAAGGATAAATGCCTCTTCTTTGTCTATCATTTTAAACAAAGATTCATAATCATCAAAATAACTTCCGTAATGTATTCCATGAAAATATCCACCCTTATAGTAATACGGACTCAGTGCACCGCTTGGCGACATATTAAGCATAACCTATTCCTCCTACAAAATTTATATATTTTCTGAAACCAGCCATTCTTTAGCCTTTTGAAAATCATCTATAAATGCCAGTGCAAATGTACTGTTTCTTTTTGAAAGTGATCTTCTAATACAATGCCTGCTTATTTTATCTGCACCTACAAATACTACCCTTGTAAAATGCTTTTTACCAGTTAGTTTTTCGGCAATATTATCAATAATATTATCTGTTATCATTGTCTCATAAAGATTTACGGCAATCAGCGATGGCATTGAAGGATATCTGAATGTCTCATAATCACTTATGAGTTTTTCCACTACAAGTGTTTCATATTCATAAATTCCATCGAGATGTTCAAACCAGACATCTCCCCCATCAACAGACATACAGAATGATTTTTTTATAAAACCGGGAAGCTTTCTCGGATCCTTGATATTTTTATAATTTATAACTACAGGACTTTTAAATAAGCTCATTTAAAGGCCTCCTTTGATTAATATGCCTGCACCATTCTATAGTTTTTTTTGTTACACATATACCATAATAAAGTGTAGACAGCTTATAATAATAGCAATCCTTATTTTCCATAGCATTATATTTTTTCTCAAGTGTTTCAATTTTTTTTAAATATGAGACACTATTCATTTCGTAAATTGAAAGCTGGACACTACGCATTTTATCGGGAAGAGAATCAAAGAAATATATCTTTGCAAGGTTTGGATTTGTACCGTCCAGGATATCCATGGGAGATGTGAGCCATTGAAGAAACATTTGCTTTCCCTCATCTGTAATATGGTAAAATGTTTTCTTTCTGTTGCCGAGCGGTTTTTCATATGAGGTAAGACTTTTCTTTTGCGTGAGTCTCTTTAATGCAGGATACAGGCTTCCGAAACTTGCTTTGTAAAATGTGCCGATATTTGTTTCAATTAGTTTTTTTATATCATAACCTGTTAAGTCTTCATTAATTACCATACCGAGTATCAGTGATTCAAGCACAATTAATTATTCCCTTCAATAAAATATTAATTTCAGATATATCTAATAGATATATTATAACGCTATATTTTCATACTGTCAAGAGTGAATTTTACTTTTATAGAGAAAATTATGACATGGAGGAAGTTACATTTAATTGCGGCCTGTACCACATTGTCAAGTCCCGCAATTGAACGCATCACGCATCTGAATGAAATATCAACTCGTGCTTTAATTAATTGGATTATAATACATATAATCTTTTCTATATTTTTTTCTATCATTAAAATATGTATCCAAACCATTCCCCCATTATCAAAAAATGAGCTGTATCAGAATTAATTTTCCGATACAGCTCATTTAAAATTTATATTTAAGTAAATAATTATTTCTTACCCAGTACAACATTCTCTTTCATAATATACTGTTTCATTGTAGAAAGATCAGCAAGATTTACTTCTCCGTCAGTAACGACATCAGCGTTTTTAAATGCCTTATCACTGAGCTTAATATCTCCAAGACAGTACAATGATATA
This sequence comes from uncultured Ruminococcus sp., assembly GCA_937872775.1. Lineage (GTDB taxonomy): Bacteria > Bacillota > Clostridia > Oscillospirales > Ruminococcaceae > HUN007. The sequence continues at coordinate 1,998 of CALMUA010000260.1, forward strand.
TATGTCATATCTGTAATATCAATCTTTCTGTCAAGATTAACATCGCCATATAATGTACTTTCTGTTTCACCTGATGATTCACTTACAGGCTTTGTTCCAACATTTGATGTCTGGGTTTCTGTATATTCTGTTACTGGTACAGTAACTGGCTGACTTACAGTCTCTTTGCCTGCTTCTGTCCATTTAAGATTTGATATATAAACTGTATGATTTCCTAATGCTGCTGCACCTGCAACATTTCCTGCCTGAATTTTCAGATCAACATTTTGTGCATCGTCAAATGAAAAATCATAATGACAGTGAGTTGGTTCTTTATTCAGAGATATTGTTTTATCATAATACCTTTGGTATGAAGCATTTTCTACTGTCATCTCAATGTCCCTCGGAACTGATGACCATATATCAAAATCAACAGAGAATTGTCTTTGCGGACCAACTTCAAGTCCTTCAAGTGCAGCCATTACACTGTATGTCTGAGTGCCTGCATTTGTTATTGATATTTGTGTACCATTATCGGAGTTTGACATCGTACCGATTCCACCATCCATGAAATAAGGCTCGAGTGTTGAATGTGCCGGAGTTGAAGGAGTATGAGAAATGCCGTCCCTCTGATATACCCTTACATAATCAACTTCCATTTGCTTGGGTCCATTTTCAAATATTGTCGGATCAGCATAAATACCGTCTATACCATCAAAATGTCCCCCGACTGCCAGATTAAGAATAAGATAAAAATTCTGATCAAATGGTGCAGGATATGTTCTTCCGCTTGAATACCAGTCACTCTGAGAACTGTAAAGAACGTCATCAACATACCATCTGATCTGATTATCTTCCCATTCTACACTGTATACATGCCAGTTTTCCGTTGAATCGTTATCTTTAAACAGATATTCATTCGTCAGATATTTATTATTTGGCCATAAATCACCGAAATGAATTGTACCGCATATTTTCTGAGGCATGCTTCCATACCCCTCCATAATATCAATCTCACCTGATGATGCCCATGCACCATATACATTATCCTCCGGAAGCATCCATATTGCAGGCCAGAGTGATTTTCCCGAATCTACTCTTGCACGGATATCTATTTTTCCATAGCACACTGAAAATTTATTTTTAGTAACAAGCTTTGATGAGGTATATTCATATGTACCCTGAACATCGTCAACATATGTTTCTTTTTTCGCCTGTATTTTAAGTGTACCATCACTTACTACAGCATTTTTGTCTGTGTAAAATTCCTGCTCATTATTTCCCCAACCCGATGTTTCATAGCCTCCTTTTTCATTAAGAATCCAGTTTCCTGTTTCATATGACCATACATCAGGATTAAGCATATTTCCATCAAATTCATCAGACCATGTAAGTTTCCAATTATCTCTTGGTTCCTCCGCATCAGTATGTCCGGGTGTCTGTATGAACATGGCAAAGCATAATATTGCAGTCATCACTGAGATTTTTTTTATTTTTTTCATACGTTAGCTCCTCATTTTATTTTAATTCCAATTCAAAAATAATTTATTTTATTTAGATCGGAAGAGCGTCGTGTAGGGAAAGAGTGTTCAGAG